>CALBDB010000001.1 GCA_937927755.1 uncultured Lysobacterales bacterium
GCTCCGTTTATTGGCTCTCTGGCCGTGCAACAGGCGAACATCCAGTCACTCAAAACACAGGCACGCTTCGCATTCAAACGTGGCGATGTCGCGAATGCTGTTGAACTGATGACAAAAGCCAAAACAATGGCCGGTGACAACTGGGCTGACGAAAGTGAAGCAACACTGCAGCGATACCTGGAAAACCAGGCTCTCTGACCCTTATTTAAACCCCTTTGTTTTTCCCCGAAAAAAAAGCCCCGCCGGTCAACACCGGCGGGGCTGTTACTACCTTACCGGGTATGCCTTAGTCGTCGTAACGTGCTTTAAACTCGGCAGCGGCTTTAGCCCGTTTGGCCTTTTCCTCGGGGTCCAGTTTATCCAGGTACCACTTGTGGTTGTCGGAGTTCAGGACCTCGTCGAGTTTGGCCTGCAAATTCCGGGCCGCGTCTTCCTGGCCATTATGCATACCTTCGTCGATCAGGTGCTCAAGCTCAGGCACCATCTTGGTGTAGAAGTGCTTCGCCAGGTCGTAGGTACCGTGCCAGTGCGTGTAATCCGGCCCCTGCATGGAGGCTGCATGGCGCGCACGGCGGCCCTCGTGATGCCATAACTCGAACCAGATCCAGTCGATCTTGTTACTGAACTTGGCTGGCTTGAGCAGCGGCTTCGCTGCAGCCATCAATTCAAGGCCCGGAAGTGCATACTTGCCGTTATACAGATCAATCAGGCCATCGTACTGGATGTAGAAAGCTTCCGTGTACGACTTGCTGTGGCAGGCCGAGCAAACGTCTTTCATATTGTCACGGCGGGTCTCCCAATTGATGCTGGCGCTGGCCAGGCCCATCTTGGCGTCAGAAACTTCAGGGCGTATCGATACCGCAGGCCGGTTATTCCAGCTGATACGCAAGCCCACATCATGTGTAACCGGCTGTTTGCGCGTGGCGCTCATATGACAGGTCGCGCAGGTTGGCGCTGCGTCATAATCCTCACCGACCACCCACTTGGAACTGTCCATGTTCATCTTGTGTTTATTGGCGTGGAAAGCTATGCCGTGTTTGGACTCTTCATAAATTTCGATCTGTGGATGATCAGGCCCCATGTGGCACTTGCCGCAGTTTTCAGGGTTACGTGCCTGCTCCACTGAAAAGGCATGCCTTGAGTGACACGCCGAGCAGGCGCCTTCCGTGCCGTCCGGGTTGATACGGCCAATACCGGTATTTGGCCAGGTCGCGGGGTCGAGTGAACCATCGTCCAGCACTTTGACCTGTGAACCATGACACTGCCAGCAACCGTTGACCGCGGCTGCTGAATTGCCTTCCGGGAACCCGGGTGTGACAAGACCATTATTGCCTTCAATAACCTCTGCGAGCAGGTTATCCAGCGAGCCGAGGATACGACCGGCCTTGGCATGATGGGATTCAGTCATCTCAATTACCGCAGATTCATGGCAGTCTGCACAATCCTTTGGTGAAACGATAATGGAAATCAGCTTTTTCTGATGCGTAAATGCATCCGGGTCACCCTCTTCGGCCTGGTGACATTCGTAACACCCAACATTCGCACCGTGGTGCTTGCTTGTACCCCACTGCTGAACAATGGAGGGTGTGCTTTTCTTGTGACAGGAAATGCATTTTGTAGACTCTTCCGTCATGTCCTTGGGTATCTCGCGAACCGCCGCCAAACCGCTGCCCTGAATCAGCATCAAAGCCAGCATGGAAAAGATAATGTTACTGGTACGCTTCATAGTGCCCTCCCTCATGCGTCTCATACAGGTCGGGATTGACCAATATATGAATCACCAATGTTGCTCCTGTTGCCTTGCCCCAGTCAAGCCGACTCTGGTCAAATTCCGTCGCGCGCAAGTTATACTGGCTGTATAAATGGTGTACCTTGCAAACCATGGGCAGTGAAAATATCAAACGTTGGTCAAAGATAGGTTTTCGCACGCTCCATTTATTGGCGGTGGCCGGTGTTGGCGGCGGCATCCTGTTTGGCGTCGATAAAAGCCTGTGGCTGGGTTATTGGTGGCTGGCGCTGGTTTCGGGTGCGGTGTTGATGTTGATAGACGCAGTTTCAAACCCCGTGTGGCTGGCCCAGATCAGGGGGGTTGCGGTTTATTTGAAACTGGCCCTGCTGGTCTTGATGGCCAGGTATCCCGCCTGGGACAGCTACTTGCTGGTTTTTATCATCCTGATTTCGGGGGTTATCTCGCACGCCCCATCCAACCTTCGATACTATTCTATATACCACAGAAAAATTATACGTTCTTCTTCAGATACAAAAGGTTAAATTATATTTATAAGAATATAAATCAGGTTTGTTTACCCTGCTCTTCAAAAGGGTCAGGTACATACTATTTTTCGTAACCCGAAATATAATATGTACCTGACCCTATCCCGCAATTACCTTACCGGGAACATTCAGAACATCGAAGAACCATCGATATCGTCTTCCACGACCTCGTTGCGATTGGGTATGAAATCACCGGTAACCATCTGGTCATAAGAGAGCCCCGGACCCACCATCGGATAAACACAGGCATCCGGGTCGATAATAACTTCGAGGAATGCCGGGCCTTCAAATGCCAGCCATTCCTTTACCACACGGTCCATCTCAGCAGGGTCATCCAGCCTTTCCACGTAACCAAAGCCATCGGCCTGGGCAGCCTTAACGAAATCCTTCTTGCGCAGCGACTTGTCACTCGCTGACATACGCCCCTTGTAATAGAGTTTCTGCCACTGCCGCACCATACCGTCACCATAGTTGTTCAATACCAACACCTTGACGGGGAGATCGTAGGTTGTGGCGGTTTCAAGCTCACCCAGGTTCATACGGATGCTGGCGTCACCGTCCACGTCTATCACCAGGTGATCACGCGCCGCAAACTGCGCACCTATGGCCGCAGGTAAACCATAGCCCATCGTACCCATGCTTCCCGAAGTCAACCACAGACGGGGGTGCTTAAAATCGAAATACTGGGCCGCCCACATCTGATGCTGGCCGACGCCAGTGGTAATGATGGCGTCACCGCCGGTGATTTCGTTGATGGACTCGATCACGGCATAGGGCTGGATCAACTCGCTGTCACGGTCATAATTCAGACCATAGGTTTTTTTCAGTGCAGCAATCTCTTCGTGCCAGGCTGTGAAATCCGGGGCTATACGGTGTTCTACGCCATAGTCGTACAAGTGCTGCAAATCACGCTTCAATATACCGACGTGTGACCAATCGACCGGTTTGACCTTGCCGATTTCGGACGGATCAATATCGAACTGGGCAATGTTTTTTGCCTGCGGTGCAAATTTTGCCGGCACACCGGCTACCCTGTCATCAAACCGGGCGCCGACCGCGATCACGAAATCGCAATCCTCCACCGCGTAGTTGGCGCTGGCCAGACCATGCATTCCCAGCATGTGCAGGGAAAGTGGTTTGGTTGTATCAAACGCGCCGATACCCATCAGCGTGGTCGTGACCGGTATCCCGAAGTGTTCCGCAAAACGCCGCAACTCGTCTGCTGCATCACCATTGATGACACCGCCACCGACATAAAGAAGCGGACGCCTGGATTTTTGCAGCATTTCGTAGAAGGCCGCGCATTCGAAATCCTTGAGCACATTGGCCTGCAGCGCCTGCATCCGGGTGCGGTACCCACGCACCGGCAGCAAGCCGTCCCCTTTAAATTTGCCGGTCCAGTTCTGTACATCCTTGGGCAGATCGACCACCACCGGCCCGGAACGGCCTGTGCGGGCAATTTCAAACGCTTCGCGTATGGTGGATTCGAGACGCTCAGGGTCCGTTACCAGGAAGGTGTGCTTGGAGACCGGCCCCAGGCAACTCGACACCGGTGCTTCCTGGAACGCGTCGGAACCGATGGCGGTTGTCGGCACCTGCCCACATAACACCACGATAGGTGTCGAATCCGCCATGCAGTCACGCACGGGGGTGACCATGTTGGTAGCGCCGGGCCCAGAGGTGACCATCACCACACCTACTTTTCCGCTCGCACCCGCGTAACCGGCCGCCATGAAACCGGCACCCTGTTCGTTCGCGGGTACGATCAGCGGTATCGGGTCCAGGCCGTCATCGCCGCGGTGCCTGTCGTTGTAACGGAATACCGCATCGTAGGTCGGCAGGATTGCACCACCGCAATACCCGAAAATGGTATCCACACCTTCATCGGCTATCACCTGCATGATCATGTCTGCGCCTGACATTTCGGTACCGGCAAGGGAATGGGATTTTGCTACTGGTTGGCTAGCTTGATTCATAAAAAATAATTTGTATTTAAAAAATGGCCATATCTCGGCCCAAATGGCCTTGATTTCAGCATTCATGCAGTGTCATGGAAAAATTAACGCATTGCAATAGGGATGATTCTGCGAGAACATAATCCCGGTTCCAGATACTTTATTTTTCATACACCGGCCACCGGCCCACCCTGTAAAATTATGCGGCATATCATCTCAGTCCTGATGCAAAACGAGGCCGGCGCACTTGCCCGTGTCGTGGCGCTGTTTTCATCCCGCGGCTACAACATCGAGTCGTTGAACGTGGCACCGACCGAAGACTCATTGCTATCACGACTGACGCTGGTAACAAGGGGGTCTGACGAGGTCATTGAACAGATCAACAACCAGTTGCTTAAATTGGTGGATGTGGTTAACACCGCCGACATGACCATGGATGATCACATCGAGCGCGAACTGCTGTTGATGAAAGTGGCGATATCAGAGGAAGGCAAGGCCGTTCTACCGCATATCATAAAGACTGCCGGCGCACGCATACTCGACGATAGTCCGGACAGCTTCATACTGGAACTCACCGGCGCCAACCACATCATGGACGATTTTATCTGGCAGGTTGCGGAGCAATCAGAAATACTGGCCGTGGTACGCAGCGGCGCAATGGCGGTCTCCCTGGGAACCAAGGTCCTCAGCGCAGGTTCCTGAGCCCCGGCGGGCTGGCAGGCAAGGACTGTATATGGACGTTATCAAGATCAATGGCGGCAAAGCGCTTGCTGGAAGCGTGACGACCAGCGGTGCGAAAAACGCTGCCCTGCCCCTGTTGTTCTCAACCCTTCTCGCGGAGGGCGAGCATATCTTTGAAAACGTCCCGTCGCTGAAAGACATTGACTCAACCGAGTTGTTACTGCACCACCTCAACTGCACCACGAGCAGGCAGGGGTCGGACCTCAAGGTCATTGTAAAAAGGCCGGAGAGCCTGGTCGCACCCTACGATATCGTCCGTAAAATGCGCGCCAGCATCCTCTGCCTGGGTCCACTGCTGGCACGCTATGGCGAAGCAAAAGTGAGCCTGCCGGGCGGTTGCGCCATCGGCTCCCGGCCCATCAATCTGCACATAGAGCCGTTACAGCAGCTTGGCGCCAACATAGAAATCGAAAATGGTTACGTGATCGCGGAAGCAAAAAAGCTCCGGGGTGACCGCATCGTCTTTGACTTTGCCACCGTCGGCGGCACCGAAAACATCATGATGGCAGCGACGCTTTGCCGGGGCACAACGGTACTCGAAAACGTTGCCAAAGAACCCGAAATCGTAGATCTCGCCCGCTACCTGCGCAGCATGGGTGCCCGGATAGAAGGCGAAGGAAGCAGCGTCATCACCATCGAAGGTGTCGATGAACTCAGGCCATCCACACACCGTGTTATCCCCGACCGCATAGAGGCGGGAACCCTGTTGATTGCAGGTGCGATCACCGGTGGGGATGTAAAGGTAAAAAATTGTGTCGCTGCAGACCTCGACTCCCTGATCCAAAAACTGGTAGATTGCGGCTTCAGTATTGAAACCGGCTCAGACTGGGTGCGGGTCAGACCCTGTGACCAATGGATTGCCGTAGATGTCGATACGGCGCCGCACCCCGGTTTTCCGACCGATCTGCAGGCCCAGTTCATGGCACTGATGACCCAGGCCAGCGGCACTTCGGTGGTCACGGAAAGGATATTTGAGAACCGTTTTATGCACGTGCAGGAACTGGCGCGTATGGGCGCCAATATCACACCCAAATCCCAGGTCGCCGTGGTGCGCGGCGAGCGCGGCGGTCTCAGCGGGGCGCCGGTGATGGCGACAGACCTGCGCGCCAGCGCCTGCCTGATCCTGGCCGGTCTGGCGACCGAGGGTGAGACCATCGTCAACCGTATCTACCACCTCGACAGGGGCTATGAGCACCTGGAGGAAAAACTACGCAGCCTCGGCGCCCGGATAGAAAGGCGGGCGGCCTGAATCTGCCCGGTCAGAGCAACAACAGGCAAATGTACACGGCGCTGAGCGCACCCACCGCATCGGCTGTCAGACCGGCAACAAGCGCGTGACGGCTACGCGTAACACCGACCGAACCAAAATAAACCGCGAGTACGTAAAACGTCGTTTCCGACGATCCAAACATCGTGGCGCCAATCTTTGCAGGCATTGAGTCGGCGCCATGCTCATTGACCAGGTCTGTAAGCAGGCCCAGCGAACCGCTACCGGATAACGGCCGCATCAAGGCCAACGGCAGGTTCTCCGGCGGAAAACCCATCAGGTTCAAAACCGGGGCCAGCAGGCCCAGCAACAAATCCAGCGCTCCGGATGCACGGAACATCCCGACCGCCACGAGGATGGCGACCAGGTAAGGGATAATTCTGACGGCAATGGTAAAGCCATCCTTCGCCCCTTCGACAAATACCTCGTAAACCTTGACCTTCTTGACGGCAAGGGCATACAGCGGAATACCCACCAGCAAAAGCGGGATTATGTATATCGCGCCGGCATTCAGGCTACCTACGATGGACTCGATCATGACTCATCCTCCAACCTGAAACGCCTGGTCTTTTGAAGTACCTTGACCATGATTATCGCAGTAACCGTTGAGCAGGTTGTGGCCAGTATCGTGGTAATAAATATCTGGCTGGCCGCGACCCCCATCAACGCAACCACCGTTGCCGGCACAATGAGCTGGACACTTGAGGTGTTAATGGCCAGGAACATCACCATGGCATTTGTGGCGGTATTCTTCTTCGGGTTCAGTTCCTGTAACTCTTCCATGGCTTTAAGGCCCAGTGGCGTGGCGGCGTTGCCCAGGCCCAGCACATTGGCCGACATGTTCAGCACGATCGAACCGATTGCCGGGTGGTCTGCCGGCACATCGGGAAACAGGCGGATGGTGATGGGTTTCAAGCCCCTGGCGATAATCCTGATCAGGCCGGAAGCCTCGGCAATTTTCATGATACCCAGCCACAAAGCCATGATACCAATCAACCCGATTGATATTTCCACCGCCGTTTTTGCCATGTTGATGGCCTCAGCGGTAACTGCCTCGATGCGTCCGGTCAGGATGCCCGCAACAACGCTGATCGCAATCATTCCGAACCAGATGTAATTGAGCATTCGTATTCCTTGTCTAAACGACCGGTGATTCCGGGATCAGGATATAAGGTGGATCTTCATCAGCGTGGATCTCGACCACATGCGATATCGGCAGCGTGGCCTGGTAGTCGCCATGCCCACAGGGGAAATTGCTGATAATGGGAATATCGAGATCACCGCATACATCCAGCACGATCTCATCGGTACTCTTGCCGAATGGAATTTTGCTGTCACCCATTTCAAGCAATTCACCAATGACAAGGCCATTGATATGCTCCAGGCTGCCGCTGTTTTTCAGATGCAGCAGCATGCGCTCGAAGGCATACAGTTTCTCATCGATATCTTCCAGCACCAGGATGACGCCACGGGTATCGAGCTGGCCCGGTGTGCCCAGCCGCTCAATCACCAGGCACAGGTTCCCTCCCCAACAGGGACCACTGGCCGTGCCGGATCTGAGGACACGGGCGCGGCAGCCTTCCGGTGAGTCTATCCGAATGTTTTCCTGTCCGGATAACACCTTGTGCAGTGTGTCAAGATTATATTGAACGGTCTTGTTCCAATAGGTGCTCAGCATGGGACCATGAAAGCCGACCAGACCGGATTTCTGGGCCAGCGTAGTGAGCAGGCCGGTGATGTCGCTGTAACCGACAAAAATCTTGGGGTTCTGACGAATGACACCGTAGTCCAGCATGGGCAGCACCCGGTTAACACCGTAGCCGCCACGTGCACAAATAATAGCCTCAATGCTGGCGTCCTCGAACATCTCCATGATATCCGCCGCCCTGTCGGCGGGAGAACCGGCAAAACAATTTTCGCTCAGGCACGTGCTCCGGCCCATCACGAGTTCATAACCGAGGTCCTCAAAGACACGGACCGAGCGGGGCATTTTTTCCGCTTCCACCGCGTATGCAGGACTGACAATGCCGATCCTGGCCCCTTCGCGCAATCTTTTTGGTTTTATCTGTTCTGACACCCGGCTTATCCTATACCAATGGAGGGGTCAGGTTCATTTGAACAGCGAGATTTAATGAACCTGACCCCTCCGGCTATATTACTATGGATGCTGCTTGATGAATTAATAATCTTGACTCAACAGGGCGGTTTATAAAATGACCAGCATCGATAAAATAAAGCGTGTTTACTCTTTGGCTCTTTCCTCTGTAGCAATCCTGCTGCTGGGTGCCTGCAGCACTGTCCAACACGATATCGTCATCCGCGGCGGCACGGTCTATGACGGCAGCGGCAGCGCCCCTGTGGTGGCCGACCTGGCCATCGACGGTGACCGTGTCTCCGCGATCGGCGACCTCTCCAGACACCGGGGTAAAACCGAAGTCGATGCAAAAGGCCTCGCCGTTTCACCCGGCTTTATCAATATGCTCAGCTGGGCCAATACATCCCTGATCCAGGACGGCCGGTCTATGAGTGACGTTTACCAGGGCGTAACCCTTGAGGTGTTGGGCGAGGGCAATTCGATGGGGCCGCTGAACCCCCAAATGAAGCAGGAAGCGATCGAACGGCAGAATGACATTGTTTTCGACATAAGCTGGACCAGCCTGGGTGAATACCTGCAATTCATGGAGGACCGCGGAATAGCAACCAACATCGCGTCATTCGTGGGCGCCAGCACCGTGCGAATTCATGAGATGGGTTACGATGAGCGCGAGGCGAGTCCTGAAGAACTGAAAAGCATGGTACAGCTGGTGTACCAGGCGATGCGCGAGGGTGCCGTTGGGGTCAGCTCTTCCCTGCCCTACATCCCGGCCCCATATGCTTCGACCGAAGAACTGACTACGCTGGCCAGGGCAGCGGCGGACCACGATGGAATGTACATCTCGCACATCCGCAGCGAAGGCGATGAAGTTTTCCCTGCCGTTGAAGAATTCCTGACCATCGTCCGCGGTTCGGGCGCACGCGGAGAAATCTACCACCTGAAAGTCTCGCAAAAACAAAACTGGGACAAGCTCGACCAGGTGATAGCGATGATAGAAGACGCCAGGAATGAAGGACTGCCGGTCACCGCTGACATGTACACCTACAACGCAAGCTCCACCGGCCTGAACATTGACTTGCCAAACTGGGCCAAGCAGGGAAACCACGATGAACGCATCGCCCTGCTGCGCGACCCCGCCATACGTGAACGCGTCATCGCCGAGGCAAACATGATTCCGCCGGAAGATATACTGCTGGTCAATTTCCGTTCAGAGCAATTACGCCACCTGACGGGCAAAACCCTTGCCGAAGTCGCCGAGATGCGCGGCACCGGCCCGGTTGAAACCGCCATGGATCTGATCATCGAAGACAACAGCCGGATCGGCACGGTGCGTTTCACAATGAGCGAGGAAAACGTACGCAAGAAAATCACCCAGCCATGGATGAGTTTCTGCTCCGACTCGGGCTCCGTAGCCCCCGAACCACCGTTCACCAACTCTCAGCCCCACCCGCGGGCATATGGCTCCTTTGCGCGCCTTCTCGGCAAGTACGTACGTGAAGAAAAAATCCTAACACTGGAAGACGCCATCCACCGGCTGACCAGCCTGCCTGCCACCAACCTGAAACTCGACGGACGCGGCAAACTGGAACCGGGATATTACGCAGACGTGGTTGTCTTTGATCCGCAGACCATCAGTGACCTGGCGACTTTTGAAAAGCCACACCAGTTGGCGACCGGGATGCAGCATGTGTTTGTTAATGGTGAGCAGGTATTGCAAAACGGTGAGCATACGGGGGCGATGCCGGGGCGGTTTGTTAAGGGGCCTGGGTGGGTTAAGTAGCAAATCCTATTCGGGGGCAGTGCAAATCTTGAGCCGATGATTATGTGGTGCGCATAGGGTGTGGGGTGATGAGCCGGGGGTTACTCCCGACCCATCACTGAAAACCGCTGTGCGAAACTGACAACGGTCAAGAAAGAGTGTGCATATTAAGTTGGCACCATCAAAAGCCAAGGGTATGCCGTACCTTCATTCAGGACCGTACGAGACATGGATGTCGAGTACGAGCCTACATGGACGTACTTGTGGCATGTCCTGAAGGAAGGTACGGCATGCCCTTGGCGACGACGGAGTACCGAACTAATCAGCCTCTTTCCTACCAAAAGACCCATCAAGAGGAATCAACATAGCCACAACAAACGAAGGGATAGTAGCCACCATCACCCAGACAAAGAAGTACTGGTACCCAATCAACTCCTGCAACCACCCACTGAACATCCCCGGAATCATCATCCCCAAAGCCATAAAGCCCGTGCATATCGCATAGTGCGCAGTCTGGTGCGCGCCGTTAGAGGTATAGAGCATGTACAGCATGTACGCCGCGAATCCGAAACCGTAACCAAACTGTTCTATGCCGATGGCCACATTGACGATGAGCAGGTTGTCGGGGAGCGCGGTGGACAGGAATATGTACACTGCATTCGGCAGGTTGATCGCAATAACCATCCATAACAGCCAGTGCTTCAGGCCGTGTCGGGCGGCCAGGAAACCGCCCAGCAATCCACCGAGGGTCAGCATGATCACACCGATCGTGCCGTAGGCGAAGCCGACCTCCCCCGTACTCAGGGCCAGTCCGCCGGCCTCGGTGGAATCCAGCAGGAATGGTGGCGCCAGCTTGGCCAGTTGCGCCTCGGCGAACCTGAACAGCAGCAGGAAGGCCAGCACCACGCCAATCTGTGGTTTCCTGAAAAACGACACAAAGGTCTCGAGAAAGTCCCGCATGATATCTGCGTAGGTCTCATGCAGCGTCGGCACATCAGCAGCGGGCCGCGGCAATGCGAAACGGTGCCAGGCGAAGAACAGGACAAACAGGCCGACCATCAGGTAAAAGGTGATAGACCACGCAAAAGCTATGCCAGGATCGATGGAAGCGCCTGATACGTCAGCGCCGGGGGATTGCGCGGTGCGTTCCAGGAGTCCGGCCAGCATAATCAGTAAACCCTGGCCAGCGATCATTGCAAGGCGGTAAAAAGTGCTGCGTATGCCCACAAACCAGGTCTGGTCGTGTTTTGACAGACCCAGCATGTAGAAACCGTCGGCGGCGATGTCATGCGTGGCTGAGCTGAATGCCAGCAACCACAGGAATGCCAGTGAATTGCGCAAAAAATCATCTGCCGGGATAGTCAGTGCGACACCGCCAAGGCCGGCGCCTATCAGCAACTGCATCGAAATAATCCAGATTCGCTTTGTTTTCAGGATGTCGACCAGGGGGCTCCAGAATGGTTTTATGACCCACGGCAGGTATAGCCAGCTCGTATACAGGGCAATTTCGGTGTTTGATACACCGAGCCGCTTGTACATGATCACCGAGACGGTCATCACGACCACGTAAGGCAAGCCGCTGGCGAGATATAGACTCGGAACCCACGCCCAGGGAGATGTCTTGTTCTTTTGCTGTTCCGGCAGATTCTCTGGCATTATTTGTCCTGAACGCCGTCATCCGGTTGTTCAGGCATCTCCAGTGCGTGTCGAAGATGCCCGCCGACCGAGCTGAGCCTGGACCGTGCATTGTCGGGCGAAATTCCCAGGTTGTGGGACACAATCGCCGTTTTGAGCTCGCCGTCACAGCGGGCAAGTAAAGCCCTGGCCTCATCGACGGGGCAATCGGTCAACTCCCCGACTATCCGTACAGATCTTTCGCCCAGTTTTTCGTTTGTGGCCTGCAGGTCCACCATCAGGTTGGAATAGGTTTTGCCGATGCGCACCATTGCGCCCGTGGTCAGCATATTAAGCACCATCTTGGTAGCCGTGCCGGCTTTCAGTCGGGTGGAACCCGTCAATACTTCGGGACCAACCACGGGGATAATATTCAAATCCGCATGCTGGATAATTTCGGCATTCTCATTGCACGTGAATCCGATCGCAAATGCACCGGTGTCGCGGGCATAATCCAGGCCGCCGATGACGTAGGGCGTACGTCCGCTAGCCGCGATCCCGACCACGACGTCCACATCACGCAGGCCGATTTCCTCCAGGTCTGCCCTGCCCATGCCTGCTGAGTCTTCCGCGCCTTCCACCGACCTTATGAGAGCGCCGGGGCCTCCCGCGATCAATCCCTGCACCAGTTCCGGGTCGCTATTGAAGGTTGGCGGACACTCGACCGCGTCCAGCACACCCAGGCGGCCGGAGGTACCAGCCCCCATGTAGATCAATCGCCCGCCTTTCCGAAAACTGCTGGCAATAACATCGATCGCCCGGGCTATCGGTTCTGCAACCCGGGCAACTGCTTCGGCAACCCTGGCGTCTTCAGTATTCATTAACTGCACAATCCCCGGCGCATCGAGACGATGTAGTTCCAGTGTCGCCGGATTACGGGATTCCGTGGTCAGTTGTGCTAAATAATCTTTAGTTGAGCCTGTCATTGCATTTACCCGTATAGTAGTAGCCCGGCTGTTTGCAAGGCACGAAATGGAGATATTCTGAATGCGCAACCGCTGTGAAAAACCAACCCTGTCCAACCGTCTTCTGCCAATCCTTTTGCCGATCCTGCTGACCGCAGCGCCGCTGATTACAGCTGGGGTTTCCCACGCCGCTAACAGTGGTGTGCTGACCGGTATTGATGTGCTCAAACGGGAAAATTTCCGGCAACTCCAGGATCTCAGGATCGGCCTGATCACAAACCAGACCGGTATCGACCGCGCTGGCAACAGTGACATCCAGCTGCTGCATGCCGCCGCCAACGTCAAGCTTGTTGCAATTTTCAGCCCCGAGCACGGATTGGCCGGCAAATTCGATGTCCCGGTAATCGAAGACGGCAAGGACAGTGCTACCGGCCTCAGGGTTTTCAGCCTTTACGGCGCCACCCGTAAGCCGGGTCCGGAGATGCTTGCAGGCATTGATGTACTGGTTTTTGATATCCAGGATATCGGCACGCGTTTTTATACATATATTTCGACCATGGGCCTGGCGATGCAGGCGGCTGCCGAAAACGGTGTTCGTTTTATCGTTCTTGACCGGCCGAATCCCATCAATGGCGTCACTGTCTCCGGCCCGGTGCTGGATGAAGGCAGGCAGTCCTTCACCGGCTTCCACCTGCTTCCGGTACGCCATGGCATGACCACCGGCGAACTGGCGCGTATGTTCAGGGCTGAGCTGCAGCTTGACCTCGACCTCCGGGTGATTGCCGCTGAAGGTTGGAACCGGGCTGATTATTTTGACGCCACTGGGCTGACCTGGGTAAACCCGTCGCCAAATATGCGCAGCCTGACCGGGGCGATCCTGTATCCGGGTATCGGCTTGCTTGAAACCACTAATCTTTCGGTTGGCCGTGGCACCGATAAGCCTTTTGAACTCTTCGGCGCACCGTGGCTCGACGGAGACTCGTTTACCAACGTGTTGAACGCCATCGGTCTGCCGGGTGTGCGGTTCACGGCCATTCGTTTCACACCGGATACGAGTAAATTCGAGGCCGAGGAATGCAGCGGGGTCAGCATTGCCATCACCGGCCGCGAGCACTTTGACCCGCTGCGTACCGGAATCGAAATCGCACTCCAATTGCGGCACCTGTATCCCGAAACCTGGGATGCCGATGCCTACGACAGGCTGCTGGCAAACAGCGCTGTACTGGAGGCCATCCGCCTCGGCCGTCCCTATGCTGAAATTGTCAGTATCGGCCATACCGGCCTGGAGGAATTCAGGCAGCGCAGACTGCCCTTTCTCATTTACGATTGAGCAATTATGCGGGGCGCTAATCACCGAAACGGTCCTTCAGAGACTCATTCTGCAGATAGGCCCAGTCGTAATAATCCTTGTTTTTCAGCCTCGATGCCGCCTTCTCATCCAGCAACACCGTTGCGCGTTCATGCATCTGTAATATTGATGCCGGGCACATCGCCGATACCGGCCCTTCCACCATCCTGCTGACCGCTTCCGCCTTGCCCGTCCCGGTTGCCAGCAGCAATACCCGGCGGGCGGCCATGATGGTCGCGATACCCATTGTTATTGCCAGTCTTGGCTGGAATTCATCGGTGCAAAACAAACGGCTGTTGTCTTCCAGCGTCTGCCTGGTGAGGGTCTTCACGCGGGTCCTCGAGCCCAGGCTGGAACCGGGCTCATTGAAGCCGATATGGCCATTAGCGCCGATACCTGCCAGCTGTAAATCGATACCGCCCGCCTTGTTGATTTTTTCCTCGTAAGCGGACCCGACAAGTCGCGGGTTTTGCCCATCTTCGCAACAAGGCAGGTGGGTGTTATCCCCGTCGATGTCGATGTGGTCAAAGAATTCGCGATCCATGTAGGAACGGTAACTTTGAGGATTGTCCGCGGCCACGCCCAGGTACTCATCCAGGTTGAACCCGGTGACCCGTCTGAACGAGATATCCCCGGCCCGGCATTTTTCGATCAGGCAACGGTACAGCAATAATTGCGTGCTGCCGGTCGCAAAGCCAAGAACCGCCGCAGGCTGCAGCCGTAACAACTGCCCCACGAGTTCGGCGCCTGTCATGGCAACGCTCTTGGCATCCTTCAGAATGATGACTTCCATCTAGGTGTTCACCTCGCTAACCGGCCATACAGACTGGATAAGCCAACCCGCCAGCAAGGTCAGCAGGGAACCAACCGCCGCATACCAGGCCCAAAACAAGTCGGTGCCATAGGCGATAGCCGATAGCCCCGTCACTCCCGTGACAAAGCCCGCAAGGGCGGCACGCTGGCCGACGCCGGGGGCAAATACCGCTAGCAGGTACAGGCCCAGCACCGGACCGATGGCAAAACCGGCGATCTTAAGCACATTGGCCACCACGCTTTCGCTGGTGCCGATCATGCCGACCACGAGCGCGATGGCAACCTGCAGCAGCCCGAACAATGCCGTGGCCACCCGCCCGGCGGTCAACTGGCCGCGTGGCGACAGTTCGTTTTTACGCAAAGGCAGGTAAACGTCGTTTACCAAAGCGGTCGCGGAGGAATTCAGCGAACTGGACAGCGTCGACATTGCCGCAGCAAATACCGCCGCCAGGGTCAGGCCCGTCAGCCCGACGGGCATCTGGTTGACGATAAAGGATGCGAACAACTGGTCACCACTGGAAACCGGGCTTACCATCTTCGCCTGGCTGTAAAAACTCATCAACGCCACGCCGATCAACAGGAATACCGCAAACTGGATAAATACGATCAGACCGCTGAACGCCAATCCTTTTGCCGCGTCCCGCTGGTTGCGGGCAGAAAGATATCGCTGCACCATTAACTGGTCCGTGCCGTGGGTCGCAGCGGTCAGGAAAGCGCCACCGACCAGCCCCGACCAGAATGTCATGCCCGGTTTTGTCAGGCTGAAATCGAAATCGAACATTCGCAGTCTATCCCCCGCCTCGGCAAACTGCAGCAATTGCGACACACCGCCCGTAGCGCCCTGGATAATGATTATAAATGCGGCCAATGCGCCCAGCATATAGATAACGAACTGAACTACGTCGTTCCATATCACCGACCTCGCGCCACCCACGAGCGTGTAAAAAATCGTGATTGCACCCAGCACGATCACCGAAGTTGCCAGATCGAGGTCCAGAACAATCTGAAGAACCAGCGCAGTCAGGAATAAACGAAGCGCATCACTGATATTACGTGTACCGAGGAACAAAACGGATGCCGCGCGGCGGCTCAACTTGCCGAAACGTGTTTCAAGTACCGTGTAGGCTGTGAATATTTCACCGCGAAAATACAACGGCAGCAGAAAACGAATGATCAGCAGACGCCCGGCAATATAGCCAAGGGTGATCTGCAGGAAGGTCAGGTTGCCATTTTGGGCAGCGGCAACACCGGGAAGGCTCAAAAATGTCACCGTGCTGGTTTCGGTAGCAACAATGGAAAGCAGCAAAGCGCCCCAAGGCAGGGAACGGCCACCGAGAAAATAATCCGCGGAATTACGTTGCCCGCGCCCGACCCACAGGCCGAAAGCCAGTACCGCCGCCAAGTAGACGATGACGATGGTGGCGTCGACGGGGTGGATGTTCATGGAAAAATTCATACTTCGGAAACCGGTCTCCAGAAATGAATCGGCCCGGAAAACCGGGCCGATTCAATGGTTATAGCAACATAAAATTGCTGGCCGCCAAACCGACCTTGTTTCAGAAGAAGAACTTGGCTAACAACTGCAAACGCCTCGGGTTGTAGTAGTCTCTTGGCGTTCCATAACCGGCGTTATCGAGATATGGGTCGATGTTGTAACCGGTCTGGTTGTCAAACACGTTGAACAGGTCTGCACGCAACTGCACGCCATAACGGCCGTCGGAGCCAAAATTGAAGTTCTGGGTGTAGTTCAGGTCCAGTTGATAGTGCGAACTGGACCGGCGCGAACCCGCTTTCTCTATGAAACGGATGGTTGAACTGCTATAGCCGTATGGGCTGCCATCCCAGGTTTCCCAGGGCTGGCCGGACTGGTAAAT
>CALBDB010000002.1 GCA_937927755.1 uncultured Lysobacterales bacterium
CGACAAACCCACCCTTTCTGCCAGCGCCTGGCTGGACAGCCTGCCATTTCGCTGAAGCTCGTTGAGAATACGATAGTCTATCTTATCCATTGAAATATCCTTGCCAATTATTAAGCAGTAATTAGTATATACATACTAATATAGCAGTATAACCTGCAAATTATAGAAATTTATTCCGCGTGATTTGGTATAAAATATTACTTGTACAAACTTGGATTAATAAATGGCCAAATCAAGCAGCTACACTTCGAAGGAACCGGATGCCAACGGCTTCATCCATTACACGGATGAGGAGAACCAGGTTTGGAATGAACTTATCAATGGCCAGTTATCCTTGCTCAAAGGAAGCGTTTGCCAGGAATACATCGACGCCCTTGATATCATGGATTTCCCGCACGACCGCATCCCCCAGTTGCACGAGGTTTCACAGGCACTGATGGATCACACCGGTTGGTCAGTTGCCCCGGTCCCCGCCCTGATTGATTTCACCAGCTTCTTCAAGTTGCTCGCCAATCGCCAGTTCCCTGCGGCGACCTTTATCCGCCGCAAGGAAGATATGGGCTACTTGCAGGAACCGGATATTTTTCATGAGATCTTCGGTCACACACCACTTTTAACCGATTACCGCTTTGCCGCCTTTACCGAGGCCTATGGCAAAGCCGGGTTGGCAGCGGACAAGAAAGACCATGCCATGTTGGCGCGTCTGTTCTGGTTTACCGTTGAGTTCGGTCTGATAAACAGCGCCGATGGCCTGCGCTCCTATGGCGCCGGAATCGTTTCGTCGCCGGGTGAACTGGTCTATGCGCTGGAAAGCGACACCCCGGACCGCAGACCATTCGATGTGCTGGATGCCTTGAGAACACCATATCGCATTGATATCTACCAGCCGGTCTACTTTACCCTTGATAGTTTTGACACCCTGTTCGAGCTGGCGCAAATGGATTTGATACCATTGGTTAACCAGGCGAGAAAGATGGGTATGCATGCACCGACCTACCCGCTAAAAGCTACTGCCTGAACCATTTGATGCCTGAATAATATAAGGATCGCCCATGAGTACTGTTTGTGACCTGACCGATAAACACTGTGTGCCCTGTGAAGGTGGCGTTGACGCCATTGAGCGTGAACCTGCCGAACAGATGCTGGGCGACGTTCCAGGTTGGAAACTGAGCGATGACGGCAAGATGATCAGCCGCCGCTTCGAATTCAAGGGGTTTTTCCGCACCATGTCCTTTATCAATGCCATGGCCTGGGTGGTCAACAATGAAAATCACCATCCGGATTTCACTGCCGGTTACAACTACTGCGAAGTCGGGTTTACCACCCACGCAATAGACGGGCTGTCCGAGAACGATTTTATCTGTGCTGCAAAGGTCAACGCGCTCGTCGAGGACTAATCATCACCTGGAAGCAACTCAACCGGCTTATAGTTTTGAGGACGATACGCCTTTTTCCTGATCATCACATTTGGATACAGCGAGTGCGCAAGCGCCTGTTGCATCAGCGCGTGGTCAGGCTCCGGATCCGGTTTCAAACTACCGCCGAACTCATAGATATAAGACTGCATCGGCAGTTTGTGCTGTAGCATGACCACCTTTCCGGGCACCATCCAGGCCTGGAGGGAATGGAACTGCATCTGTGCACGGCCTGCTCCAAGGTAGTATTCCGGCCTGGTCAGATCATAGCCAATAGCGGGGTGGCGGCTATCGACACCCATCAATGAAAGCAAGGTGGGCAACAGGTCAACCTGGCTGGTAATACCCGGCACACGTCTCGGCTTGATACCGCTACCCAGGATCACACCGGGGATGTGGAATTGTTTAACGGGCACCAGGTGGGCGCTCTTGACGCGTGAATTATGATCAGAGACAACCAGGAAAACCGTATTTTGATAGTAACCGGACGAGCGGGCCATTTTCAAAAACTCACCGAGCGCATAATCCGCATAGGCAACGGCCGTTTCACGTGCCCCCCCAGGGCCGCTACGGGGCTCGACTTTGCCGGCAGGAACCTCGAAAGGCTTGTGATTGCTGGATGAGAACACCAGGCTGAAAAACGGCTTGTTACCTTTACCGGTGAAATACTCGTGCGCCCTCTGGAACAGATCCTCATCCGAAACGCCCCATGTTGACGTGAACCCGGGATCTTCAAAATCATCCTGGTCGATGACCGTCTGGAAGCCATTGTTAAGAAAGAAACGCCGCATATTGTCAAAATGGGCTGATCCACCATAGATAAAACTGGTCTCGTAACCTTGAGCCTGCAAAAGACTGGCAATCGTAAAAAAGCCCCGTTGTGTCTCAGCCAGCTTTACGGCGCTACGTCTTGAAGTGGGTGGAAAACCCGAAATTATCGCCTCAATACCGCGCACAGAACGTGTGCCGGTTGCATAAAGTTGTTCGAACCAGATACCGTCATCAGCCAATGCGTCAAAATTGGGTGTGAGGTTTTTGCCGCCCAGGCTGCCAACAAATTCGGCGCCCATACTCTCTTCCAGGATAATTACCAGGTTTTTTGGACGGTCCAGTCGCCTTGTTGCCGTTTGCATATGCATGGTCGGGGTTTCACTGTCTAGGTCGACGACGTCCGCAAGACCGGCGTTTTCCACAACGATTCGTAACACATCATCATCATCCATTCTTCCATAGCTGACCGCCCCGTCCCTGGAATCACGCTGTTGTTCATAAATTGCATATATAAGCGTGTAGGGCGAACTCAGCGCCAATTGGTTGACCATGGAATCGGTCGTGAAAGCCACGGTACTGGGGTTGACCGGGTGGTGGTCGAGGGTCGACCTCACCATGGCCAGAATCATGATCAGAACGAAGGGTGACAGTATCAATGCCCCTGGTAAGCGTTTTTGCACCGGGGTCTGCAAGGCACTTCGGGACCATCGCCAGGCCAGCAAGCCGCCAGCGATTGTTGCAAGCCCCATCAGCAGCATCAGGGTGCCATAGGAGACAACCAGCATTGTGAGCACTTCGCGGGGATATTTCAGATACTCAATGTAGATGTAATTTGGGCGGACATCGTATTGGTCGATGTAGGGGATTGTGCCCAGTTCCACCCACAGAACGAACATGGTCACCACCACCAGGTAGCAGCGCAGCACGGGCCCGCCGTACCTGTGCCCGGTCACCCAGGGTGCGGCCAGCATGGCAGGTCCGATCAGCATTCCCATCAGGACCACATCGAAGCGAAGACCCTGCAAAAGGATGAACAAAACCCCGTCAGTTGGCGCTACCCGGCCCCAGTACCACGCGATCAGGGCAGTCCGGGACAGCGTCAGCATCAGCAGCAGGAATCCAAGCACCCGCACAGGTGCTGAAAATGAGCGCAAATCAATCATTGGTCATGCAGCCGGGTGATGATACGCTCGTGAAGAACCGCGGTGTAAAGCAACAACAGGTAATACATGTTCAGCTCACGGAACTCGGATACATTCTTGTACAGGTTACCGGGCTTGTCGCCAATGACTGAATAACCTGCATCATCGAGATAGTGGGCCAGGTACGACATCAACACGATCAGCAAAACGGTAGCAATCATCCACCTGGACGGCACCAGTAAGCGAATGGTCCGGTTTCTCACATTGGAAAGCAACAGTGGCGCCAGTATGAAACCGGTCAATATGGCGAAATTGGCCGCAAGTTTAATATAGCTGACGTTCTGGACACCACTGGCGCTGGTCTTGTTATGCCAGTTCCGGCTCCACGTTTCCTGCGCAAGTGAACCGTGCTGACCGGTAAAGTACTCGATAAAGTGCGCGCCGTAGTCGATTTCTTCCAGCAGTGTGAACACGCTGACAACAATCAGCCCCAGGGCAAAAAGCTTGACCATGCCCTCGCGCGCAGCCACAAAACAGCGAACCGAATAAAACACAATGCACAACAGGAAGAAATCCTGCAGCAACTCTAGGACGCCAAACTCCCTGGCTGAGAAAAGCGGCATGTTATCCATGGCGGGAGCCACGATGTTTTGCAGCCAGGCGTTACCGGAAAAGTACATACCCATCATCAACAGGCTCAACACGCCCGGCAGGATAACGTGTGAATCAAAGGAATGACCGCGGACCCATTTTGCAAAAATTGATGATCGCATGGATTGTTTCCTTATCGCCTCATTCACATTACTAGCAAATGGTAAATTTGAGTCGGGTCACCGCTGAAACAGGTTTGGAAAAACGGGAGTAACGGTGAACCTCATCAGCCACTCCGGACCGTATGCATCCGGGCTCACGATATAGTTCTGGATATCCAGGGCCAGGTTCAAAGGCATTTTTCCGATCCTGGTGAGCTTTGAAACACCCGCACTGATTGGCAACAACAGTTTGTTGCCGCTGACTGCTTCCCAATCATAGGTGATGACCGGGTTTGAAAATATCTGCCAGCCATTTCCCAGGCTGTAAGAGAAGAAAATCCTTGCGGATGTAAGCTGCGTATCAACTTCGACCCAACCGCTGCCGGAGACATCCACCATGTGGGTCAACCAGGTACCAATGACGCCCCAACCGGTCACCTTTCCAAATGCAAACTCCGGCCCCAAGAGGTTCTGGTTCCTGGCCGCTGAGCCGTCTTTGGATGTTCCCAGCACACCGGCAACCCCGTACATGGTGATCCAGCCATTGTCGCTGATACCCCCATAAGCGGCGTCATAAAACATGTCACCCTCAAATGAGTGACCGGTTTCGAACTCACCGTCCCTGGGCATGATATCGGCCCGTTGCCGGATCAGGTGGTCATAGTACTCGTGGTCTGCCACGTATTTCGGTTGGCTCAGGTGGATCGGCACTGCCGCCCGCAGCATAATATTTCTGCCATTGCGAAGCGGTATCCCTACGGAAGGCCGAAACAGGTACACCTCACTGGTCTGGTCGCCTGCACCCGGCAGATCACCCTGGTATGTACGGTACTCAAAGTCATTGGCAATATAGCTGATGGCACTGACCGGGTTGCTCAAGTCCCTTGCTATGTCATCAAGGGATTTCGCATCCTGTTCAGGTTGCGCCAGCGCGAGAGACGGCAGGCACACCAAAACACAAATAAAAATTCGCTTTAAAACACCTGACAATCCATACATAGATACATTCCATCGGTATCAATATTTATGAAGGTCGCTATCTTAACTTGTTTTAGTCAGATCCAATCAGCCTTCAGCCCAAAGTTGCACCACCATCCATCACCAGGGTTGTTCCCGTCGTATAGGCCGCCTGGCCGGAAACGAGGTACAGGACACCGCCCACCATGTCCTGGGGTTGCCCCACCCTTCCCGCAGGTATCCGGGACAGCCATTTCTGCACGGAAGGGTCATCCACCAGGCCTGCGGCCAGCCGGGTTTCTACCACCCCCGGCAAAATCGCATTGACCCGTATCCCCTTGACACCATATTCCCTGGCAAATGATTTGGTTACACTGATCAGGCCTGCCTTTGTCATGGCGTAGACGGCCTGCCCGGGCAGTGACATCAATGCAGCGATTGATGCCACGTTGACGATGCTTCCACCACCACTTTCAGCCATTAAAGGTACGGCCCGGCTGATCATAAAATATGGACCCTTGAGGTTAACATCGACCGTCTTGTCAAAGGCCTCGGGTGACAGTTCCGCTGCCGGACCAAAGTAAGGGTTTGTTGCTGCATTGTTGATCAGAATATCAAGACGCCCAAATTGATTACCGACAAATTCGAACAACGCATCGATTTCATCAAGGTGGCCGGCATGACATGCAAAAGCGAATGCTTTGCCACCTTCAGCAACGATGGAGTCCGCAACTTTCTGAACACCATCCAGTCGCCTGCTGCTCAGCACGACCCGTGCACCGCATGCTGCAAGAGCTCTCGCAATGGCTTCACCGATTCCTCGTGAGGCGCCATTGACCACCGCTACTTTACCGGCAATATCAATGCTGTTCATTGTGTTCTCCATTGAATTTTCCATGCTAACAAGTATGCAATAAGGGGTAAAATATATCTCATGAACGGCACCGAACCCCTGCATATACTTTTAACCAATGACGATGGCCACGATGCACCCGGCATCCAGGCCCTGAGCCGTATCCTGAAAAAAACCGGCCATCGAGTGAGCATGGTCGCGCCAAGCACGGAACGGAGCGCTACCGGTACGGCCGTGACCAGCCGCAGGAACCTGGCGCTTGAAAAATTCGAGGAAAACAGCTGGCACCTGGACGGGCAGCCGGCCGATACCGTGCTGGTCGCGGTGCGTCACCTGCTCGAAAACGATCCGCCGGACCTGGTAATTTCAGGTATCAATTTTGGCCCGAACCTGGGAAACGACCTGCATATTTCCGGCACCATCGGAGCCGCGGTAATCGCAGCCCTGCTGGGCGTGCCTGCCATCGCCGTATCCGCCGGCATGCAGTTTGAAGAGTACAACCATTCGCCGTTGAAATTTCCGAGCACCTACGATGTGCTCGAGCCTGCAGCAGAATTCACACATTCGGTGGTCGAGGCCTTGCAGGATTCACGCGAACCGCAAGCTCCCCTGTTACCCAAAAACCTGTTCCTGAATATCAATTACCCGGCTCTGCCAAAGAATAAGATCAAGGGCGTACTGCAACCGGAGATATCCGACGGATACATCATCAAGCTAGTTTACGACCGTTGTGCCGAGACCGGCCTGGTGGCGCCCCGCTATGATCTCGGTGTGGATCCAGCACAACCGCACAAGGAGGATGCCGACGTGCGGGCCCATCTTGAAGGCTACATTACGATCTCGGCCATCAAGCCAAGCTGGAATCCACCCGCCAACGAGGCGGATGAATTACGCCGTCGGCTGGATGGTGTCAGTGCGGGGTTCTGATCAAGCCGGTACCCGGAGCGACGGCCGCTCCCCTGGCCCGATTTCAATTACTCGCCGTAGGGGATCCAGATATTTTTTATCTCGGTCGCCTTGCGCAGGAAAACCTCACCTTCCCCCTGCAGGCTATCTTCCCAGTCATGGTAACGGCCGTAGTTGACCCATGTGCGCTTCATGGTGGCAGCCGCCTCGGTTTCGACCAGTTTGCTGCCCTCTGCAGAACCCCAGTACCAAAGCCCTTCTATGTCATAGTGCTTTGCCAATTCAATGGTCAATTCCTGCTGGATGCCGGTGACTATGTTAACCGTACCGTCCGGAAGGTCAGAAGTATCCAGAACCTGGTAAAAATCAGTGGCCAGCAAAGCGTACTGCTGTGACGGAACCACCACGACCCGGTTACCCATGGCGATGGCCGGCATGACGGTCGAAATCAGCCCCAGAAAACCCGCTTCTTCGGGCGCTACGATGCCTATCACACCAAGTGCTTCTTTCATGGCCAGCGTTACATTGCGGAATGGTGTCGCATGCACCGCGCTGTCGTATTTGTCCGCCATGGCCGCGTAGGTGAATATCCGGCTGATACACAGCTCCAGTTCTACAGTGGCGTCCGCTTCACGCTTGCCGCTCAACTGCATGATACGGCGTACAAATTCCTCGCTTCGGGCGGCCAGGTTTTCGGCAATAAAGTAAAGCACCTGTGCACGATTGTGGGCCGTTGTTTTTGTCCATCCTTCGGCCTTGCGTGCGGCTTCAACAGCATCGCGGATATCTTTGCGTGCACCGCGGGGATACTCAGCGACAGCGGACCCCAGGGCATCGTGGGCCACCAGGCTGTAACCACCATCGGGCCTCACCTGCTTTCCGCCAATATAGAGTTTTGCCGTGCGGTCGATGGAAGCGACAGTGTCTGAATCTGAGTCTGTACCCGGCTGATCCACCAACGGATAGAGCGGCTGATCATGCAGACCGGCTTCCCATGCGGCACGGGTGTATTCGTACAAGCCTTCTTTGCCGCCTTCACGGCCAAAGCCGGACTCACGGTACCCGCCAAAACCCGCAGCGGCATCAAATACATTGGTGCAATTAATCCACACGGAGCCGGCCTTGAGCTTGGGCGCCACATCCAGAGCCAGGTTGATGTTCTCTGTCCAAATGCTGGCAGCCAGGCCATAGCGGCTGTTATTTGCCAGCGCGACTGCTTCGGACGGTGTCCTGAATGTCATTGATACCAATACAGGGCCGAAAATCTCTTCCTGTGCAAGTGTTGACGAGGGCTGCACATCGGTCAGCAATGTGGGCGGGTAAAAACAACCATCTTCCGGGAGATCGCACTCGGGTTGCCAGACGCGGCCGCCCTCCTCTTCACCCAGCCTGACCATATTCGTGATGGTTTGTAACTGAACCGGGTCAACAACCGCACCGATATCGACACCCTTGTCGAGGGAATCACCAATCACCAGCTTTGCCATACGTGCCTTGATCTTCTCCAACAGGGTTTCTGCAACCGACTCCTGCACCAGCAGACGTGAACCCGCACAACAAACCTGCCCCTGGTTAAACCAGATGGCATCAACCAGGCCTTCTACAGCGCTGTCCAGGTCGGCATCCTCGTAAACAATAAATGGTGATTTGCCGCCCAGTTCCAATGTCAGTTTCTTGCCAGTGCCGGCTGTTGCTTTGCGCAGTATCCGGCCCACTTCGGTTGAGCCGGTAAAGGCGATCTTCTTGACATCTGCATGATCAACCAGTGCCGCTCCGGCTTTGCCGTCACCCAGCAACAGGTTGAATACACCCCTGGGCAGGCCCACCTCTTCACAGATCTGCGCCAGCAGTACAGCCGTCGATGAGGTGAACTCGGCCGGTTTCAATACCACCGTATTGCCCATAGCCAATGCCGGGGCTACCTTCCAGGAGGCCATCAAAAGGGGGAAATTCCACGGGATGATCTGCCCGACTACACCCAGTGGCTCATAACCGGGCAACTCGCTTTCCATGACCTGCGCCCAGCCGGCGTGATAATAAAAGTGGCGGGCCACCAGCGGAATATCGATATCACGTGACTCGCGGATCGGTTTGCCGTTATCCAGGCTCTCGAGCACCGCGAACAACCGGCTGTGTCTTTGCACCCGGCGTGCAATCGCATAAAGATAACGCGCGCGTTGATGGCCGCTCAGTGCTGCCCAGCCTGGTGCGGCCGCCGCGGCCGCGGCAACCGCGCGGTTTGTATCTTCCTTATCTCCATCCGCGACCCGCGCCAGAACTTCACCGCGCGCCGGGTTGCTGGTATCAAAGAACCCACCACTGGCTGGCTGCTGCCATTCGCCACCAATGAAGTGGAGCAGTTTATTGTCACGTCCGGCATACCACTGTTCAGCCAGATCCGTGCTTTCGGGCGCCTTGCCATAATCCATGCTGGTGAAAATTTCTTTTATGCTCATTCTGGTTTCCGTGATTCTGTAATCAAACGATTAACCCATGGGGTGACGGTATTGGGCCGAGTAACTACCGGTCAGGCGGTGCTCCAACTGCCGTTCGACATCGCCGAGCAGGCTGCTGGCGCCAAACCTGAACAATTGCGGATTCAGCCAGTCGTTGCCCAACTCCTCCTTGATCAGTACCAGGTATGCAATGGCATCCTTTGCCTTGCTGATGCCACCGGCGGGTTTGTAGCCCACTTTGTAGCCCGTTAACCGGTGGTATTCGCGGATCGCGCGCACCATTACGAGGCTGAACGGCAAGGTGGCATTCACACTTTCCTTGCCGGTACTCGTCTTGATAAAGTCGGCCCCGGCCATCATGCACACCCAGCTGGCCCTGGCCACATTGGTCAGGGTCGCCAACTCACCAGTGGCAAGGATGGTTTTGATATGCGCGTCACCGCAAGCCTCACGGTAAGCCTTTACCTCGTCGTAAAGACCTTTCCAGTCACCGGTCAGCACCTTTGCACGCGAGATAACGATATCAATTTCAGTGGCTCCCGCCTCTACCGAGGCGCGTACCTGGGACAGCTTCAGCGGCAGGGATATCTGGCCGGCAGGAAATCCGGTGGATACGGCCGCTACGGATATTCCAGAGCCCTCAAGCTCCTTGACCGCCGTTTCGATCAGGTTGTGGTAGACGCACACGGCGCCCGTATGGATATCCATATCCGCAACGCCAAGACCTTCGAGTATGTCCTTGCGAACCGGCTGGAGGGCTTTCCTGCACAACCGCTTGACCTTGCCCGGCGTATCATCACCGGCTAATGTGGTTAAATCCATACAGGTGATGACCTTCAACAGCCAGGCCGTCTGGTGGTCTTTCTTCACGGACCGGCGCTTGGCGATAGTCGCGGCACGGCGTTCCACGGCACTGCGGTTGATACGCAGGCCGTTGAATAACTCCGGTGTAAATTCCATACCGGGGTTTCGGTCCATACCGTGGTCCGGTGTCTGACCCGGTTGCCGTAGGTTTAATACATTTGTCACTCTTTGACCCCCGCCTTTGTTTAACAGAGCCACGTAGTATAAACCTTGACCGGCAAGAGCTACTAGCTTGCTGGTTAGCAGATCACCACCTTTTCTGATTGCGCTCTTCTGGAATTGAAGCCGCCAAGGGCGGCAGATTTGTGGCAAAATACGCGCTGTTTTCAATCAATGTTTGTTAAAGCCTGATGACACACTTTTTGCGGGCGGGACTACTGGTTTCGCCCCTCCTTTTATTGCTGTTTCTTACACCTCTGCAGGCGGATGATGATTCCGCTGAAGACATGTATGAGAACGATACCCTGGAACATGTCCAGGTTACTGCCACGCGTACCGCAAAGCGTGATATTGATATTGCAGCTGCGGTCACCGCAGTTAATGAAGATGCAATTCTGGCCAGCGCGCCCGATGTGATTGCGGAAGTATTGCGTGGTGAGCCAGGTACTTTTTTCCAGCAGACCACACCTGGCCAGGGTATCCCGATCATCCGCGGCCTGAAGGGTTCGCAGGTGCTGCACATGGTCGACGGGATGCGTTTGAACAATGCCTTTTTCAGAAACGCCCCCAACCAGTACCTCGGACTGGTGGATTCGTTTGCCGCAGAACGGATGGAAGTGGTGCGTGGTTCGCAGGGCTCCCTGTATGGCGCCGATGCCATGGGTGGTGTGTTGAATATTATTACGCCCGAACCGGTTTACGACAGTACGTCCTGGCGACAGGAAGGAAAGTTGTACGGAAGCTATGACAGTGTTGATAAAGGCTGGATACTAAGTGCCCGCACCCAGGGCGGCAAACAGGGCTGGGGATTTGCCGGGGGCGCAAGTTACCAGGATCATTCATCCAGGACGTCCGGCAGCGGTGAAAAACTGGTTCCTTCTGCTTACAAATCAAAGGCCGCTGATCTGAAATTTGTAGCCGATACCGGAGAGCGCTCCAGCCTGATGCTTTCTGCGCAAATCATGGAGCAGCCTTCAACACCGCGTTACGATGAATTGGTGGCCGGTTATGGTCAGGATGAGCCTTCTTCCGAGCAGTTTCTGTTTGAACCAAACCGGCGCAGTTTTATTCACGCGCGGTATCGTCTGGAAGGACAATCGCACCTGTTTGATCAGTTTGAAGCCCATCTTGCACGCCAGGTCATCACCGATGACAGGCTGACACAGGAATATGGAAACCCGGTCGTTGTCACGGAGCACAATAGCAGCACCCTGGATGGTCTGACCCTACAGTTCAATTCATCCCTGTCCTCAGGTATGCAATTTGTCTGGGGTGCCGAATATTACACGGATGCGGTAGACAGCAACCGGTTTGCTGGAGCGGAAGACAGTGAAATGCAAACCGAAGTGGCCAGCCGTTTTCCGGATGGCTCCTCCATGGACAGCGCTGCCGTATATTTGTCGGGTGACTGGTTTGCCACCGACACTTTCGATCTGAGCGCAGGCCTGCGCTACAGCTGGTTTGATATCAGTCTGCCGGCAAGCGATTATCATGATTCAGTGGCACTGACGCCGTCGGACCTAACCGGCGATATTCATGTTGTTTATGAACTCAATCCTGGTATCAAACTGGTGGCAAACCTCGGCAGGGGCTTTCGCCCGCCGAATATTTTTGATCTGGCAGCACTTGGCCCGCGGCCCGGCAATCGTTTCAATGCGGCCAATACAGAGCTGGATCCGGAAACCGTCTGGAGCTATGACATCGGCTTCAAAATGGAATCCGGCAGTGTCGAGTTTGAAGTCTTTGCCTTTTACCTCGACTATTCCGACAAGATAACCTCGACGTTTACCGGCGAAGTCACCGAAGACGGCCGCGATATCGTTCGCAGTGAGAACCTCAACAACGTTGATATTTATGGTCTTGAAGCGGGTGCCTATTGGGCTGTCATGGACGATTTGAATACTTATGCGGTTATCAATTACACCCGTGGTGAAGAGCAGAACCACCTGGGGCCAGTCTTTCCTGCCGACCGTATTCCGCCCCTGAACGGAAAACTGGGTTTGGAGTATTTCTTCGCGGGTGACTGGCGTATCGAACCCTACCTGTTGTTTGCAGATGAACAAGACCGCTTAAGCCCACGCGATGTGCGTGATCCGCGCATCAATCCCAACGGCACTGCCGGCTGGGGCACGCTGAATCTGCTTTTGGATTGGCAGGCCACAGCATCAATGCAACTTGGCCTGAGACTTGAAAATCTTGCCGACAAGTCCTACCGGGAACATGCTTCCGGAATCGACGCACCCGGGCGCAATGTTGGGGTCTGGCTCAATTACAATTTTAAGTGAGACTTATTTTTACACACATCGCTTTCTGGCTGTGTCTGCCTCTTTCTGCTGCACAAGGTCTCTGGTTGCGCCGCACGGCCAAACGTTTGCCGGAGGCCACGGGTAAAAGGATTGGTGTAGTTGGCCAGGGTAAGCAACTGCAACTACTGGCCCTGGGCGACTCGATAATTGCCGGCGTTGGAACGGTCACCATTGAAAACTCTTTTCCTGTGCAGTTTGCACGCGCCCTTGCGGGTTCACGAAACTGCGAAGTGAACTGGCAGGTTGCCGGTGAAAACGGTGCAGATATTGCGCGGTTACGCCAGCTGGCTAGTCGATTCGACAAAAGCCAGCGAGCCGATGTGATTTTGATTTCAATCGGTGTCAATGATGTCACGGGACTCAGCAGTAAACGACACTGGACATCCCAGTTACAAGGTCTGTTGCGGGACCTGGAGTGTCGATGGCCTACAGCACACGTAATACTGCTTGGGTTGCCACCCATGTCCAGGTTTCCGTTATTGTCAAATCCCCTGCGATTCGCGTTGGGCTTTCGCGCCTCAGTATTTGACACGATTGCTGCGAGACTGGTGACCGGTCAGGCAAATGTGGTTCACGTTCCAACCGGAACAGACCCAATTCATCATGAATTTTGTGATGACGGGTTTCACCCCTCTGCAAAAGTCTGTGAATTATGGGCTGAAGTACTGGCGCAAAACCTGAAAAGTGATACCTTAAACATATGAACGACAGCCAGGAAAAATCCGCTCGGGACACAGTGGAAAATCCGCTTGCCATAGCCCAGACAATCCTTGACGGTTTTAACAAACATTACCAGATTTTCCGGGAGTTCAGCGATGAAGCCCTGTCCTGTTTTGAGCGGGCAGACTGGGCGCGCGTAAGTGCCATCGGCAAAGAGCGTATCCTCGGTTATGAAGAACGTGTATCCGAAGCCGTTGAAATCCTCAACAGGCGATTTCCAAGTGCCGCAGAGCACGCGGAATGGTGGCCCGGGATCAAAGCCGCATATATTGCTTTACTGATGAACCACTTGCAATCTGAATGCGCTGAAACTTTCTATAATTCAGTAGCATGTAGGGTTCTTCATAGAACCTACTATAATAATGAATATATATTTTGGCGACCGGCGCTCAGCACTGAACATCTACACGGCTCAAGCCCGACTTACCGCAGCTTTTACCCGCCCACTTTCGGTCTTCGACGCTGCCTGTTGCAGGCGCTTACAGAATTCAACATCCCCAACCATTTCCAGGACCTGCGGCGGGATATCCGGCGACTGGAAAGGACAATTATGAGCCGCCGGCCAAAAAACTGGAAAGCGCACCCCAATCATCAACTACAGGTGCTTAGCTCGCTGTTTTTCCGTAACAAGGCAGCCTATGTCGTCTGCCGCTTGGTTAACGGTGACAACAAACAGGCACTGGTCGTCCCTTTGTTGCAGGATGAAAACAGAAAGCTATTTGTTGATACGGCACTGATGAAAGCCAAGGACGTTTCGATTGTATTCAGTTTTTCGCGTGCCTATTTCACTGTCGACATGGAAGTGCCGTCAGCATACGTCAATTTCCTGCAATCGATTATGCCGGGCAAATCAGCCGTAGACCTGTATGCGATGCTGGGCCTGCAAAAGCAGGCCAAGACGCTTTTTTACCGGGAAATGCACTACCATCTGACCCATTCACAGGACAACTTTCAGATCGCGCCCGGCATCCGCGGCATGGTTATGCTGGTTTTCACACTGCCGTCATTTCCCTTTGTTTTCAAATTGATTCGTGACCGCTTTGACCCTCCCAAGACATCCTCCCGGAAAGATGTACGGGACAAGTACCAACTGGTCAAATTTCATGACCGTGTTGGCAGAATGGCGGACACGCTCGAGTATTCAAATGTAGCGATTCCCCTTGACCGTATTGAACCTGCACTCTTGGAGGAATTGAACAAAACAGCAAAGAGTTCACTGGAAACAGTCGGCAATGACCTGGTTATCAGCCACATTTACATTGAACGCCGAATGGAACCGCTGGACCGCTACCTGGCACATGCGTCGCCTGCCATGCGCCGCCGCGCAATACGGGATTATGGCCAGTCGATCCGGGACCTGGCCGGCGCCAATATTTTTCCCGGCGATATGCTGAAGAAAAACTTTGGCGTGACAAGAACCGGCCGTGTCGTTTTTTACGACTACGATGAGATTGCTTACATCACTGAGTGCAACTTCCGCCGAATTCCGCCGGCACGCAACTACGAAGATGAAATGTCCGACACACCCTGGTACTCAATCGGGCAAAATGATGTGTTCCCCGAAACATTTGGACCCTTCTTCTTCCCTGACCGTGCGGGCCTTGAATTATTTAAAAAAGACCATGCCGACCTGTTAAACGCCGATTGGTGGAATGGTATGAAAGAAGACATCCTGGCAGGCAAACAGACAGATGTGTTCCCCTACTCCATCAAGCGCCGGTTTTCTGTCTGTTTTGGAGATGACTCACCTGCCCGGTGAAAATACGCAGGCATCATTAAAAAATAATCAGGCGTCTTTCAAGCCAAGTGGGTTCTTTGGGTCAATGCCCTCCATGAACTGCAGCTTGCGATCGAGATTGGTGAGCTTGTAAACCAGCCCAAGCCAGTTGTTGACCATCGCCTTGGCGGTATCACCCCAGCTGTTATCCAGCAGACTCTCCAGTTCTTCTTCCAGCGAAGCTGGTAAATCCCCGCCTTCCAGTATTGCTTGTTTCGCCTGCTCGAGAAATTGTTCCGCCAACTGCTCCGCCTCGTTTGAAAAATAGTGATCAGGATATGGCGGTGGCGTGTCCAGTTCACCCGCGACGTAGCGCAACACTTCGCGCTTGTACTCTTTCAACAGGCTGTTCCGGTCGTACTCCGGGTGACCCTGGAAAAAAATCATACGGAACTGATCCTCGCTGGCAGCCATGTGCACACCGCCCTCGCGGCTTTCAACCAGCACGGTCAGGCCTGCATCTTCAAGCTGCTGCCTGGATATCTCGTTATACCGCGAATGTGGTACATCAAATCGCGTATTGATATCCCTGAGCAAAGGATGCCTGGGTTGCGCAATCCGATGGCTGTAAACACCCCAGCGTTTAGCGGGCAGAGGCTTGCGCTCGATACCATATAGGTATTTGAGTAATGCGTGTGTGGCCAGGCAGGAACATAACGTGGAGGCAACGTTCTGTTCAGCCCACCGCACAACTTCCATTAAGGGCTCCCAGAACGGTTCATCTTCAAGATTGGGATTCGCCACGTTGGCGCCCGTGATTATCAACGCATCCAGGCCCTGCTCTTTCAGATCATCGAACTTACAGTAATAACGATCAATGTACTCAAGCGTCTCCTGACTGCGAGGCAATCCCTGCAGTGAAAAAGGGTAGACGTAAAACTGGGCGATGCGGTTGCAGTTACCTACCAGGCGGATAAATTGCCGTTCGGTGGCGACCAGTGCCGCGTCCGGCATCATGTTCAGAAAACCGATATGCAGTTCCCGGATATCCTGGTGCACTGCCCGGTCGAGCGGCAACACATCGTGCCCCTGCTCTCGCAGACGGGAAAAGGTGGGTAACTTGAGATGTTCGACCAGGGGCATGGATACAGTCTAACTCCGCTTGGCGCAAATAAAATGACCGGGCCATTACAACCCGGTCATAATTTTTTATGGATAACGGCTATATATCAGGAGCTCGCTATGGACTTGCCCCTGGAGCCGAGATCATCACAGGCTTCCAGCAGGCGGGCCACGATGCCCTCCTCGCCCTTACGCAGATAAGCCCTGGGGTCATACTGCTTCTTGTAAGGCGTGCCATCGTCCGGATCGATCTGGTACTCAAAGGCGCGGGCGTGCTGCCTGACAAACTCTCCAACCGGCTTTGAGAATGCAAACTGGGTATCGGTGTCGATATTCATCTTGAATACGCCGTAACCAACCGCTTCATGAATCTTGGCCTTCTCCGAACCGGAACCGCCATGGAATACCAGGTGCAACGGGTTGTGTCCCGTTCCGCAGGTACTCTGGACCAGGGCCTGGGAGTTCTTCAGGATTTCAGGGCGCAGCTTTACATTACCGGGCTTGTAGACGCCGTGGACATTACCAAAAGATGCAGCAACGGAGAAATGACCGATCGGGGCGAGCAACTCATAGGCCCGCAGGACATCTTCAGGCTGGGTGTACAGCTTGGAATTATCCGCACCTTCTTCAAAATCACTGCCGATACCGTCTTCCTCGCCACCCGTTACACCGAGCTCGATCTCGAGCGACATGTCAATTTTTGCCATGCGTTCCAGGATGCGGGCGCTTTCACTGAGGTTAAAATCTATCGGGTCGGCAGACAGATCCAGCATGTGCGAACTGTACAGGGGCTTGCCGTGTTGCTCGTAGTACTTTTCACCTTCATCCAGCAGGGCCTCTACCCACGGGATCAGTGCCTTGTTTGCATGGTCGGTATGCATCGCAACGCAAATACCGTAGTACTCAGCCAGCAAATGGACGTGCTGGGCTGCGGACACTGAACCCATCACCTTGGCAGTAAAAGCATCCTTCATGCCACGGCCTGCGTAGAACTGGCCACCGCTGTTGGACAGCTGGATGATGATATCGGAATTGGCTTCCGCGGCAGCTTCCATTACCGCGTTGATCGTGTTGGTGCCCGTTACATTGACTGCCGGAAGTGCATAGCCGCCAGACTTGGCCGCCTCTACCAGTGCTTTGTAACCTTCGCCGGTGACGACACCGGGCTTTAATTTACTTGTAGTCATGGAATTCACCTCGGTTAATGATGACTACCATTCTAGCCCTAATCCTGCATAGGTAGAAGGTGATCGAATAAAGAAAATTTGTTTAATTCACAGCGCTGTCAATTCACGGCGCGGAGCGAACCTGGCCGCCGGGTTTCACACACAGGTAAAGGCTGCGGTCGCCGTTGTTCACATCCCGCCGGTTGCGGATTTCGAAGTGTCGCTTGAGGTTGGTCTCCAGCGATTCACGGCTGTAGTCGCTGTACTTGTCTTCCTTGTTACGCAACAGCGTCTGTACCTTGTCATCCCTGCGCGACACGTACTCGATCACCAGTTTGTCAGTCAGGCCTGCCAGCCAATCGATAAACTCTGCCAGCGGGATATTTGCCGTGATCACCACGTGGTGGATTAGCGCCAGGCACAACACCAGGTCGGGACTGCTACGGGTTTGCAGGTCACTGCGCTCACGGTTACGCCAACCCCAGTTGGGTGACGGGTCGGCAACATTTTGTACCAGCGGCAGGATGTTCTCCGGGGTTTCAGGGTTCAGAAAAATCCGCTCTACGGCAACGTGGTCTATGTCGGTGGATACAACCCGTTCGCATTCGGCAGCGGCAATTCGCGAAAACTGGCCGGTATTGCAACCGATATCCCACACCATCTCCGGTTTCTGTTCGATAATTGACTCACGAATGAAGCCCTCCTTGCGGACATGGTCTTCATCGGAGTAGTTATGGAACTCGGTATAATCACCCCACTCAGATCCCGTTGCTGCCCACTCAAGCTTTCTGACCAACTTTTGCAGCTTGCGAACGTTCACCAGGATCAGTTCACGGTTAAAGCCGGCGGTTTTCAGACTGGAGCGCACATTTTCAGAAGAACCGCCATAGCGCCGATCCAGCTTGGACTGCAACCACACGTGGCTCATCACGCCCTTACGGAAACGATCGCGGAACCCGAACAGGGACGCCGCAGCCTGCACGTTGACACCATCAATGGAGGCGCGCATGAACGGCTGAAAATTGCAGTCCTTGTAAGCCTGAATGAACAGCGGAAACAGGAACATTTCGCAAAACTGCCGGTAACCGGACCATGGCTCGCCCTCGTCGAGTGGCTCAAAGGACGGAATATCGATAAATACCGGCTCCCGGCCAACAAACTGGATGTTATAAGGCGTTGCGTCTTTTAGCGTAAAGCCATTACTGACCGCACGCTCCACCAAGTGCAACTGCAATAACGCTGCAGCCTTCAACATGCTGAAGGTCCACTCGTAGGGATACGAGATTACGGGTACCGGGTCGTGCTCAAGAAACCCTGTCCAGGTGGCTTTCACGTCTTCCGGCAATGGGTTCTGCTCGCCGGAAAGCTCGCGCGTGCCGATCACCTTGCCGGATTCGGCCAGCTTTGTATAAAAAGGCTTTTGCGTAAGTTGCCGGTAGTTTTCCAGTGCTGATGGGCTCAAGCCGCGGAATACGCGGCCCTGGAAATGATAAACACGGCCATCGCGGTCACGAAAAGACCCGGTATTGACCGCGGCACTTGGAATGATCATGTATGACTCAGGCCGATTCGTCTTCCGGATCTGCTTTACGGGCAAAACCGAATGCTGCCCTCAGCTTGTGCCAGTACAGCTTGATCGCGACACCCACCGCAGCGATACCGCCGAGGATAACCTGCAGTAACATGCTGCCGGTACCCGGATCAAGATAAGCCACGGCGTCGGAAAACATCAGTAACAATAAAACGGTGATAAAAACTCTCATATAAAAATCTCTTTGCATCGGCCCCGGGGAGCCTGTCCTAATGGTCCTGTGAATCGAATCCCGGTTTTCTGCGCTCTCTGAAAAACGCCCTCAGGCGAACTGAGCATTCATCTTCCAGGCAGCCGCCCGCGATTACCGGGGCGTGATTGTGTGCCGGATCACACAAAAGGTCAAACTTTCCGCCGGCAGCGCCGGTTTTCGGATCATGAGCACCATACACAATCCGCTCAAGCCTTGCATGGATCATCGCGCCGGCGCACATTGGGCAGGGTTCCAGTGTCACGAACAAGGTGCAACCGGTCAGTCGGTGGTTTGCAATTGCCGCACCCGCCTCTCTCATCGCCATGATTTCAGCATGAGCCGACGGGTCATTGAGAGCAATATTCCGGTTCCAGCCGCGACCGATTACATTGCCATCCCTGACTATGACGGCGCCAATGGGAACTTCACCTTCTTTTCCGGCCCGCTCCGCAAGCAGAAGGGCTTCTCTCATCCATGCATGATCCTGCGGATCGAATGCATTGTTTGTTTCTGCCGTCATCTCAATGCCCCGGACATACCACGCACTATTCCCATTCAATGGTGGCAGGCGGCTTCCCTGATATATCATAAACTACACGAGATATACCAGATATCTCATTGATTATTCTTAAAGATACTTTCTCAAGGAACTCGTAGGGGAGACGCGCCCAGATTGCGGTCATAAAGTCGATGGTCTCCACTGCGCGCAGCGCAACCACCCACTCGTAACGGCGCTGGTCGCCTACCACACCGACGGATTTAACCGGCAGGAACACTGCAAACGCCTGGCTGACCTTGTCGTAGAGACCATGTTTGCGCAGTTCTTCGATAAAGATGTGGTCGGCGCGCGCAAGGGGTTCCAGGTATTCTTCCCGAACCTCACCAAGGACCCGGACACCCAGGCCAGGACCCGGGAAAGGATGGCGGTATACCATTTCAGGCGCGAGCCCCAATTGCATACCGATACGGCGCACTTCATCCTTGAACAGTTCACGAAGTGGTTCGATCAGCTTCATTTGCATGTAGTCCGGCAGACCGCCGACATTGTGGTGGGATTTGATCACGTGGGCCTTGCCTGTGCGGCTGCCTGCAGATTCGATCACATCCGGGTAGATCGTCCCCTGCGCCAGCCATTTGACGTGGTGGTCCGATCTTGTGCAGTCCCTGGCCTGCTCTTCAAAAATGTCTATAAACAGGTTGCCGATGACCTTGCGCTTTTGTTCCGGATCCTCGATACCTGCCAGACCGTCGAGAAAGCGCTGGCGTGCATCCACGCGGATGACATGAACCCCCATGTGGCGGGCAAAGGTTGCCATCACCTGATCGCCCTCCTTGTAACGCAACAGGCCGGTATCGACGAAAATACAGGTTAACTGGTCACCAATTGCTTCATGCAACAGGGCTGCCACCACGCTCGAATCTACGCCGCCTGACAAGCCGAGCAGAACGTGGTCGGCGCCGACATCCTTGCGCACGTTATCAATGGCGCCTTCTATGATATTCGCAGCCGTCCAATGTGCGTCGCAGTTGCAGATATCAAGCACAAAGCGTTGCAGGATTTCCTTGCCACTTTTGGTGTGGGTAACTTCCGGGTGGAACTGGACACCATAAAAATGACGCGACTCATCGGCGATGGCGCTAACCGGCGCCGAAGCGGTACGGGCCACCAGGTCGAAACCTGTCGGCAGGCTGGTGACCTTGTCACCGTGACTCATCCATACATCGAGCAAGCCTTTTCCGGCATCATCAAGGCGATCGGTGATGCCCTCGAAAAGACCCGAGGAACGGACCAGTTCGACCTCTGCGTAACCGAACTCCTTCTCGTGCGATGGCTCTACCTTGCCGCCCAACTGGGCCGCCATCGTGTGCAGACCGTAGCAAATACCGAGGACCGGTACATTCAGTTCAAAGACTATGGACGGCGCACTTGGGCCCTCCTCCGTGGTTGCTGATTCCGGCCCGCCGGACAATATAACGCCCATGGGTCTGAATTCTGCAACTTCCTCCTCGCTGACATCCCATGGCCATATTTCGCAGTAGACACCGATTTCACGAATACGGCGGGCAATCAATTGCGTGTATTGGGAACCGAAATCAAGGATCAGCAGTCGATGCTGGTGAATATCCCGTGTTGTTGATGCCATACCCGGAGCCGTCAACCCAACTTGTAGTTGGGAGCTTCTTTGGTGATCTGGACATCGTGGGCGTGGCTTTCACGCACACCAGCTCCAGTGATACGGACAAATTTCGCCTCGTCACGGAACTGTTCGATTGTTTTGCACCCCATGTACCCCATCGAAGAACGCAAGCCTCCGATCAACTGGTGAATCACGCCTGACAATGGACCCTTGTAGGGCACACGGCCTTCGATACCTTCCGGCACCAGTTTGTCAGCCGCCACATCCATCTGGAAATAACGATCCTTGGAGCCTTCCTGCATCGCACCCAATGAACCCATGCCACGATAGGATTTGTAGGAGCGGCCCTGGAAAAGTTCGACTTCACCCGGTGCTTCCTCGGTGCCTCCAAAAAGGCCGCCGATCATCACCGTCCAGGCACCCGCTGCAATTGCCTTGGCTACGTCACCGGAAAACCGTATTCCGCCGTCGGCGATACAGGGCACGCCTATTTTGGCAAGCGCCACGGCAACATTATTCACCGCAGTGATCTGCGGTACACCAACTCCTGCGACCATGCGCGTGGTACAGATGGAACCGGGCCCCTGCCCTACCTTGACGCCATCAGCACCCGCCTCGACCAGCGCCAGCGCACCTTCACCGGTGGTCACATTGCCGCCGATGACCTGGACATAGGGGAACTGCTGCTTGACCCACCTGACCCGGTCCAGTACACCGCGCGTATGGCCGTGGGCGGTGTCCACGATAACAACATCGACATGGGCATCCACCAATGCGGCAACCCTGTCTTCGGTGTCGCCACCGACACCAACGGCCGCGGCAACCAGCAGGCGCTCACGGGAATCCTTGGCGGCATTGGGGAAATCGGAGGATTTCTGAATGTCCTTGACGGTGATCAGGCCGCGCAACAGGAAGTTGTCGTTGACCACCAGCACCTTTTCGATGCGGTGCTTATGCAGTAATTCAAGCACTTCATCCTGGCTGGCATTTTCATTGACCGTCACCAGGTCTGCCTTGCCCGTCATGATATTTCTTACAGGCTGATCCAGGCGCCGCTCGAAACGCATGTCCCGGGACGTAACGATACCGACCAGTTCGTCGCCATCCACCACCGGGACACCGGAAATATTATGCCTGTGAGTAATATCCAGCACATCGCTGACCGATGTGTTCGGACCAACGGTAATGGGGTCCTTGATCACGCCCGCTTCGTATTTTTTAACGATACGGACCTGCTCTGCCTGGTTATCCAGGCTCATGTTTTTGTGTATTACACCGATACCGCCTTCCTGCGCCATGGCAATCGCCAGGCGTGCTTCGGTCACTGTATCCATGGCCGCCGAAATCAGTGGCGTGTTGAGGTTCAGGTCAGTGGTCAGGCGGGTTTTCAGATCGACGTCTTTCGGCAGGACGTCGGAATAGGCCGGAATCAGGGATACATCATCAAAGGTGAGGGCCTCACCGATTACTTTCATTGCAGCTGCACTCCATATTGAATATGGCAACGCCCGGATAAGGCCGGGCGCGGTAGCAGGCCATTATAACCATCCAGCCTGTTCATTGACAGACTGAAATTACGGTAGCGAATAAACAACCTCACCATCAATCCAGGTTTGTAATATCCTGGTTCCGGGGATGTCTGAAACCGGGGCTTCAAATATATTCGTTTCCAGAACCACGAAGTCTGCCCGTTTGCCGTCCTCCAGCGAACCAACGCTGTTTTCCATGAAGGCCGAGTAAGCCGCATCCAGGGTAAAACCACGCACGGCTTCTTCACGGCTCAGCACCTCCTGCGGGTACCAACCGCCCGGCGGCCAGCCTTTTACATCCTGTCGGGTGACCGCGGCGTAGATTCCGAGCATGGGGTTAACTTCCTCGACCGGAAAATCCGAACCCAGGGCCAGCTTTGCCTTGCTGTCGATCAACTTACGCCAGGCATAGGCATATAACACCCTTTCCGGCCCGAGACGATCCTCTACCCAGTACATGTCGCTGGTCGCATGGGTTGGTTGCATTGCGGCAATCACATCCAGCTCAGCAAACCTTGGAATATCTTCCCTGGTCAGCGTCTGTGCGTGTTCAACGCGGTGCCGGCCGGGATTGTCCGGGTAGTGCATTATCACTGACTCCAACGCATCCAGAACCACGCGGTTGCCACGATCGCCGATAGCGTGGACACCAACCTGGAAACCGCATGCGAGCACCTTGTCAATACGGGACTCCATGTCTTCAGAAGGCATGAACAGTAAACCGGCATTTCCGGCATCATCTGAATAATCCGCCAGCAAAGCAGCCCCCCTGCTACCCATGGCGCCATCGATGTACAACTTGACTGCACGCATATACAGACGACCGGATTCATCCTCCACCGCGCCGTTTTCACACAACCAGTCCAGTGTTTCACCGGCGCCATCCGTGAACGCATAAAGACGGGTCGGGAATGCCCCATCCCCGATGCGTTGCCGGTACAACTGAACCACCGATCGGCTGACCCCCATATCGTGCACACCGGTCAAGCCAAGGCTGACCATTTGTTGTAACGCGAGATCAAGGGAAGCCACCAGCAGTTCTTCAGAGATTTCGGGCACCGTGCTTTCCACCAACTCCATTGCACCATCGATAAGCACACCGCTGGCCTGCCCTTCAGCGTCACGATGGATGTGGCCACCCTGCGGTTGCCAATCACCGGACAAATCCTGGTCTGCCATCGCCAGTGCCGCACTGTTGGCCCAACCCGCGTGACCGTCAATCCGCCGCAACCAAACGGGGCGGTCGGGAAATGCCGCATCAAGATCCTCACGGCCTGGAAATTCCTTGACCGGCCAGTCGTTCTGATCCCAGCCCCGGCCGAGCAACCAGTCTCCATCCGACAGGTGTTGTTCGTGCTCTCGCAACTTCCGGATAACTTCCTCTTTGCTATTGGTGCTACGCAACTGTGCCTGGCTAAGGCTGATCGCCAGGCCATAGAGGTGCGCGTGGGAGTCGATCAGGCCTGGAATGATGGTTTTGCCGCCCATGTCAATCCGCCTGGCATCGGGGAAGGCGCTGAGCATTGCATCGTTATCACCAAGGTTGTGAATTTTTCCGCTACTGTCAAACAGCATTGCCGAAGCCGTTGAGAACCCATGGTCCATCGTATATATCCGCGCATTGTGGATCAGTGTCTGCTCAATCAGCTGTTCAGGCTCTGGCGAAGCTTGCCCTGTTGCTACCTCCGGTGCCTCTTCAACCTTACAGGCCGTAAAAAACAACACGCAAACCAATAACATGAATTTTCTATTCACAGGTAGCTCCACTGAGATATGGACAGGACATACTGAAGCCATCAGTTTATCATCAGCTCATGGACCATGACGATAGCCAACACGAAAACCAGGCGGAAAACATCTATTCACCCAGTGAATTGAACCACGAGGCCAGGCTGCACCTTGAAGCCGGCTTTGGCCGGATCTGGGTAGAAGGCGAACTTTCAAACCTGAGCCGGCCCTCGTCCGGACATATGTATTTTTCCCTGAAAGACGACAAAGCACAGGTCAGTTGCGCCCTGTTTCGCTCAAACACATACGGAATGGGCTTCACACCTGAAAACGGCATGCTGGTCCGGGCGCGCGGCCGTGTCAGCCTGTACGAGGCCCGCGGCAACTACCAGTTGATCGCAGACTCGCTGGTGCGCTCTGGTGAAGGGCTCCTGAGAGCAAAATTCGAATTACTGAAGAACAATTTGGCCGCCGAAGGCCTGTTTGACGAAGCACAAAAACAACCGTTACCGACCTACCCGACCCGAATTGCGGTCATCACGTCCCCTTCCGGTGCGGCACTACGGGATATTCTGAATGTACTACAGCGCCGCTGGCCGCTGGCTGCAGTGCGCGTGTATGGCGTACCGGTGCAAGGCGACGAAGCAGCACCCGCCATCGTGAATGCAATGGCAGCGGCCAATAAACACCAATGGGCCCAGGTCATTGTGACCGGGCGTGGCGGCGGTTCACTGGAAGACCTGTGGGCCTTTAACGAGGAATCCGTAGCACGTGCGATCTTCGTCTCCGAAATACCCGTGGTATCTGCAGTGGGACACGAGATTGATTTCAGTATCAGCGACTTCGTAGCAGACCTCAGAGCGCCCACACCCTCTGCAGCTGCCGAACTGATTTCACCGGACCAGCGGGTTCTGAAACAAAACCTCTCGGCACTTGGCCAACAGCTTCAACAACGCTGCACATACCAGCTACAACGCCTGTCGCAAAAGCTCGATCACCTTGCCCACCGTCTACGGCAACAGCACCCGGGACAGCGCTTGCAGCAACACCAGAAACTCCTGCAACAAACCCGCCACCGTTTACTGGTGGCCGGCACACGTATCATTCCCGAACGCCGGCGGCAGCTGCAGGATCTCACCAGTCACCGGCTGATCCCCGCGGGCAACCGCATCGTTCCCGAACGCAGACGCACCCTGCAGGACCTGGCACGCACGCTGAACGCCGTCAGCCCTTTACCAACCCTGGCGCGCGGCTACGCCATCGTCATGGATGCAGAGTCCGGCGCCGCCATCAGTACGGTCAAGGACGTGCAAGCCAAACAGACGTTGCTTACCCAGTTTCATGACGGACAGGTTCTATCGAAAGCTGAAGAAACCAACGAAACCCTAGTTGATTCCGGGGACGATTGAGCCACCTTTTTCCGTTCGCCTTCCTGAGCAGCTCCGAAGTTGACTCTCGCACAATTCGGCGGGCGAGCGCGCCTCCCACATTTAAATCAACCACCATTAACCCCTTTTTGCTTCTTCCTGCGTACTTAACCAATGCGACACAAACTATTCAGATCACCAGGAGCAAAAAATGAAATTCCATACATTCGTAGTATCACTTTGTATAACAACGCTTGCGGCCTGCGCCGTTGAGAAGAACGACGATGAACAGGTTGCTGCCAGCCCGGAGGGAGAGGTATTGATTGAAACCAGGGTGCGTGAATTAACCGACAAGGATCCTGCTGACAATCGCCCTTTCGTTGCCATTGAAGCCCAGCAGGAGGAGCAGCATGTATCCGCAGACTACGTGGTCGCAGGCAAACACGCCCAACCGGGTCTGGCGACGGCTCACATTGTTCCGCACAATATCCGTCACGCGGTTGAACCCCTGTATCGTGAAAATTATCACCACACTGAAAGCCAGACTGTCATGCGCGTCAGTGAGTTTCCGGTTTCTACGTTTTCAATTGATGTTGATACCGGCGCCTACTCCAACATGCGCCGCTGGCTTAACCAGGGCCAATTGCCGCCTGAGGATGCAGTCAGGGTCGAAGAGTTTATCAACTATTTCAGCTATGACTACCCCGTGCCGGAAGACAGGCGAGTACCCTTCGAGGTCAATACGGAAATCGCCCCGGCGCCATGGAACCGGGAAACACGCCTGTTGCGTATCGGCATCCGGGGTTACGAGGTTCCAAAGGCCGAGTTGCCTGCTTCGAACCTGGTGTTTTTGATTGATGTATCCGGCTCCATGAGTTCCCCCGACAAGCTGCCGTTATTGCAACAGGCACTGACCATGCTGGTCGGACAGCTTGATGCGCGTGACAGTATCAGCATGGTTGTCTACGCGGGCGCATCAGGTGTCGTGCTCCCTCCGACCAAAGGTGACCGGAAGGCGGATATCCTTGCCGCCCTGCAGCAATTGCAGGCAGGCGGGTCAACAAATGGCGCTGCCGGTATAACCCTTGCCTACCAGATGGCTCAGCAGAATTTTATTAAAAACGGAGTTAACCGTGTCATCCTCGCCACTGACGGCGACTTCAATGTTGGCCTGGCCAGCACCGAAGAACTGATCGACCTTATCCAACGTAAGCGCAAGGCGGGTATCGCACTGACCACCTTGGGTTTTGGCAGTGGCAATTACAATGACCACCTGCTCGAGCAACTGGCGGATGAAGGCAACGGCAATCACGCTTACATCGACCGGCTCTCCGAGGCCCAGAAAGTCCTGGCAGATGAACTTTCAGCAACGCTGCTGACCATCGCCAAAGACGTCAAAATCCAGATCGAGTTTAACCCGGCCAGGGTTTCTGAGTATCGCCTGATCGGCTATGAAAACCGGATGCTCAATGAAGATGACTTCACCAACGACAAGGTCGATGCAGGTGAAATTGGCGCTGGGCACCGTGTTACCGCCCTCTACGAGATCAGCCTTGCCGGCAGCGATGGTCAGCGCTTGCCGCCACGGCGTTACCCGTCGGGGAAGGAAATTACTGAACGTGGCGATGAGTCATTCAACAATGAGCTTGCTCACCTGCGTATTCGCTACAAATTGCCCGATGAAACGGTATCAAAGCTGATCGAAGCGCCCATAATGGACAGCGGTATCAACGCACAGGGTAGCGATAGCTTCAACTTCGCCGCATCGGTCGCCGCCTTTGGACAAAAGCTGCGCGGCGGTAAATACCTCGACGATTTCAGCTTTGACGATATCGAAAACCTAGCCCGCCAATCCAGGGGCAACGACCCGCACGGTTACCGGAGCGAGTTCATGCAACTGGTCAAGCTGGCAGGGACACTGGATCAAACATCCAATATTGCCCGGAACGAGGCAAAAAACTGACGTCCGTGAGGGTTCGGATGGTGGTAGTTACTTATGAGACCGTCGCCAACAAGGATGTTGGCGGCCGAGCTTACAGGGAAGTACTCGCAGCGTGTCTGATAAGTAACTGCCACGGCCCGGACCCCGTGCACGGCCCTCGAATTTCTGGCTGTGCGCACTTCCCCCCACTTGGCGCGCTTATTCGAATCGGCTACGCTGCCCATATGCGGGAATCCACCGACGAACAACTGATGAAGAGATACGCAGATGGTGATGCAAAGGCCTTCGATCAGCTTTATGACAGGCATCGCGGGCCGCTATACCGCTACTTCAACCGGCAGGTGAGCGACGCGGCAACGGCCAATGACCTGTACCAGGGCGCCTGGGAGAAAATCATCAAGTCGCGGCGCAAGTACCGCCCCACCGCGCCATTCACCGCCTGGATGTACCAGATCGCCCACAATCATCTTGTCGACCACTACCGGCGTGTCCGCCCAGGCGGGGCCGTGGAAAATGACACATTGGCCGATGACCGGGCCAACCCGCAGCAGGATATTATTAATGACGAGAAAAAAGATAATTTGAGGAAAGGTATCATCGCCTTGCCGGCCGAGCAGCGAGATACGTTATTGCTAAAACTTGAAACCGGTCTCAAATTGGAGGACATTGCAATGGTGACCGGCGTTAGCAAGGAGACTGTAAAAAGCCGCTTGCGTTACGCGGTCAACAAACTGAAACAGGCCCTGATTGAATGAACAGTAATCACAAAAACGGCGGTAACAAAACGCCATTTGAAGATGACCTGGGCAAAATCAGCCAGGCATACGGACAGATCACACCCGAAGAACCGCCCGAACTGCTGGACCAGGCCATTTTGAACAGCGCGCATCGTGCGGTTGAGAAACAATCACACTGGATGCAATTTGGCTGGCTGCACGGGCTGACCACGGCCGCCGTGGTCGTATTGGCGATTTCCATCATCCTGCATCAAAGCGAACCTGTTCCGGTATTCGAAGACGATATGCTCAGCAACACACCCCTGCAAGCTCCGCTCCAGGAAGCCCCCAAGAAGGAATCCGGAGACCCGGTCATGGAAAGCCGTCGCGAGATGAGGCTGAGAACTGAACCACTGGATAAAGATAGCGCCGAAAAAGGCTTGGTAGCTGAAGAAGTCAAGTTTCACCAGGCGGAAGTGATGGCAGACGCACCACAAGCCGGCGCCGCATTAAAACAGGCGAGTCCTGCGAGCACATCCGAACCGGACAAGAGTGACTTGAGGGCCGAAGCCATGACGGAACCTGAGGCCGCATATGAGCCTGGAGCTGAAGACGAATTGGCGGCCATAATTAACCTGAAAGAAGCCGGTGATGAATCATGGCGGGAAGCCCTGGAACAATTCCAGCAGCGCTACCCTGATTACCCCTTGCCCGAAGGACTTAAAGACTGATGCTGACCCTGAAGGGCCCCGCTTCTTTTGAAGAGACCATCAAGAAGAGCCGATTCATCGCCCACGCCGCCCGTGTTTCCTCACAGGCAGAATCACTGGATTTTTACGAGCGGGTCATCGACCCGCAGGCAACACATAATTGCTGGGCTTGGCGCATCGATTACCAGGTCCGTTCGAGTGATGACGGCGAACCATCCGGTACCGCAGGCCGGCCAATGCTGAATGTTATTGAGCGCCGTCAGCTTGAAAATGTCATGGTGGTCGTGACCCGTTATTTTGGCGGTATCAGACTGGGGGTGGGCGGCCTGGTCCGTGCATACTCCGGAACCACGGCCAAGTGTTTCGACAGGGCCGGTGTCATCGAGCTTTTTCCGATGAAGGAATACAGGATCAAGGCAGGCTTTGAATGGGCTGCTAGCATCCATGGGCTGCTGGAACAGTTTTCTGCGGAAAAATTGGAGGAGAGCTATGATAACGACGGTTTGGTTTTGACAGTTCGCTGTCGTGAAACTGACTATGGCAAGTTGGCAGCCGGCCTGAAAAATGCCAGTCGCGGGCAGGCCGCAATCTTCAGGAACTAGTTTCCATGCCGATACCTGGCAATTTGGTAGCGTAATCTGCGCCCATGAGTAACGACGGCGTATAGAACCCGCCTTCGACATCATTTTCCAGCAGGTACTCGACTACTCCCAGGCTTGCGGTCACCGTTACATCGTAACCATCCGGTGTCGTCATGGTCGCGCAGGCGCTGCGGCCGTCGGCACTTTTTACTTCACCCCACAGTTCCATCTTTGAATTCTCGCGCTCACCCGCTGCCGGGCCGGTGACGGATTTCTCAATACGTCGTTTCATCATATTCTGTACCCACTGCATGGAAAGCAATGGTTTCATCATTCGCATACGCTTCATACGCAAAACCATCGATGGCGACGCTGCCATGTACACCTCGATGTCGGGAACCCCCGTACTGATATAGGCTGTGAAAACATCTCCCCAGGGGATTGTCATTGCAAACTGCTTACCGCTCGCAAATGGTATATCCCTCGACTTCCAGGCCAATGGAACCCATTTCAGTTTTCCATCCTGGCGTATGCAACCACCTCCCGCCAGACCTTCAATACTGGTTTTCATGGTTCCCGGACTCATTCTGCCACTGGACTTGAAAGCCAGCGCCATCGAGGTCGCAGCAGGTAACAAATCAACCAGTGTTGCCGCCAGGCAGTCGGTGGGTACGACATCGAAACCCACACCCGGAATCAAGACAATGTCTGCACGCCGGGCCTCGCCTGACTGGCGGTGGGCGTTGGCGAATACGCTAATTTCACCGGTGATATCCAGGTAGTGGCAATTGGTTGCCAGGCAGGCTTCTATCATCTGCTGGCTGGTTGCGGAGAAAGGGCCGGCACAGTGCAGAACAATCGAAATATCTTTTAAATTTTCGGCCGCTGCCTTGTCTTCGAGAGCAAATACACGCCCCTCAAAACCGGTTTCCGCGGCCATCGACTCAATCGCTTCGCGGTTACGCCCCGCCAACACGGGCCGCATACCCCGCTTTTTTGCTTCCTTGACGGTCAGCCGGCCGGTGTAGCCGTTGGCCCCGTAGATCATCCATTGCTTGTTCATTTTTATTGATCCCTTGAGCTATCTCGCAATAGTTCTCTAAAACAGCGATCCCTGCTGTTTTTTTATGGAGTTTTCGACTACAGGTCTTGCCTGTTTCTTTTTTGGTGGCTCGGGTTTGACAAATTCCGGAGGTGTTTGTGGTGGTTCCGTGCGCTCAGGCTGATCAGGTACAGATTGAATCTGTTCGACGCGGGCGGCTGGGGATTCAGCCACGCCAACCTCCGGCTCCGCTTCCTTTACGCCTGGCTTGGCACCGGGAATTGAAAGGTTGACAAATTTGACCAGCCCGCCGACTGTACAATGGGCCTCAAGATCATGGCGAAGCGTTTGCTTGTGATGAATGCGGTATCGGTTTCTGCGGCCATGTTTGCTGACGCTAAGCATGCCGCAGTCCTGCAAATCACGTACAATTTTCTGTACGGCGCGTTCGGTAATGCCAACATCTGCGGCCACATCCCGCAGACGGGTTTCCGGATTACGGGCCAGGCAGACCAGGACATGACCATGATTACTAAAAAGTGTCCATTGATTCATACAATTATCACTTTATTACCGTAATTGGGTGAATTATATTTCGTGTTTAACAATTCTTCAATCTACAAATCATGAATAAGACGGAATGGAACATCTATGATTAAGGACAAAACCAAGGCGGTGACACAGGCATGGCGCGAGTTTTTACGCTTGGAATCTGCTGGCGGTCTGCTGCTGGTATCTGCAGCAGTACTGGCCGTAGTGTTGGCAAACTCGCCACTCGCCAGCCTCTACGACACGGTGTTGAACCTGAAACTGACCATGACACTCGAGGGGTTTGGCGTCAGCAAGCCCCTGTTGCTCTGGATCAATGATGGGCTGATGGCCATCTTCTTTCTGTTGGTCGGGTTGGAATTGAAACGGGAAGTGGTTGAAGGCCAACTATCTAACCCGGACCAGATCGTGTTACCGGCACTGGCGGCAATCGGCGGGCTGGCAGTGCCTGCACTGGTCTACTGGCTGATCAACAGGAACGACTTCGAGGGCATCAACGGCTGGGCAATTCCAACAGCGACGGACATCGCATTTGCGCTCGCCATACTAACTCTGCTCGGCAGCAGGGTCCCAGCCAGCCTGAAAATCTTTCTTACTACGATCGCCATATTCGATGACCTGGCGGCCATTATCATCATCGCGGTATTTTATTCTGCCGACCTGAGCACCTCCGCCCTGGCTGCGGCAGCTGGCGGCATAGCAGTTCTTTTTGTATTGAATCGGTTAGGAGTTCAAAGTCTTGCCGCCTACCTGATCGTGGGTATATTTATCTGGCTGTTTGTTCTGAAGTCCGGCGTGCATGCGACCCTTGCCGGCATCGTGGTGGCGGCTTTTATCCCGCTGGACAGCTGCGATGACCATTCACCATCGCGTCACCTGGAGCACATTCTGCACCCGTGGGTTGCCTATTGTGTTCTGCCGGTGTTTGCTTTTGCGAATGCTGGCATTTCTTTCTCGGGGGTCAGTGGTGACGTGGTGTTCGGCACTGTCTCCACGGGTATCGTGCTGGGTTTGTTCCTTGGCAAGCAGGTCGGAGTTTTCGGTATGACCGCACTTGCCATAGGCACAGGTCTTGCCAGGAAACCGGAAGGTTCAAGCTGGCCGATGCTCTACGGCATAGCAATGATTTGCGGCGTGGGTTTCACCATGAGCCTGTTTATCGGCAGCCTCGCCTTCGAGCACGGTGAATTCACCCAGGGCGCTGCAGTCCGGATTGGGGTCATTGCCGGGTCGTTGGCGTCGGGCTTTGGCGGTTGGCTGGTATTGCACCTGAGCCTTCCGAAGCATGCTAATGGGGATTAACAGCGAATAGCCCCACAGATTACACAGACTTTCTGGTTTGAACCCTGAACCTGACGTGGGAGGCGCGTCTCGACGCTTAAAGTCGCGCAGCTAATTCACTTCCTTCACGGATGGCGTATTTGGCGTCCAGTTCAGCCGCTCTTTCTGCACCGCCAATGACGTGGCAGGATTGGCCCAGTTCGTGCAGCTCTTCGGCCAGGTCGCGGTTGCTGACCTGGCCTGCGCACACGACCACGTGGTCTACTTCCAGCAATTGGTTCACACCGTCAACACTTATATGCAACCCCTGGTCGTCTATGCGCTCATAGCTGACGCCGCCGAGCATGTGCACTCCTCGTTTCTTGAGGCTCAGACGGTGTATCCAGCCGGTGGTTTTGCCCAAAGTCTTGCCGGGCTTGCCCGGTGTCCGCTGCAAAAGCCATATTTCACGCGCCGATTCAGGCGGCTGCGCCTTGACTCCTTCAACGCCACCACGCGCCGCGAGGCTGCGATCGATCCCCCATTCAAGTGCAAAGGCTTCGGTCGACTGGCTGCTGTTTGGATGCCCGTCGGCATGGGCCAGAAATTCGGCAACGTCAAAACCTATGCCGCCGGCGCCGATCAGGGCGACCCTGTCGCCAACTTCAACCTCATTGTTCAGTACCTCGATATATGAAACGACCTTTTCATGATCAATACCGGGGATGTCGAGCTGACGTGGGTAAACACCGGTTGCCAGGATGATCTCGTCATAGCCCTCCAGGTCATCCGGGCTTACCCGAGTGCGGAGTTGCAAATCAACGCCACTTCTGTCCACCTCTCCCCGGAAGTAGGCAAGGCTCTCGGCAAACTCTTCTTTACCGGGTATTTTTTTTGCCAAATTAAACTGGCCGCCAATTTTGTCCGCCTGGTCGAACAGGCTGACACGGTGACCGCGATGTGCTGCGATCGTTGCACAGGCCAGGCCTGCAGGTCCTGCGCCTACGACTGCGACGGCTTTTACGTCTTTCGCAGGCAGGTAGTTCAGTTCGGTTTCGCGGCAGGCTCTCGGGTTCACCAGGCAGGAGCAGATTTTACGGTTGAAGGTATGGTCCAGGCAGGCCTGGTTGCAGGCGATGCAGATATTGATTTCGTCGGCTCGGCCCTCGCGCGCTTTTTTGACAAACTCGGGATCCGCCAACAGGGGTCTTGCCATCGAAACCATATCCGCGTCACCACGGGCCAGGATATCCTCGGCAACCTGCGGCGTGTTGATCCGGTTGGTTGTAACCACGGGTATGCTGACTTCCGGACGCATGCGGGCCGTCACCCAGCTGAAGGCGCCACGCGGAACCATCGTTGCTATCGTCGGGATACGTGCCTCGTGCCAGCCAATTCCTGTATTGATGATCGTTGCACCGGCCGATTCGGCCATTTTCGCCTGCTCGACCACCTCGTCCCAACTGTTGCCGTCAGGTAACAGGTCCAGCATGGAAAGCCGGTAGATGATGATAAAATCCCGGCCCGCCGCTTCCCGGCAACGGCTGAGTATTTCTTCCGCAATCCGGTAGCGGTTGCGGGTGCTGCCACCCCATTTGTCGGTTCTCTTGTTAACGTGCAGCGTTGTGAACTCATTGATGAAATAACCTTCCGAGCCCATGATCTCAACGCCATCGTAACCAGCTTCACGAGCCAGCCTGGTCGCGCGGATAAAGTTACGAATCTCCACCTCGACACCCCTGGCCGACAGGGCTTTCGGTTTGAAAGGCGTAATCGGAGATTTTATCGCGCTGGGGGCAACACTCATGGGGTGGTAGCTATAACGGCCGCCATGCAGAATCTGCATGCAGATTTTTCCGTCAGCCTCGTGGACAGCCGATGAGACCAGTTTGTGACGCGGCACCTGCAGACGGTTGAACAAACCCGAGGGTGGTGGCGGCAACAATGAACCACGCACACCAGGGGCGATACCGCCGGTCACGATCAAACCGACCTCACCTGCCGCGCGCTCGGCAAAATAGGCAGCCAGCTTCGGAAAATCCTTTTTGTTGTCTTCCAGGCCGGTATGCATGGAACCCAT
>CALBDB010000003.1 GCA_937927755.1 uncultured Lysobacterales bacterium
GATGCGGATGCATCTTCAGCGTGGCAGGCTGATCCGGTTGATGCAGCGATTTCGGGTGCCCTGGCGAGTACTGCATTACCGGAAACACCGGGAAAGCGCAGGTTGAGCGTATTGGGCAGCCGCATCGTCGGGTGGCCATTAAGCTGCAGTCCCGCTATGCCCTCACTGAGCATGCTCCAGAGGTGGTCACGCAGTTGCCTGATTCTCTCGCCGGTTTTCTCAAGGTCTACTTGTGCTATCTCACAGGCTTTGCCCAGCCCTACGATGTAAGGCACGTTTTCGGTACCCGACCTGAGCCCGCGTTCATGGCCGCCACCCAGCATCTGGGGCTCTATGGCAACGCCATCCTTCACGAATAGCGCCCCGATACCCTTGGGTGCATACATCTTGTGACCGACAATCGACAGCAGGTCGACGCCCAGTTCATTCACATCAATACTGACCTTGCCTGCAGCCTGCGCAGCATCGGTATGCACACTGGCGCCGGCTTCATGCGCCGCCTTGGCCATTTCACGGATGGGTTGCAGGGTGCCGGTCTCGCTGTTGGCCAGCATGACTGTCACCAGCACCGTGTCATCATCCAGACGGGTTTGCAGATCAACCGGTCTGACCATACCGGTTTCATCAACCGGCAGACGGCTAAGCCTGTAGCCCTGCGCCTGTAATAACTCGCAGGGCATATCAGTTGCCGGATGCTCGATCACAGAAGTAATAATGTGTTTGCGCCCCGGGTTGGCGGTGGCTACGCCGCGTATCGCCAGGTTATTGGCTTCGGTGCCGCCAGAGGTAAACAAAACCTCCCGTGGCCGGCAACCGATCAGCCCCGCGACTTGTGCGCGGGCCAGGACCACCGCCTCACGGGCCCTGTGGCCATAGATGTGGTCACTGGAGGGGTTGCCAAAATGCTCACGCAGGTATGGCAGCATGACGTCAACGACCGCTGGAAGTATCGGCGTAGTCGCGTTGTTGTCGAGATATATGGGTTTTTTGCTCACTAAGAACTACCACCGAGCGCAACTTTAACAATCTGCCCGCTGACACCGCTGGATTCCTCGGAGGCGAAAAAGGCGATCATTTCCGCTACCTCACGGGGTGTCGCCACCCTGCCCGGTGCGTACAGGGCGGCGCGCTCGTCCCAGACCTGCTCTGCTGTTATGCCGCGCGCATCGGCCTCCGCCTGTGCTGAACGATCAGCCATTGCCGTGCGCACCCAACCGGGCAGCACGGCGTTGGATGTCACGTTGAATGCTACTGCGTCCTGTGACACCGAATGCATCAGCCCGATCAATCCGCGCTTGGAACTGTTATAGGCTGCCCCGGCGTGCTCGGCGATATCGGCGGCGGTGGAACTCGTGTACACACAGCGTCCGTACCCACGCTCGACCATTCCCTTGACGATCAGCCTTGACAGGTGAAACGGTCCGTTGAGGTTAACCCGCATCGTGTAATCCCAGGCTGCCACATCCTGCTCCCAGATAACACGCTCATGGGCGGAACCGATACCGTGGTTGCAAACGAATATATCGATCGGACCAAGGCGCTTTTCGGTCTCCGAGACCGCTGACGTGCAACCTTCGGCCGTACCAAGGTCAGCGACGCAATACGCCAGGCCTACTTCGGCCAGTTCCTGCTCGCTGCGGGCCACGCACATCACACGGGCTCCCCTCGACGCGAGCAGTTCGGCTGTCTCCCTGCCTATTCCCCGGCCTGCACCGGTCACCATTGCAATCCTTCCTTCGACTCCAGCCATGGTCTTATCCTCAAATTGAAAGATGGCAATATTATGCCTGTTTTTACGTAGCCCGACGGCGCTTATATGTAGTAAAATTAATACAATCGTTAGCGGGTACGGGGTGCACACTTAAACTGGTAATAAGCTATTGAAAATTCGTTTTTTAACGTATTTAAAAAAGTTTTAGCCAATGTAGAATTAGTTGACAAATATCAAGTAGGCAGGGCTGTCCATGCCCTACTATGCATGCCGACCTTTTCATGAATGAGATTGATGTTTTCATCAGGAAACCGGGAGAGCTTTTTTTTCGATTCCTGAGATACCGGGAGTGAGTATTTAGTGAACAAGCCAGCGACTAACAAACCAACGGTCCACGTGGTGCCAGAGCACACCGTTGAGATTATTACAAATTCTGGTGAAGGCGCCCAAAAATGTGCACAGATTTTTGGGCAAACCTGTGCAAAGATGGGTAACGGTGTCTGGACCGTAGAAATTATCCCCGCCGAAATCGAGCCCCCGCACCACACGGTAACCAGCACCTCCGGCAATATCATCCGGTTTGGCACTGAAAAGGTTACCAACTGGGGCGACCGTTCAAAACTGGCTATTGCATTTAATGACCAGGTTTGTCTTTCCCGCCACCGGCTTAACTCCTTTGATGACGACTGCATCATTCTCCAGGAAAGTTTGTGGGAGAACCACGAGGATGAAGCCATCCGCAAGATGTACGCGGATGCCATGGAAGAGATGTCTTCCAAGAACTATCGTTTTATCCAGGTTCCCATCGAGGAAGAGACCCTCAAGGTCGTTGATAATCCGTCACACGGCAAAAATATGTTCGCATTGGGTCTGCTCGCGGAAATCTACCAGCGTGACCTGTCCATCATCGAAAAGCAGATCGCGCATATTTTCCATAAAAAGCCGCCCAAGGTCACAGAACTCAATGTCCAGCTCGTCAAAAACGGCATGGCCTGGGCACGTGAAAACCTGGACTTCCAGTTTGATATTGAAACCGTACCTGCCGACGAAACCCGTGTTGTAATGAATGGCAACCAGGCCGCGGCCCTGGGTGCAGTTGCTGCCGGTATGGAAATGTGTGCAATGTACCCGATTACACCGGCGACATCTGTATCACATGAGCTTGCCGCCATCATTGAAAATTACGGCGGAATAGTTCACCAGGCAGAAGATGAAATTGCTGCCGCCGGTGTTGCGCTTGGCGCCTCCTTTGGTGGCAAAGTGGCACTGACAGTAACATCCGGCCCGGGTATGGCATTGAAGACGGAGTTCCTGGGTCTTGCCATCATGACCGAGATCCCGCTGGTGGTTCTGGATGTTCAGCGTGGCGGCCCGTCAACAGGTTTACCTACCAAGGTAGAGCAATCCGACTTACTGTCTTCGCTTTACGGCCAGCACGGTGACGCACCACGTGTAGTTATGGCGCCACGGTCAATAGAAGAGTGTTTCCACACCATGGTGACCGCACGCCGCATTGCAGAAACTTTCCGTTGTGTCGTGATCATCCTTACCGATGCAAACCTGGCAACAGGTGTACAGCAGTTCACCAAGCCTGAGTTTGATATCCGCTGGCAGCAGGAACCCATTGATTTTTCACCGGTGCCGGAAGGCTTGCGCCCCTATGACTGGGATCACGAGACCGGCCTGTCCAGGCGATTTGTGCCAGGAACGCCAGGCGGTGCACACACGGTTACGGGACTGGCGCACGATGAATTCAGCAATGTTTCATACCACCCGGACAGCAATGAACTCGGTTGCAAAATGCGCAGCCGCAAACTTGCCGTGTTCCAATCCACGCTGATGCCGCCGGAAGTCCATGGAGACCAGGAAGGTGATCTGCTGGTAGTTGGCTGGGGTTCAACCCAGGGCGCAATCGACGAAGCCGTTGACCGCGCGCGTAAAGGAGGCCTCAAGGTTTCGAGCTGCCAGTTGTCATTTATTTCGCCGCTGGAGCCTGGTCTGAAAGAGATTTTCAGCCGCTTCAGGAAGATAATGACCGTCGAGATAAATTACTCCGATACCGTAGGCGACCCCTACATCACCGAAGAGACACGCCGCTACGGCCAGCTTGCCTGGTTACTGCGTGCACATACCCTGGTTGATATCGATTGTTGGACGAGTTGCCCCGGACAGCCGCTCCGGCCCAACGACATCTATAATTCTATTATTGCGATGAGTGAGAAAGGAGCGTCCAAATGAGCAGTATTCCTATTTCCCTGCTGGACCTTGAAGATGATGCCTCTTCCTGCCTGGCGGCAGAAGACTATCAAAAGAAGGAAGGCAAATGGTGCGCCGGTTGCGGTGACTTCGGTGCCCTGAACGCGGTGAAACGTCTGCTCGCAAAAGAACAGCTAAAGCCGGAAAAAATGGCCTTTGTCTCTGGCATCGGTTGCTCAAGCCGCTTCCCCCACTATGTCAATTCCTACGGCTTCCACGGTATTCATGGCCGGGCACTGCCGATCGCAACCGGTCTTAAACTGGCGCGACCTGAGCTGGATGTTTTTGTTGTGATGGGTGACGGTGATTGCACCTCCATTGGCGCCGGTCACTGGATTCACGCCATACGCTATAACACCAACATGACCGTGTTGCTGCTTGATAACAACATCTATGGCCTGACCAAGAATCAAACCTCACCAACGACACCTCAGGGCCACACATCGATGACTTCGCCACGTGGTTCCGTGTTGCCAGCGCTGGATCCGTTACAGGCCACACTGGGTGTATCGAATGCATCATTTGTGGCGCAGACGGCTGACTGGGTACCGGCACACCTTTATGCCACGCTGGAAGCAGCATACGCGCACAAGGGATTCTCCTTCGTCCGTATCCTGCAGCGTTGCCCGAAATTCACCGAGGATGTTTTTGCGGAAAACGTCAAGAACCCTGATCTGACCGAATTGCTGGTTCATGAAAATGGTGTAAATGCACCTGGTCTGGAAAGACTTTTCAAGGCTACCCGTCAGCACGATCCAAAGGAAATTGACGAAGCACGTGCACTGGCACAGCGCACAGATATGCTTCGCCTGGGTTTGTTCTTCCAGGATGACAGCTTCCCTGTCTACGATGAGATCCGTGCTGTACCGCCGGTAAGCCCGGAAGAAAAAATTCAAAGACTTGAAAAGGAGTTTGACCGCTATGCCGTTTGAAGAAAGAAAAGCCGCCGCCCTCGATGCGGTTCGCTCACGCATAGACCAGTTTCATTCCTCCCTGATTGTTACCTCGGACCAGGTTCGCGGTTTGTTATCGGGCACAGGAAAAACTCCGGAAGACCAGAACGAGACACTGGGTTTCTTTGCCAAGGGCAAAATGAACATGGAACGCTTTGCGTCCTTCGCCCCCAAGGGTCCGAGCATTGAAGCCGGCGCCGAGGCGCCGGTACGCGCTGCACAGGAAGTTTTGAAGTCCCTGATGGATGAAGGCGACGACCTGTTTGTCATCAAGACAGTGCCCGGACGGGGACTGGGGCACCAGTTAAGTGTCAGGCTGGCGCACATTGGCCGTGCATTTGCCGCTGCCCGCGTGGTTGCCCTGGCAAAAAACGATGCCTACAAGGAAGATAAGCACGCAGCAACGCTGGAGCGTTTTCCCTACTCCGAATGGAATAGTTCTGAACGTGCCCTCACCCCTGCCCTGGTAGTCGAAGTATCCGGCGAAGATTTTAAACCTTCAGCCATTGTTCCCTTGCTCGATACCAATATGAAGATTGTCTTCAATGTCACCGGCGATGCACCGGCGGCGGCCTTGTCGAGGGTTATATCCCCGCGTGTCTTTGTACAACAGGAAACCGGTGACGAAAACCTCGAGGCATTTGCTGCTTTCAACGGTATCGCGGTTGCCGCATTCCTGCCGGATACCGCCGTGAGCTTTGTACACGACCCCTCGGCGGGTTCGACAACCTATGAACGGTTTAAATCGATCACGTTCCCGAAAGAAGTCAGGAAACGCGCCATCGGCGGTATCAGTCCGGCCCAGCAGGCAGAGGATTACACCTTGTTGGAGTCCCTGTCAGTGCCTCCGGAAATCGCCGGTGAAGCGGCATCTGATCCGGCCGGTAAACTCTCAGCCTGGCTATTGAGCCAGACAGATTTATCAAATCTGTCAGCATAGACTGCAGATAGCAGGCCAGAATTATGACCGGATACCCCATATTGGACTCAGCCCTTGTTCTTGGCAGCGTGGGTCTTTTCTTCGGCTTCCTGATCGCGATGGTGAACAAGAAGTTCCAGGTCTGGGAAGACCCGCGAATCGATGATGTCGAAGACCTGCTGCCAAGCACCAACTGCGGAGCCTGCGGCCAGCCCGGTTGCCGGGCATTTGCCGAGGCAGTGGTTAGCGGCAAGGAGCAACCTTCAAGCTGCACGGTAATGGGTGCGGAAGATGTTGAAGATGTTGCCGCCTATCTCGGCGTTGATGCCGGTGAAGCCAATAAACGCGTAGCCCGTCTGCTGTGTGCGGGTGGCAGGAAGGAGGCGGCACAAATCTCGGATTACTCGGGTTTGGAAAGTTGCAAGGCAGCCGCTGCCGTCGCCGGCGGTGGAAAGGGCTGCAACTGGGGTTGCCTGGGACTGGCAGACTGTGAAGACGCCTGTCTGCTGGATGCCATTTATATGAATGACGACGAATTACCCGTCGTGATTCCTGATCTTTGTACGGCCTGCAACGATTGTGTCGTGGCATGCCCCAAGGATCTGTTTGTGCTGATGCCCATTGAGCAGAAGCTGATTGTACAGTGCAAGAATTTACTCAAGGGTGATGCCGCGGAAGATCTCTGCAGCGTCGCCTGTAATGCCTGCAACAGATGTGTTGCTGATTCGGAGCCAGGGGTGATCGAAATGATCGATAACCTGGCTGTTATTAATTATGAAATGAATGATCTGACAGATCCGAAAGCCCTATCAAGGTGCCCGACAGGGGCGATAGTCTGGGTTGAAGGACAGCAGTTTCAGGAGAGCTCAGCAGAGCTGGAGAAGAAAGTAGTATGAGCCAGGTAAATAATGGAGCCAAGTATCCCGGTGTATTGAAGACCGACGACGGCAGCGCCGCAGTTGTAACAATGGAAACCGCTGCAAGTGAAGCAGCAGGCGCTTACCCAATCACACCTTCTACACAGATGGGTGAAGGATGGGCCATGGCGGTCGCCCGCGGCCAGAAGAATGTAAACGGGCGCAGCCTGATATTCTTTGAGCCGGAAGGTGAACACGCCGCTGCCGGTGTTACAGCCGGTATGAGCATGGTGGGCCTGCGTTCCACAAACTTCTCCAGTGGCCAGGGCATTGCATATATGCACGAGTCGCTTTATGCGGCGGTCGGTAAACGGCTTACCTATGTATTGAACATCGCCTGTCGCGCCATGACCAAGCATTCGCTGAATGTACACGCCGGCCATGATGATTATCACGCCATTGATGACACGGGCTTTTTTCAGCTGTACGCCAAAGACGTACAGAGCATTGCAGACCTGAACCTGATTGCTCACCGGGTCGCTGAACTTTCTCTGAACCCGGGTGTAGCGGCGCAGGATGGCTTCCTGACAAGCCACGTGATCGAATCGTTTTATGAGCCCGAACGTGAATTGATCAAGGAATACCTGGGTGATCCGGCGGATATGATTGAATCGCCGACCGGTGCCCAGCGGGCCGTTTTCGGCGAGTTCCGTCGCCGTATCCCGGAACTGTATAATTTTGATTACCCGGCGATGCTGGGCACGGTTCAGAACCAGGATGCGTACGCCCAGGGCGTTGCCGCACAGCGGCCTTTCTATTTTGACCATATTGCCGATCTGACCGACCAGGCGATGCAGGAATATGAAGCGCTTACCGGGCGTGCATACAAGCGTGTTCTCGGTTACAAGATGGAAGACGCCGAATACGTCATCATCGGCCAGGGTTCGGTTATCTGTAACGCTGAAGTTGTTGCCGATTACCTGCGCAAAGAACGTGGCATCAAGGTTGGTGTCCTGGACATGGTCATGTTCCGGCCCTTCCCCTCTGACCTTGTCACACATATTCTGGCGGGCAAGAAAGCCGCCGTGGTCATGGAACGTACCGATCAGCCGCTGGCGGTTGAGTTGCCCATGATTCGCGAAATTCGCTCAGCCATGGCACAGGGCGTTGAGAATGGACGTTCAGGTAACGGCAAACTACCGTTTGAAGGCCTGGCATCCCTGAAAGCTGACCAGGTTCCCGATTTATACTCTGCTTGTTTTGGTATGGGCAGCCGCGATCTGCAACCCGGCGATGTCATCGCTGCGATTAACAACATGCTGGATGACGGGGCCAAACGACGCCAGTTCTACCTCGGCATTGATTTTATTCAGAAGGACACACGTCTGCCCAAGATGCAGATCTGGCAGGAAAAAATTCTTGCCGATTACCCGCACGTAGCAGACCTGGCCTTGCCGTCGGCCGGCGACCTGGACCTGTTCCCGGAAGATACGGTCGAATTGCGTATCCACTCCGTGGGTGGTTGGGGCGCGATCACCATGGGCAAGAACCTGGCCATGACCGCAGCCGAATTGCTCGGCTTCAACATCAAGGCAAACCCGAAATACGGTTCGGAGAAGAAAGGCCAGCCAACAACATTTTATGCCATGTTGTCACACGAACCCCTGCGTTTGAATTGCGAACTCAAGCACGTCAACGTCGTCCTTTCACCCGACCCAAATGTATTCCTGCATTCCAATCCGCTGGCCGGCCTGTCTGAAGAGGGCGTTTTCATCATCCAAAGCGAGCTGACCGGCGAAGAACTCTGGAACAGCTTTCCGAAGACGGCTCAACAAACCATTCGCGCCAAGAAGATCAAGGTCTTCGCCGTTGACGGTTTCAACATCGCATTGTCTGAAGCGTCCAAAGCCGAACTGCGCTACCGCATGCAGGGTGTGGCTTTCATGGGCGCCTTCTTCCATGCCGCTCCTTTAATGAACAAGTACGATCTGACCAGGGAACGTCTGTTCGAAGGCATCAAGAAACAGTTGCAAAAGAAATTCGGCCACCTCGGTGAGCGTGTTGTTGAAGACAACATGCGTGTCATTTCACGCGGTTTCGATGAGATTCACGCACTCGACGTGGAAGACCTGGTAGATGAAGGCCACGAAGAACTGCTGCCCCTGATCCCGCGCGCAATGGCCGGTATCGAAGCAGCAGGCGGCGTAGGCAACCAGGATGATTTCTGGAACCAGGTCTGTATACAGTACAAGACCGGCAGTGAGCCGATTGCAGACCCGTTCACCGCTATCAGCGCCATTCCCGCGGCAACATCCAGTATGCGCAACATGTCAGCGGTACGATTTAATGTGCCCGATTTTGAACCGGAAAAATGTACCGGTTGCGCCAAGTGCTGGACCCAGTGTCCGGACTCCGCCATCCCTGGTGTTGTCAGCACGGTTGAAGAAGTTCTCGAGACTGCTGTCACAACGGTTTCATCACCGGACAAACCGATGATCCGTTTCTCACAGATTATCAAGCATCTGGGCAAAGAGTCGCGCAAGATTATCTCAAGCGGCACCTTCAAGGGCTTTGCCCCGGTGCTGTCACAGGCCTATGAAACAGTCGCCAAGAACTCCACCTGGGATGTAGAGCGGCGTGCCGAGGTCGATGCCGAGTACAACCTTGTCTACGCAGCATTGGCCGAATTCCCGTTGGCCAAGACCGCGCCATTCTTCGATGTTCCGGAAAGTAAAAAGAAAGGCACAGGTGGTCTGCTTTCGATCACCGTAAACCCGGAAACCTGCAAGGGTTGTGATATCTGTGTTGCCGTTTGTGCTGATGGGGCTTTGAAGAGCGTACGCCAGACAGACGATTTCCAGGATACCCTGGAGTCAAACTGGAAACTCTGGAACAACCTGCCGGAAACCGATGACCAGTACATCAAGATTTCCAGTCTCAACGACGGTATCGGTGTCATGTCATCATTGCTGCTGAAACAGAGCAACTACATGTCGATGATCGGTGGTGACGGCGCCTGTATGGGTTGTGGTGAAAAGACCACCATCCACCTGCTGCTGTCCACGGTAAATGCTTTCATGAGCCCGCAGGTCAAGGAACAGGTCACGAACCTGGGAAGACTGATCAAGGATCTCGATGCGAAAGCCCATGACATCCTGATTTCCGGCACCGATCTGTCGGCAGTACCCGAGGATTCCAGTGAACTGCTGGTCACCCTCGACGATGACAAGAAGCAACAGGTATTGAAGATTCGCAATACCATCGAGGAACTGAAAGACCTCAAGTGGCGTTACGAAGAAGGCCCGAGTGGCCGTGGCCGTGCAAACCTCGGCTTCACCAACTCAACGGGCTGTAGTTCGGTATGGGGTTCATCGTACCCTTACAACCCCTATCCTTTCCCATGGGTCAATCACCTGTTCCAGGACGCACCCTCGGTAGCGGTAGGTATCTTCGAAGGCCATATGCGCAAGATGGCGGACGGCTTTATATCGGTACGTCGCGCAGAGAAACTGCTTTCCGACTCATACGACCAGAAAGCCGACGAGGAATTCTTCTCAGATTTTAACTGGGAGCAGTTCACCGACGAGGAATTCAAACTATGTCCGCCGTTGTTCGCAGTTGGTGGTGACGGCGCCATGATGGATATCGGTTTCCAGAACCTGTCACGCGTGATGGCTACCAACAAGCCTATCCGAGTGATCGTTGTCGATACACAGGTATATTCCAATACCGGTGGCCAGGCCTGCACATCGGGCTTTACCGGCCAGGTATCCGATATGGCCGAATACGGTATGGACCACCACGGCAAGGAGGAGACCCGCAAGGAACTCGCCCTGATCGCGATGGCCCACCGTGGTGTCTTCGTCATGCAGTCTTCGCAGGCAACACCGGCGCACTTGATCCAGAACGTGTTGAAGGGCCTGCAGGCCAGACGTCCTGCCCTGTTCATCCTGAATACGCCTTGTCCTCCGGAATGGGGCCTATCGGACTTCGGCGCCCCCGATGCTGCCACGCTGGCACTCGAGAGCCGCGCAGTACCGAATATCGTATTCGATCCGGACGCTGGTGAAACGTTCTCCGAACGTATTGACCTGGAAGGTAATCCTTCGCCACTGGACACGTGGACCACCTATGACCTGGCATATGTAGACGATGATGGCGCAGAGCAGAAGATGAATCTGCCTGTCACGACCGCCGACTGGGCCATGGGTGAAGCGCGCTTCCGCCATTACTTCAAGAAGTCCAATGGTGAGGACGAACTGGTAGCTTTCCACGAATATCTCGAAATGGATGCCGATGAACGCGAAGATGCAACCCCGTTCATTTACACGGTTAATGCGGAGCGGCACCTGAGCAAGGTTTCGGTAACCAATGAGATTGTAATACTTGCCGAAGAACGTCTGCAGCACTGGGCCCAGCTCAAAGAAATGGCCGGACTAGATGTGTCTGATAACATGCGTGATTCTGTTACTGGCACCATGTCCGATGAACTGGATGCCAAACTGGCAGCAGTCACGGCCGAGTACGAAGCCAAGATCACAAAGCTGACAACCCAGTACCCCTTGTTGATCGCCCGCAGACTTGCAGAGGGCCTGTTGAAAGGCAGTGCCAGCGATACTGTTTCACAGTTGCTTGAAAAAGCGGAAAGCTGGGATGGGCCTGCGTTCGAGGCACCCGCTGACTTCAGTATTTCAGCACCTTCCGCACCGTCAGCTGACTCAGCTGCTCCTGCCGCGGCCAGCGCGGCCCCGGCGGCAGCACCTGCTGCTGCGGTTGCTGAAGAAGATGACGACTTCATGGGCAACGAGCCATATATCGATACGCTACGCTGCACGTCCTGCGATGATTGCCTGAAGATCAACCCGAAGGTGTTTGTCTACAACGACGACCAGCAGGCCTATATCGGTGACGCCAAGGCAGGTACGTTTAAACAGCTGGTGATGGCAGCCGAGGCTTGTCCGGCAGAGTGTATCCATCCGGGTGATCCGCTGAATCCAAACGAGAAAGGCCTGGATAAGCTGATCAAACGGGCTGAGCCTTTTAACTGAGTATTAACCGGGAAATAGCGGGACATAATCACAGATGAAAGGCTTGCCGAGTTTTAAACACGGGGTACACCCGCCGGAAAACAAGGATATTACCTCGGGGATACCTTCGAGGCGGTTTCCATTTCCAAAGGAAGTCATCCTGCCCTTGTCGCAGCATATTGGTACGCCGGCGAAAGCCCTGGTTAAACCCGGCGATCGTGTTGAGCGAGGCGATGTGATTGCAGAGGCGGCTGGATTTATTTCTTCCACTGTCCACGCAACTGCCGCCGGCACCGTGAAGGCGATCGAACTGTGGCCGCACCCCAACGGCAGCATGGCGCCATCCATACGTATCGCGGTGGACCCAACTTCGTCACAGATGCGCAGGAGCCGGATTGTGCCTCGCTGGCAGGATGTGCCTGAGGAACAGCTTTCAAAGGAAATCGCCAAGGCGGGTATCGTGGGTCTTGGCGGCGCGGCATTTCCATCCCACGTCAAACTCTGTCCGCCGAAAGATCAGCCGGTCGAGGTTTTGTTGATCAATGGTTGCGAGTGCGAACCTTACCTGACCTCCGATCACCGCGTGATGCTGGAACAACCGGAAAAGGTCTACGATGGAATCCGGATTGCCTTAAGGGCGCTGGGTATCACCCGTTGCGTAATTGGCATTGAGGCCAACAAGCCCGATGCAATCGAAATGATGCGTAAGACCAAACCCGACGATCTCGATGCCACGGTTCAGCCATTGACCGTCAAGTACCCGCAGGGTGCTGAAAAGATGTTGATCAAGGCGGTCATGGGCCACGAGGTTCCGTCCGGTTCCCTGCCGAGCGCGGTTGGCGCCATGGTGCAGAATGTCGCGACCGCTGCTAACGTTGCCGCGGTATTTGAAACCGGGCACCCGCTGATCGAACGCATCATCACGGTGACCGGCCGCGGCATACGCAAACCCGGCAACTGGAAAATACCATTTGGTACAAAACTAAGAGATGTCATCGAACACTGCGGTGGTTTGACCGAAGACGCGCAGGAAATTGTTTTCGGCGGCCCGATGATGGGCCAGGGCCAGGCAAATCTTGATATACCGATTCTGAAAGCGACTGGCGGCATCCTTATCCTCACAAAGGATGAGTGCAAACGGCAGGACATCATGCCCTGTATTCGTTGCGGAAAATGCCTGGAAGCCTGTCCTGTTTTTCTGAACCCGCAATTGATGGGGGCCTTGGCAAAGGCTGAACGATATGAGGAAATGGTTGAAGAAGCAAATCTAAATGACTGTATGTTATGTGGTTCTTGCTCCTTTGTTTGTCCGTCCAATATCCCTTTGTCCCAATGGTTTGTCATGTCAAAATCCCAATTGAGAAAGCTCGCATCATGAGCACTAACATTAAAATAACAGCTTCTCCGCACGTCCGGTCGCAGGATTCCACGATCAAGATCATGTGGTCGGTGGTGATAAGCCTGGCACCGATTATTGCAGCTTCGATTTATTTCTTTGGCCTGAGCGCGCTACTGGTGATACTGACTTGCGTGGCCGCTTGCCTGCTCACCGAACGGCTGTTCGGGTCTACTCCGGGCTCGGTGGCAGACGGATCTGCAATGATCACCGGCCTGCTGCTGGGCTTGTGCCTGCCTCCGGGTTTCCCACTCTGGATGGCTTTCCTGGGTGGGTTTTTCGGCATGGCCTTTGGCAAGATCATATTCGGCGGCCTGGGCCAGAACATTTTCAACCCCGCCCTCGTTGGTCGCGCCTTTCTGCAGGCGGCCTTCCCGGTGGCGATTACTACCTGGCCGGTCCGGCCTGATAGCTGGCTGACGCTTTACGGCTCGAACTTTGCAGTGCCCTTTATGAGCCCGACGGCCGACGTGGTCACCGGGGCGACCCCGTTGGGCATACTCAAGTTTGCCGATGAGCCGGTGGTTGCACCCCTCGGTGACCTGATTTTCGGTACGACGATGGGCTCGCTGGGCGAAACCTCAGCCCTGCTGATCCTGATCGGCGGCCTGTACCTTGCATGGCGCGGACACCTGAACTGGCATATCCCGCT
>CALBDB010000004.1 GCA_937927755.1 uncultured Lysobacterales bacterium
CTCAACAGGGCCTCCGAACAGGCCGCCGCCTGCGATGAGATCGAGGGACTGGAGCACTTTGACAAGATCGTCGATATCGACCAGAGCCCGATCGGCCGCACCCCGCGTTCCAACCCGGCCACCTATACCGGCCTGTTCACCCCGATACGGGAGTTGTTTGCCGGCACCCAGGAAGCACGTGCCCGAGGCTACAAGCCCGGGCGATTCAGCTTTAATGTAAAGGGCGGGCGTTGCGAGGCTTGCCAGGGTGATGGCCTGATCCGTGTCGAAATGCATTTCCTGCCGGATATCTACGTGCCTTGTGACGTTTGCCACGGCAAACGCTATAACCGTGAATCTCTCGGGGTTCACTACAAAGGTAAGAACATCCACGAAGTATTGGGTCTGACCGTTGAGGATGCGCTGGAGTTTTTTGCACCCGTACCCGTGATCGCACGCAAGTTGCAGACACTGATGGATGTTGGCCTGTCATACATCACGCTCGGGCAAAGCGCCACCACTCTGTCCGGCGGCGAGGCGCAGCGTATCAAGCTGGCTAAAGAGCTGTCCAAACGCGATACCGGCCAGACGCTGTATATACTGGATGAACCGACCACCGGACTGCACTTCCATGACATCCGGCAGTTGCTGCACGTATTGCACCGCTTGCGTGATCACGGTAATACCGTGGTAGTCATAGAACACAACCTGGATGTCATCAAGACCGCCGACTGGATAGTCGATCTTGGCCCGGAAGGCGGCGACCTTGGTGGTGAGATCATTGCTACGGGAACACCCGAGGACCTGGCTGGAACCGCGAGCTCGCATACCGGACATTTTCTTGCGAAGCTTTTTAAACGTCACGAGTCCTTGCACAAGAAGACTGCCTGAGAATAATTGAGGTCTTAAATAGAACCGACATGCTTGAAATCATCAACCACGGACCCGTCCGAGAAATAAGGCTGGCAAGACCACCGGTCAATGCCTTGAACCCCGAATTGGTCGAAAACCTGACGCTGTCGCTGCGTGACGCACAGGCTGAATGCGATGCGGTGGTTCTGTCCGGTCAGCAGGGTATGTTTTCCGCCGGCCTGGATGTCATCGAACTTTTACAGCTTGAGCGTGATGCCATGGCCGGATTCTGGCGAGCATTTTTTGTATTACTTGAAACCCTGGCCTGTTCGCCGCTGCCGGTCGCTGCTGCAATTACCGGCCATTCCCCCGCCGGCGGCGCAGTCATGTGCCTGATGACCGACTACAGGGTGATGAGCACGGGCAACTTCAAGATAGGACTGAACGAAACCCGGGTTGGTCTGATCATTCCTTCATTGCTACACAGAGCCATGGGCAGGTTGGTAGGGACCCGGCTAGCGGAACACATGGTAGTTGCCGGCACCGTGACCGACCCGGGAAATGCATTGAAAATTGGACTTGTTGACGCCCTGGAAACGGGCTACGAGGCCACCATCCAAAGAGCCGTTAACTGGTGTGAGCAACTGTTATCACTTCCCCGGCAAGCCATGCTGGGAAACCGGGCCACAGCACGGGCTCACTTCAAACAAGAATTCGCGGAATATGCGAACGAAGGTGTTGGTGCATTCGTGGATGCCTGGTTCTCGGATGAAGCCCAGCGCGTGATGCACGAGCTTGTTGCTCAATTTCAGAGCAAAAAGTGATTTATTTGAAGAATAATGCCCCAAAGATTACGCAAGTTAACAGCAAGAACGCTGGCTGGGTAAGCACTTGTGGGAGGCGTGCCCCCGGGGGATTTTTTATGGTGTAATCTGTGGGAAATCAGCCTTTTTCAAGGCTCTACAGGCCGGGATGGATCCCTTATCCATTCGCTCCATGAGCCCACATACAATTTGGTGTCCTTTATGCCCGCCAGTTCGGCGGCAAAAATATTGGAGCAGGCGGTGACGCCTGACCCGCACATGTGTACCAGGTCCAGATCGTTATTGCCCTCTGCCAGCTTCCGGAATACCTCGCGGAGTTTGGTCGCTGGCTGGAAAGAACTATCGGCCGCCAGGTTATGCAGGAATGGATAATTAACAGCACCGGGTATATGTCCGGCAACCGGATCAATGGGTTCCAACTCTCCCGCAAAACGCTCAGCGGCCCGCGCGTCGATCAACACGATTTCACGACTGCTCAGTCCTTCGGTAATATCCCTGGTTGAATATGCCAGATTCTCATTTGCGCAAAGGCTGACTGCAGACTGGGCTGCCGTTTCCGGTTGTCCGCATTCAAGCTCATAGCCTGCATCACGCCAGGCATTGATGCCGCCATCAAGCATTGCAGCGCAATCATGCCCAAAGTACTTCATCAGCCACCACAGACGTGCCGCAATGGAGCCCCCGGCGTCGTCATAAACGAGCACCTGTTTTCCCGGACACCAGCCTGATCGGGCCAGGAAGGATGCAAACAACTCTTTATCAGGCAGTGGGTGACGGCCACTTGTACTGTCTGTTGGGCTGGAAAGATCGTCATCAAGATGGGCATAAACGGCGCCGGGAATATGGGCTTCAAGATATGCATTGAACCCGGCCTGAGTATCTTTCAGATCAAACCGGCAATCAAAGATCACGTAGCCGGAATCTTTCCGGATGGTATCCAGCTCCGTGGGGGAGACTAATATCTGTCTTGCCATATGATTTGCATTGCCATTTAACGCTCCAGACGTGAATTTCGGAGACGGCTGCCCAGGTTCAGCAAAATGGCAGCCGTGATCCCCCAGATCATGTGCCCCTGCCAGTGCAACGAAGATGTAATGTCTGTTGTGCCATTGTGAACATATTCATGGTGGGTGTATTTGCTGTGGTCTACAGCTAATTTCATCGGCACAGTAAAAACCTCGGAAACCTCCCGCTCATCCGGGATCCAGACAAATGACGGCCGTACCAGGCCAACCACCGGCAAAACCCGGTAATCCGAAATCGTATCAAGGCGGTCTAGAAAGCCAAGTGGTGATACCTCCGAAAAATCCAGGCCAATCTCTTCTTCTGCCTCACGCAATGCCGTTGATATCGCTGAACGGTCTTTGCGGTGAACGGCTCCACCGGGGAAACTGACCTGTCCCGGATGTGTGGGCAATGAGGCTGAGCGAACGGTAAGTACAATTTCAGGTTCGGATTTGTCCAGGACAGGAACCAATACCGCTGCTGTTTTTTGCGGGCGCGTCCGTGTGCCACCGGGGTCCGGCAATGCCCTGATCCTGAGGTCGGATACCCCCTTGTCGAAAGGGGAAACAGCGCCAAGTAGCGCCTCGTATAATTCTGAATACATATACCAATATGATACTGGGGCTGGCCAAGTGTTAACAGTTTTGTTCGACAAGAAATGTCATGGAATCGTGCCGAATATAGATAGCCTTTTCACCAGGCAAAAAAAAGCCGGGCAGCTTTCGCTGCCCGGCTTTCCATTATCTCTGTTACGGCAGGATTTCGACCAGTTTCAAATCAAACATCAAAGCCTCGTTCGGACCTACGGGCGGATTGCCACGGGCGCCGAATGCCAACTCTGGTGGGACAAAGATCTGCCAGGTTGAACCCGCTTTCATCAGCGGCAGTACTTCCTGCCAACCCTGGAGAACCGCATTTACGGTAAATTCTTCAGGTGTTCCACGGGCGAATGAGCTGTCAAATTCGCGACCGTCCATCTTGGAACCGCGGTAGTGTACAGAAACCTTGCTTTCCAATCCGGGGCGTGCACCTTCGCCTTCTTCAATAATCCGGTATTGAACACCGCTGGGCAGTACTACGATTCCGGTCTTGGATTTATTGGCTTCCAGAAATGCTTCACTCTCGGCCTGGTTCTTTTCAGACAGAGCACGGAACTGTTCAACCTGTTCAGCGCGTACTTTTTCCTGAAGTTCTGTCAGCAAGGTCCGCATTTCATCGGCACTCACCTTGGGTTCATTTTCTGCAACGACATCGCGTATGGCAGAAATAAGAGATTCGACGTCAAACTCGGTGCTGCGACGTTTAATGTCGGCGCCGATGTCCCAACCTACTGCGTAACTGAGTTTGCCTTTTTCTGTTTCTACATCCTGGGCCAGGACAGAGCCAGAAGCCATCATGAATAAAACTATAGATATCGCGAGTCTGGATCGCATTGAGTATTCCTCCAGAGGATTTCAATTCGCCGGCCCATTGCCGGTCAGTAAAGGGGGGCTATTCTACATGAGCGCCCTTGGATTTGTCATGCCCAAAACACTATCAATTTATATGCGGGCTGCCAGATAGACTGTGCGTGGCTTTTCAAGTTCAACCACCTGTTGGTTAATTTGGCTAACTACTGAAGGGCATAATTCACAGTAATTTGTTTTTGATTTATTATTGATATTAATATCAAGATGTTATCGGTGGTGTCTGTATTGGCACGATGCGTGCATTAAAACAGGTACAGAACAGAATGCAGGAGCATAAGCAATGAGTATTTTTTCCAGATTCACCGATATTATCAACGCCAATATCAATTCCTTGCTGGAAAAAGCAGAAGATCCGGAAAAAATTATCCGGCTGATGATCCAGGAAATGGAAGATACGCTGGTAGAAATCCGTTCTTCTGCAGCCAAGTGTATCGCCGACCGGAAGGAACAACGGCGGTACCTGACGTTCCTCGAACGTGAACAGGAAGGCTGGGCCAAGCGTGCGGAACTGGCGGTTCGCCAGGGCCGGGAAGACCTGGCAAGAGCAGCACTTGCAGAGAAGCAGTCCCTGGCCGATGAAGTTGAACAGACTCAACGCGAAACCAAAATGCTTGACGCGCAGCTGGATAAATTCAATTCGGATATCACCCAATTGCAAAGTAAGCTGAGTGACGCAAAAACCCGCCAGCGCAGTATTGTGATACGACACAAAACAGCCCACACGCAGCTGGCTGCGCGGAAGCATATACATGACGACAAGATTGACGAGATGCTTTTCCGTTTCGAAAACGCCGAGCGGCGTATTGATCGCGTCGAGGCACAGGGCGAATCTCTGGATATGGGACGGCGCAAGGGCCTGGCAGAAGAAATCGCCGGTCTTGAAGATGATGATAGGGTCGAAGAGGAACTTGCAGCTTTAAAGGTAAAAGTGAACAAACCTGACAAGACTGATAAATCCGACAAGGCCGACAAGCCAGCGCAGGAGAAATAAGATGTCTGAACTTGTCCCTATTCTATTGCTAACCGTCTGTGCTCCCTTGTGGATCGTATTTCACTACATCACCAAGATGAAAACCTCCAAGGGCTTGAAGCCTGAAGATGAAAAAATGCTGACCGAGGTTTGGGAATCCACCAAGAAGATGGAAGACCGCATTGTGACGCTTGAAAGGATTCTGGATATTGAATCACCAAGTTGGAGACAACGCCATGAGTGATCTGTACACACGCAAAAACCCGCATCGGCTATATCGTGATAAAGAAAACGCCATGCTGGCAGGTGTCTGCGCCGGCCTGGCAAATTATTTCGGATTAAACCGGAAAGGCTTACGCCTTATTACCGCCGTTTGCACATTTTTCTTTTTTCCATTTGTAGTGCCGGCATATATCGTTCTGGCGATAATCCTGCCGGTCAAGCCTCAGGACTTGTACAAGGAAGAAGGCCAGGAAGAGTTTTGGCGTGGCGTTAGCATGGCCCCATCCGATGTTTTCAGTAACCTGAGTCACAGGTTCCGGGAATTGGACCTGCGTCTTCAAAAGATGGAAGCACATGTGACTTCGCGGGAATTCGAGATGGATCGCGAACTCGGCCGGCACCAGCGCTGAGTACCGGATGCGGGTGCCCGCCTGGGATGAAACGAATGATTATTGAGTCGTGTTGTAACGAAAAGACCATGTCAGACGTCAACTTTATTGAGAGTGGATTGTCTTTATATATGCGAGAAACACAAAACAGATCAGCGTGGACAATAGGATAGCTAACATGAACCCATATGAAACAAGCACTTCTGAAAGCATGGTGAGTTCAGCTCCGATATTCGCGTCGGTATGGCTGGCACTGTTTTATATGCTAAAAAAGAACTTCAACGAACGCCGGCTGGCAGTCTCAGAAGAGACTGAAAAACTGCGCCAGTTAAAGACCAGGTAAACGCCTGGTTTTTACCCGGAATACACTTTATGCCACTACTTGTCTGACCACCGATCTGAATATCACCCCCGCTTTGACAAGACTTAACCCGAATCCGGGTGAAAATCTTTCTCACCGGCTGTAACCAGTAAATCCATTCGATTGCGCTGTGGCGGCAAGGGGCATGTTGAATACGGATTAAATGCACAAGGCGGGTTATAGGCCTTGTTGAAGTCAACCACAAGGCGATCGTTCTCAGGCATTGAGTCACTATACAAGAACCGCCCTGCCCCGTAGGTGCCACGACCACTGGTCCGGTCAGCAAAGATAAACCACAGTCGTTTGGAATCCTCGGTCCCAATACCTAGCAGGCTATGGCTCTTACCATCCTTATCAAACTCAAATGTGCCATAGACCGGGGAATCACTGACATGACCCAGGACGTTTACGATTTCAATCGTCGCCCCCTCTTCGGCGCGGATAAAACGGCCATTAATACGCCAGGACTCGTTGATTTCATAATTTTCCACACCTTTGAAATTTAACAACGCAGGGGCCTTTGAATCCTTGATACGCAATGCAAACGACTTCCTGTAGATTGCATAGAAGCTCAATGTATCACTGGCCACGATGGTGGGGTCGCCTTGTGTGTCAAAAATGAGCGGGGACTTCTGTAAGTACTCGCCGTTAACTGTTACGCCGTCGTTGCCAGGACTGACAAAGCTAAGCTGATCATCCTGCAGGATAACGCTGCCCCAGTAAGTAGGGCCTCCACTCACGCGGACATCGTTACCTTCCCCACTGCCAATGCGATTCTCGCCGTCCTTGAGCCACTCAAGACCCACAAGCGTCAACCAGCCATCGGTCCTTGCCAGTCTTTCATGCCGGTTGGCCCGCCATGCTTCGATGGCCTGACGGTGAGTTTCGCCCTGGTTTGCAATACCGGTTTTATCATCGGCCCGCAGGTGGGTTGGAGCAAAACTCAATGCCAACGACAAAGCAACCACAATCATGCCTGACCAGAGGAACCTTGTGTTAAATGTTTTCACCGTACCCTTCCGTAAATGTCTTCCAGGCGTTCAATATCGTCTTCACCAAAATAATCACCGGTTTGAACCTCTATCAGGTGTATATCACTTTCGCCCGGGTTTTCCAGGCGGTGCAGTGTCCCGGCGGGGATGTAGGTTGACTGGTTGGCTTCAAGAATAATCTCTTTGTCACCCAGGCGAATCTTTGCCTTGCCCGATACCACCGTCCAGTGCTCTGACCTTCGCTGGTGTCGTTGCAGTGACAATACCTGTCCGGGCTTCACAACCAGGCGTTTGACCTTACAGTCATCAGCATCTTCCAATATAACAAAGCTGCCCCATGGCCGATGGACCGTTTTGTGAAAATTAACGGCCTCATGCTTCAAATCCGAAAGCTGCGCCACAACCTCTTTAACATCCTGGGCCTGGTTGCGGTCGGCAACCAATACCGCGTCACCGGTATCAACGATGACAAGATCTTTCACGCCCACGGCGGCAACGATGCGACCTTCACTCTGAACAAAACAATCGGTTGAGCCCACCATGACGGCCTTGCCCTTAATACGGTTACCGCCTTCACCAGATTCATATAATTCGCTGATAGCCTTCCACGAACCAATATCACTCCAACCAAAGTCACTGGCGACAACAGCAGTATTATCCGCCCTCTCCATAACCGCATAGTCAATCGAGATGGACGGGCATTCACTAAACAGATCAGCAGGGAATTCTACCGGTGACTGTGATTTATCGGTTGCTTCCCACACACGTGCCGCAGCTGAATAAACATCCGGAGCATGTGTTTTCAGTGACTCAAGAAAAGTTCCTGCCTGGAAGCAAAACATTCCGGAGTTCCAATGGTATTGACCGGACTCCAGGTATTTAATGGCCGTGGGTTCATCCGGTTTTTCAACAAACTCGGCCACCCGGTAGCCGCTGTTTGCCGTCAATGCTTCTCCCTGACGAATGTATCCATACCCGGTTTCAGCGTGGGTTGGATGAATACCAAATGTCACCAGGAAACCTCGGTTGGAAAGATCAACTGCCTCTCCTACAGAGGCTTCAAACCTACCTAAATCTGCAATCAGGTGGTCGGCGGGAAGTACGAGCAATGATGCATTCTCGCCCTCCGAATCCCGCACGCTCATCGCCGCCAATGCTATCGCGGGTGCGGTGTTTCTGCCCATGGGCTCAAGCAAAAATTGCTCGTCGCCAGTATTATTTTTTAAACCGAGATAAAGATCGCGTGTATAAAAATAATAATCACGGCTTGTCACGGTAATTACTGGTGCATTACCGGCAACCAGTTTCGCCCTTAGCATGGTTTTCTCAGCCAGGGTTTCACCGTCAATCAATTCCATGAAGGGTTTAGGATGGGCGCGCCTCGATACTGGCCACAAGCGCGTGCCGGCACCCCCTGATAAGATCACCGGAATCAGCGGCGTATTAATATCGGTCTTGCTCATTTCAATCCTCTTGCTCTGACTTCACGGATCACAGCCTGCAATGAACCGCTAAATGAGGCCGGTCGAATGTTGAATACATTTGCTATTTTGCTGGTATCAAGCACCGACCAATTTGGTCTCGTGGCTGGTTGCGGAAATTCCAATCCTGATACAGGCGCCAGCTCAGGTTCTTTTTCCAGCAAGCCCGCACTGACCGAGAAACTGAATATAGCGCGGGCAAAATCATGCCAGCTCAGGGTACTGTCATCACAGTAGTGGAAAACTCCGGTTCGGCCGCCGGCCCCTGATGCTTGCCACTCCCTGATTACTGAAATGCTGGCTTGCGCCAGGTTCCTTGCCGAGGTTGGACAGCCTGTCTGATCATCCACGACCTTGAGAGATAACCCTCTTCGTGCAAGATCCAGCATAGTCAGCACAAAATTCTTTCCATGTGAGGAGTACACCCACGATGTTCGCAGGATGACGTGTTCACAGCCACTTTCAGCGATAGCCCGTTCGCCTGCCAACTTGCTGTCACCATAAACATTAAGGGGGTCAGGTGTATCGGTCTCGACATAGGGCCTGGCGGCATTACCGTCAAAAACGTAATCGGTGGAGTAGTGAATCAGCCGGGCGTTGTTCTTTTTTGCCCAGGCAGCCAGTCGCCCTGGGAAGTCGGCATTGATATCAAATGATGTTTGCGGCTCGGATTCAGCCTGATCCACTGCAGTATACGCCGCGGTATTTACGATCAATCCGGGGCGTAAACGGTTCAACAAATTTTCCGGTTCACCGCCATCACTGATATCCGCCTTCAGCCAGTTGTTTTTCAAATCCGCGGGTTCGCTGCGATCAGTGGCGGTGACCTCTCCCCACTCTGACAGTAACGGAAGCAATTCACTTCCAAGCTGACCAGCAGCTCCCGTCAACAGGATATTCACGGGTTTTCACCTGGCAAACGCTCGGGCGGCACATCGCGTAGAAATGGCGCTGATCGATCCTTTTCGGACACTGTTACCGGCTCACAGGGCCAGTTGATCGCGATATCAGGGTCGTTCCACGCAATTGCGGCATCGTACTTTGCGCAATACTCGGTGGTGCAGTGATAGTGAAACAAGGCACTGCTGCTCAACACGATAAACCCGTGTGCGAAACCCTCGGGAATATAAAATTGGCGATGGTTTTGACCGCTGAGTTCCACACCGGCCCATTGCCCAAAGGACGGTGAGCCTGGCCGGATGTCCACGGCCACATCGAAAATCCGGCCTTCGAGCACCGAAACCAATTTGCCCTGGGGCTGCTGGAACTGGTAATGCAAGCCACGCAGAACGCCTTTTACGGACCGGGACACATTGGCCTGTGCAAATGCAGTGGGCAAGCCGTGTTCACCGTAACTGCTGGCTTTCCAGCTTTCCTGGAATGAACCCCTCTCATCGCCATAGACACGGGGCTCAACGATGACAACACCATCAAGACCGGTTTCAAGAACCCTCAACCGTCCGGCCCCCTTTCCAGCAACTGGATCAGGTACTCGCCATAGCCGCTATTGCGCAAGGGTTCCGCGAGTTCCATCACTTGAGCCCGGTCAATCCAGCCCTGCAAAAAGGCTATCTCTTCGGGGCAGGCCACCTTCAGGCCCTGGCGGGCTTCGATCGTTTCGATAAAACTGGATGCCTGCTGTAATGACTCGTGTGTACCGGTATCCAGCCAGGCGTAGCCCCGGCCAAGACGTTCGAGCTGCAGGCTTCCGTCCTCAAGGTAACAACGGTTCAAATCGGTTATTTCAAGTTCGCCTCTGGGAGATGGTTTCAAGTTACGGGCAAATTCGCAGACACGGTCATCATAAAAATACAGACCGGTAACCGCGTAATTCGACCGTGGTTGCGAAGGTTTCTCTTCGAGACTCAATATTCGCTGCGTATTATCAAATTCAACGACACCATAACGCTCCGGATCACGCACCCAGTAACCAAACACAGTGCTTCCATCCACTCTCCCGGCGCAATTCGTGAGCAACTGCTTGAGCCCACCCCCATGGAATATGTTATCCCCAAGAATAAGACAGGAAGGACCACCCGCTAAAAACTCCTCGCCGATAATAAAAGCCTGCGCCAATCCATCCGGGCTTGGCTGGACTGCAAATGAAATTTCCAGTCCCCATTGCCTGCCATTACCCAGTAGCTGTTGGAAAAAAGGTTGCTCATGCGGCGTGGTTATGACCAGGATTTCCCGGATACCTGCCTGCATCAAGGTGGACAGCGGGTAGTAAATCATCGGCTTGTCATACACCGGCAACAGCTGTTTGCTGATGACCCGGGTAATGGGGTACAAGCGCGTACCGCTTCCCCCGGCCAAAATAATGCCTTTTCTATTCGTTGCCATGGATTGAAGTACCGTATTTGCCATAGTTTGCCGGCTGCCTGCAAACAGCAGCGCCGCATCAGGGATCAGGAAAAACTAGTTCAAGACCCGTAACATTCAGAATGGAATGTCGTCGTCATCAAAGCCGCCGCCACCGGTATTGGCAGGGGCCGCTGCCTGTTGGGTCTGCTGGTTCTGACGGAAACCGCCGCCTTGTTGCGCGCCACCGGCATCACCACGGGCGCCCAGCATTTGCATATCGTTGGCTACGACCTCGGTTGTATAGCGATCCTGGCCGTTCTGGTCCTGCCATTTGCGGGTCTGGAGTTTGCCCTCGATATAAACCTGGCTGCCCTTTTTCAGGTACTCGCCCATAATTTCTGCAAGACGCTGAAACGCCACCACCCGGTGCCATTCTGTTTTTTCAACTTTTTCACCAGTTTGCTTATCATTCCAGCTCTCTGAAGTCGCAATTGTTACATTCGCAATTGCTGCACCGCTGGCTGTATATTTCATCTCCGGGTCTCTGCCCAGATTGCCCACCAGAATTACTTTATTTACGCCTCTTGCCATCTAGCATCTCCTGTGTGCGGAGCCCTGCCCCGCAGTTCAAATTCAGACCGTAAAGTGTAGCATATACAGTCAAGCCTGCTGCCGGTTATCAATGGGTCTCAGCCACACCAACATGGTTATTGCCCACAGCGTACAAACCAGCCCAGCCACACTCAAAGTCACCACTTCGCCACTGTATCCCAGCAGCGCTCCACCACCCAGCCCACCTGCAAACGCACCGAGGAACTGGAATGTCGTATACAGGCCCATTTTTTTGCCACGGCCACGTGTGCCTGTCAGTTGGCTCACCGCTGAAGGCATCGCAGCCTCCAGCAGGTTAAACGCCAGGAAGAAGCCCATTGCAAACACGGCCAGGGCGAAAATTGAATTACCCAATGACATCAGGCCAAGCGCAACACCCAGCACCAGGAAGGCCAGTGGCATTGCGCTGAATTCTTTCCTGTTGGCGGAAATACGCCTCAACAACGGAAAGACCAAGATCACAGAACCAATCATCGATGGCACATAAATCTGCCAGTGATGCTCCAGTTCAAAACCAAACCGGCTGACGAGCATGCCCGGCAAAACCACGAATAACAAGGTCATAACCGCGTGCAACAAGAATACCGACAGCGCGAATAACCAAACAATGGAAGATGGTCCGTTCTCCTGTAGGACTTCCTCTTTTGTTACAACCGACGCCGGCAGACTCAACACCAGGATCATACCCATTACAGCCAACACTGCCGTCAACCAGAAAAGCCCGTTCAGACCCAATAGCGTGGACAGCGGCACCGCAATCATCATGGACAACAGGAACGAGGCGCCGATGCCCATACCTATGATGGCCATGATCACGCTGCGGTTCTGTGCGCGTGTGTGGTCAGCGGCGAACGCCAACGCCACACCCGCGATCGCACCGCAACCCTGGAGTGCACGACCTGCGACCAGCATCAGCATCGAATCGGCCAGAGCGGCCAACACCCCACCTGCGGCGAACAAGGCCAGGCCGGCAAGCATGACTGGACGACGGCCAAAACGATCGGACAATTTTCCAAATGGCTGTTGGAGTAAAGCCTGCGTCAGACCATATATCCCGACAGCAAGTCCGGCCATGACCGGACTGAAGCCGGGCATATCCGCGGCCAGCAACATGAACACCGGCAGGATCATGAACAGACCGAGCATACGGAAAGCTATGACACTGGCAAGTGTTAAGCCGGTACGCAGTTCAACAGAGTTTAATTGACCGAACAAAAATGAAATTCCTCATGATTCAGTGTTGGCAGTCTCCACGACTGGCAGCACAGTATATGTTGCGCACTGTAATAATTCATGAGAATTGTTAATGCCGTAACACAATCATTTATAATCCCCGAAAAAGCAGAGCACCCGTATGACCTTAAGCCCCGAATCAGCTGCCAAAAAACCGGCTTCCCCGCTTGAGCAAGTTTTCAGCCTGAGCGCGCCGGACATGGCACAGGTCGATACCTGTATTCGCGACAGCCTGAAGTCCGACGTGGTCCTGATCAACCAGATTGCCAATTACATTGTTTCCAGCGGCGGCAAGCGATTGCGTCCAATGCTGTTGACGCTTTGCGCCCATGCCTGTGGATACCAGGGCCGGAAACACATACCGCTGGCAGCCATTATTGAATTCATACACACCGCCACCCTGCTGCACGATGACGTGGTAGACGAATCCGACCTGCGGCGTGGACAGCAAAGTGCACACGCCGTCTGGGGTAATGCAGCCAGTGTGCTGGTGGGGGACTTTCTGTATTCCCGCAGCTTCCAGCTGATGGTGGGTCTCGAATCAATGCGCATCATGGAAGTGCTGGCCGACACAACCAACACCATTGCGGAAGGCGAGGTGCAACAGCTATTGAACATGGGTGATCCGGAAGTTGACCGGCAGCGTTACTTGCAGGTAATCGAGAATAAAACTGCCAAGCTATTTGAGGCCGCCTGCAGACTGGCAGCCATCATCAGCGATCAACCGGCTGATATTGAAAACGCACTGGCGATCTATGGTAACCGTCTCGGCTCGGCTTTCCAGATTGCAGACGATGTGCTGGATTACACCGGCGATTCTGAAACCATGGGAAAAAATGCCGGTGATGACCTGGCGGAGGGCAAGCCGACCCTGCCGTTGATATTTGCGCGCGAGCGTTGCAATGCAAAAGAGCGGGAATTGCTGGATTCCGCCATCAGTAACGGCGGTATCGATGACCTGGAACCCATCCTCGCAATAATCAGAGAATCCGGTTCACTGGGTTCGGCAATGGCCGTCGCAAAAACCCAGGCAGTCGAAGCGCGGCAGGCAATCGTGGTGCTTCCCGAGTCGCCCTGGCGTACCGCGCTGGAGCAATTGGCGGACTACAGCATCAACCGCGACCATTAAAACTTTGGGGTGGGCAAACGTGCCCACCCCAATATTACCAACCGGTTTTATCGCTGATAAAACGCTTAGCCACCCAGTGTTGCGTTCCACTCGGATACGCGCCCTGCCTGTTGTTCAAGCAGGTCATCACCACCGCTAACCGTTACCGAGATAATATCGTCGCCACCGGCGATGGCATTAACCACTGCCTGGTCTTCAGCAGCTACAACGCTGCCGAATACGGTGTGCTTGCCATCAAGCCAGGGGGTTTCCACGTGAGTGATAAAAAACTGACTGCCATTGGTGCCAGGACCCGCATTGGCCATCGACAGTTTGCCGGGGGCATCATGCCTGATATCACTCGTACACTCATCTTCGAAGCGGTAACCAGGGCCGCCGGTACCCGAACCCAGCGGACAGCCGCCCTGGATCATGAAGTTATCGATAACCCTGTGAAAATTGAGGTTGTCGTAAAATCCGCGTTTCGCCAGGTTGACAAAATTGGCCACTGTAACCGGCGCGTGTTCGGGGTACAGGCGGAGATGGATCACACCTTTGCTGGTATTCATTTCCGCCAGGATTTCGTTGGATGTATCAGTCATTTTATGACTCCATTTTTGAAAAATTTTGAAACTATAGGGTTGTAGTCAGTGTCTATTGATAGAGGCCGCGGGCTTATGGTCTCTCCCTCATGCCAATGGGTATATACACTCCTCACCCTCTGTCCCGCGGCCTTTTTTAATGGGCGCTCCAAGTGCCTTTTTCAATGCCTGCAAACTTTTTGAACTGGTTTCCCCGGTCTTCAAAGTCCCGGAAAAACGGAAAACTGGGTGCCCCGGGTGACAACAGGATACAGCCTTTCTCCGGTGCCAGTGTCCGCGCCAGCGCCACCGCATCTGCCAGATTGTCAACCTGATGCAAACCAGCGCTGGGTTCTATGCCGGCCCTTTTCAGGCAATCGAATATTTTAGGGCCATTATCGGGGAGCGTGATGATGGCATGTGGCGTCCGGTCTTTGAGTTCCATTGCAAAACGATTCCAGTCCAACCCTCTGTCCATGCCACCCAGAAGCAGAATCACACCTTCGTGACCGAGCGTCTGCAAAGCGGCCGATACGGACATGGGCGTAGTAGATATGCTGTCGTCGACATATCTAACACTTTCTCTTTCACCGATCAGTTGCAGCCGGTGAGGCAGCCCGGTGAAAGCCGACAGGGCCTCTTCAAGACGGGGCACTTCGATACCCAGCTTATCGAACACGGTTAATACCGCCGCCAGGTTTTGCATATTGTGCCTGCCCGGCAACGAAGCGGGCGCTGCAACATAAACACCGCTTGCCCCCGTCACACCACAATCGCCGGCCATCCATGCATCAGCGTGATTAAACCAGCTTACTGCGGCACGTTCCGCAAGCTTCGCTGCCAGCACGGGGTCTGAATAATTGGCGATCACAGTACCGCCGGCGGCCAATTCAGCCAGCTTTAATTTATCCGCGTGGTACTGATCAACCCCACCGTGCCAGTCCACGTGCTCCTCACTAAGATTCAGCAACAATGCAACACCGGGAACCGCTTTGAGGTCGGAAAGCTGGTAGCTGGAGAGCTCTATGATCCACCAGTCGATATCGCCGTTTTCACAGTCCAGCATAGGCCTGCCAATATTGCCGGCCAGGCAATTGCTGACACCTGCACAGTCCAGCAGGTGGGAAGCCAGCGCAGCGGTCGTGCTCTTCCCCATCGTACCGCTGATACAGATCGTCTTTGCTTCTGGGTTTTCCGCGAACCACAGCTCGCTGGCGCTGGTAAACTGCAGACCCAGTGCGCGTAATTGCCTTAACTCTGCACGGTATGGGCTGATCCCGGCGGAACGAACCAGCACATCGAATCTTGACAACTCCGCCACGTCGAACGGACCTGCGTGACACTCATCGAGCCTGCTATCGAGTTGCCTGGCAATATCATCGTCCACGGCTGATTCTGTGAATATGGACAGCGGCTTTTCCGGAAACCGCTTGCGTAGCTGACGCCACACGGCCTGACCTTCCCTGCCCATACCAAGGATGGCAACCCGGGCATGCTGCAGGTCGTTAAAAAGCATCTAGTCTCGCCATGATTGCCGTGGGTATGCAGTGCTCTGCGCTGCGATCCGGTTTCAGCTCGAGTTCGCCACTTTCCATGATTTCCCGGTATTCAGATAGCGTACGGATAACCTGTTTGTCACGCCATTTTGGACTGGCTGCCAGGAATTTCATTGCCGCACGGCTCTCCGAAATACTGCCTACGCATTCAAACGGCTTGTTCTCTCCAAGACCACACAGCTCCCTGAATCCGGTCAGTTGGTTTTCCTGGTCCAGCAGATCTGCTCCCTGGATTGCTATCAACTGGGCCGGTGACATGAACGGTGCAAGCGCCAATGCTGCAAATCTGCACTTGGGGCAATCAAGGCACCAGCGCCCCTTGATATGCGAACCATCCTGGTGAAAATTGCGGTTACAGCTTGAGAATACGGCATGGAATTCCCTCATTTCTGAAAACAGCCGGGCGATGGCGCATTCGCTCAAAGGCCGCAACAGCGAAAAATATTCGATACCGGGGGAAACACGCTTGCGGATCACCGCACGAAAGGCCTTTTCAAAGGCCAGGCTCTTGCTGTACTGGTGATTGACTTCCATGCCCTGCGCGTCCTTTAGGGTACCCTCGTTGGCCGAGGATTCGTTCGCAAAAACAATATGGCGGTAGCCGTACAACAGGCCCGCGCACAAAAGGATGGCGGAATTTATCGCGGTTATGGGTACGTGACCATTCCACGCCCCGGCGGCATTCATTTCCGACAGCCTCGCAGACATTTCACGACCGATTCGTAACAGTGGAAAACCGGCAGTTTTGACCGTCTCACCGATCAGGACAGAGTCACCTACACAGGCAGGCTGAACCTCGATACCTGACTCCCTTAGCATTTGCAGACACACCAGGCTATCCTTGCCGCCGCCCATTGCCACCAGGGCGCGGTCAGGAAGATCGACATCCATCGCAGCAGATGACTCCGCTGCTGTTTCATCCGTATTTACTTCAAAACTCACCTGACCGGAAAGATCCAGTTGATTTACATAGGCAAACTCACCAAGCCCCTGCAAATATAATTCGTTCAGGAAAACAGCAACGGATTTGTCGATGTGGCTGTCACCTGGATCAATTGTGCGCGCAAGCCCGGCCTTGTAATAGCTTATACCGGCGATCAGGTGGAGTAATTCCAGGGCCTCAAAAAACGCCGCCTGGCGTGATGCATCAACCGGCCACGGCGCCCATGGAAAAGTGATCTTTTCCTGCAAGACCTGGCCGTCAACCGCGTACGTTAGTGTCGCCACGCCGCTGGCCGGGTCGTAGTTGCAACCCGGGTAGCTGAAACACTCAGCCCGCCTTTGTCTGAAGCCATCGTTTTCCATGAGCAGAAACGTTACCCGAAGCAGTAAATGCTGTACAGCATCATTAGCTGGCGGACAGCATATTTCGGCCTGTCCGCCAGCTTGAAGCCACACAAAAGTAAAGGCGGCACAAGCTTCCCTGTGCCGCCTTTGAACAGTGCCCTGGGTGTACCCAGAAACTGCAGGAGTGTATGTTTGAACAGATTTCCGGCGGTTAACGAGACTCAATTCACCCTGACCCGTATGCGGTCACCCGGGGGCTCGTCCATTCTGCTGTGGTAAATTCGGCCCCGGAATTTCCAACTCACATCCCAGGCAACAACCTGCTCCTGGTTGTGCCATGTGGTTTGTGTGTTGCAGACCTGTACGTTCTCGGTGTAGTACTTTGCCGGGTACTTGCTGTACTGAATCTCGCTTGCGACCGCTCCGCCAATTACAGCACCCGCAAACGTGGCCGCTGTGCGGTTGTGCTTGTGCCGGTGATGGCGACGGTCTCCGTGCCCGCGGCTCAGCTGGTTTCCAATAACACCACCGACTATGGCCCCGAATATCGCCGGTGCCGGTGAACGATACTCCGCGACCCGCTGCTGCACCACCTGGTCGTGGCAAACGCGATGGTCTTCAGGTACCAGCACAGATTCATAAACCGGCTGTAGATCCACCACCTTTGCGTAGCCGTACCGGGGCGCCGGATCGCGGTGTTTGTGACCCGCCCATGCAGGCAACACACAGGCAATCAATAAAATTGCGACCACTTTTTGCAGATGAGAAGTCATATCAATCTCCTTTTCAGCCGATCCCGGCACGATCCTTCAATCCTGGAACACAGCTTATACGCCGCTCAATGAATCAGAACTGAACAGAGCGATGACATATGTCATTTGCTGCCTCCAATCAAACGTACTACGATTACGCCTCATTTGATTTCAAGTCTTAAAGATAAGGATTACCGCATGCCCAATTATCGAACCAAGGATATCCGCAACGTCGCCCTAGTCGGTCACTCTGGCTCAGGAAAAACCACTCTTGCCGAAGCATTACTGGTTAAGTCCGGAGTTAAGGGTGAAGCAGGCACGGTTGAACGTGGTTCAACCACCATGGATCATGACCCGTTGGAGCGGAAATTTGAGCATTCACTTGACTCAGCAATTGCCAGTCTCGATTACCAGGGCATGCACCTGAACATTATCGACACCGCCGGTATCCCGGATTTTCGCGGGACAACCCTGGCCAGCCTGACGGCCGTGGAGACCACCGCGATCGTGATAAATGCACATTCCGGTATTGAACTGGCTACACGGCGCCTGATGCGACGGGCCAAACAGCGGCGTGTATGCCGGATGATTATCATCAACCGCATTGATGTGGAAGGTGTGGACCTGCACCAGCTTGTCAAAGACGTCAGAGAAGAGTTCGGACCTGAATGCCTGCCGGTGAACCTGCCGGCAGAAAACCTGACCACTGTCCGTGATTGCTTTTTCCAGACGGAAGGTGAAACAGACATTTTTTCACTTTCAGAAGCCCACGATTCCATCATAGACCAGGTTGTTGAGGTCAATGAGGATTTGATGGAGAAATTCCTGGAGGGTGAAGAACTGTCCCGTGATGAATTGCATGAAGCGTTTGAACAGGCATTGCGTGAAGGCCATTTGGTTCCCATTTGCTTTACCTCTGCAGCAACCGGCGCAGGCATTAACGAGCTTCTGGATTTCTTCAACAAACTGGCACCCAGCCCCAGGGAAGGTAACCCTCCCCCATTTCTCAAAGGTGAAGGGGAGGAAGCGGTTGATGTGACCACAACTGGAAATGCACAGGACCACGTTGTCGCACATGTGTTCAAGGTAACGAATGACCCGTTCGTGGGGAAGCTGAGTGTTTTCCGTATCTACCAGGGTACGGTCAATCCCGATACACAGTTGTTGATCGGCGATGCCCGCAAAGCATTTAAAGTCGGTCACCTTTTCAAGATGCAGGGTGGCAAACACGTTGAAATCGATGCCGGTATACCCGGTGACATCTGTGCTGTGGCAAAGGTTGACGAAATCCACTATGACGCAGTTCTGCACGATTCACATGATGAAGACCGCTATCACCTCAAACCCGTGGAATTCCCCAAGCCGATGTACGGCCTGGCCGTAAACACCAAGGCCCGCGGCCAGGAGCAAAAGCTTTCGACTGCGCTCACCCGCTTGCAGGAAGAAGACCCATGTTTCGTGGTTGAACACAACCAGGAACTCAACGAAACCGTCATGCGTGGACTGGGCGAATTGCACATGCGTATCATCCTGGAACGCATGGAAGAGCGTTATAAAGTCGAAGTGAATACCCGCCCGCCGCGTATCGCATACCGGGAAACCATAACGCGTCCCGCAGAAGGGCATTACCGGCATAAAAAGCAGACCGGCGGCGCCGGTCAGTTCGGCGAAGTATTTTTGCGTGTACGTCCCAAGGCGCGCGGCAAGGGATTTGAATTCATCAACGAAGTGGTTGGCGGCGCCATTCCTTACAACCTGATTCCTGCGGTTGAAAAAGGTGTTACCCAGGTACTGGCGGAAGGCGCCGTGGCAGGTTATGCAATGCAGGATATCGAGGTCACCGTGTACGATGGCAAATACCATCCGGTTGACTCGAAGGAAATTGCATTTGTAACTGCCGGCCGACACGCGCTTCTCAATGCGATCAACTCCGCCGGGGCGCAAATCCTCGAACCGATCGTCAGTGTTGACGTGACGGTGCCGGACGCCGTGATGGGTGATATTACCGGCAATCTCGCGGGGCGGCGTGCTCGCATCAGCGGTACTGAAAGCCTGCGCGGCGGCCTCGTTACCATCCGTGCCGACATCCCATTGAGTTCATTGTCTGATTACCACACGGAACTGAAGAGCCTGACCCAGGGCCAGGGGAGTTATTCAATGGAATTCAGTCATTACGATCCGGTGCCCTCAGATGTTCAGCGCGAACTGGTCAAGGCACATAAACCGAAGGATGAAGAATAGGCCCGGAACTTCTCTCAACGGCGTCTGGCCGTAATATTCAAAAAGGGGTTTCAGGGGTCAGGGTAGAGGTTTACTCTGACCCCTGAATCTTTTGAGGACGAGTTATCCTGCTAAAACATCGCATTGGTCTTCTCCAACGCTTCGGCCAGCGTATCGATTTCTTCCATGGTGTTATAAATACCCAGCGATGCCCGGGCGGTTGCCGGTAGACCGAAATACTGTACGACGGGCATAGCACAATGGTGGCCCGTGCGGATCGCCACACCATGCAGATCGACCAGCGTACCTACATCATTGGCGTGGATATCACCCAACACAAATGACATGACACCCGCCTTGTTGGCCGCGGTGCCGATCATCCTGAATCCTTCTACCTGTGCCAGTCTTTCGGTGCCATAAGCAAGCAATCGCGCTTCCCACGCCGCCACCTTATCCATACCGAGACCCTGCAGATAGTCCACCGCAGCGCCCAGGCCGATTGCACCCGCAATATTTGGCGTACCGGCTTCAAATTTTCCAGGGGCGTCATTGAATTCGGATTTCTCGAAGGTCACGTGGCGAATCATTTCACCCCCGCCCTGGTAAGGTGTCATAGCCTGCAAATGTTCGTAACGGCCCCACAGCACACCAATACCGGTCGGGCCATACATCTTGTGGCCTGAGAAACAATAAAAGTCGCAACCCAGTGCCTGGACGTCCACCGCCTGATGGGGCGTTGCCTGTGCGCCATCGACCAGCACCGGGATTTCTTTCTTTCTGGCCATTGCACAAATTTCTGCCACCGGGTTAACCGTGCCCAGGGCATTTGACACCTGCACCACACCCAGCAACTTGACACGCTCGGTCAACATGTCTGCAAGTGCATCCATTTCCAGTTCACCGCGCTGGTTCATCGGCACGACCTTCAGGCTGGCGCCGGTTTCCTCGCACAGAAATTGCCACGGAACGATATTGGAATGGTGCTCCATCCAGGTGATCAGTATTTCGTCACCCGGCTGCAGGCGGGGTCTCAGGAAACTATAGGCAACCAGGTTGATGGACTCAGTAGCCCCTCGGGTGAATACAATTTCCTGATCCGAGGGTGCGTTGATAAAACCCGCGACTTTGGCACGCGCCTGCTCATGGTGATCGGTGGCTTCCTGGCTCAGGGTATGCACACCGCGGTGGATGTTGGCGTTGTGGTTGCGATAAAAATTATCGACGGCCTCGATCACAGGCAAAGGGCGCTGTGCCGAGGCAGCCGTGTCAAAATAAACCAGCGGTTTACCATGAACGGTACGCTGCAGAATCGGAAAGTCTGACCTGACCTTGTCGATATCCAGTTCAGGGCCAGTCATCTTTGGCGCGGTATCATTCATCGCTCACCCGGCCTCTGGCATCACGTCCATCATGCGTTGTGAAATGTGCTCGCTCAGCACGGGGTCAGTCAACTTGTCACTGACCGAGCGGCAGAATGCGGTGGTCAGCAACTGTCGTGCTTCATGTTCGCTCAAACCCCTGCTGCGCATATAGAACACGGCCTGTTCATCCAGTTGCCCCACGGTGGCGCCATGGCTGGCAATAACCTCGTCAGCATAAATCTCGAGTTCCGGCTTGGTATCGATCTCGGCGCGCGCTGACAATAATATGTTCGCGTTGGATTGCCGGGCTTCGGATTCATCGGCGCCCGGATGCACGACAACGGCAGTATTGAAAACTGCCCTTCCACTGCCGCCGGCGACACCGCGAAAATACTGCTCGCTGAAACAACCGGGTGCAAAATGATCGACCCTGGCCTGATTATCCACGTGACGATTACCATCAAGCAGATACGCGCCATTGATAGCTGATTTTGCACCGCTGCCGCGCAGGGCAGTGTGCAGGTCATGACGAACCAGGCCGCCACCCAGGTCAAAGCCATAGTGCGCGTATTCACTACCGGATTGTTGTGTAATTTCGGTGCGGGTAATCAGCACGGTGTCTTCAGGCTCTTGCTGAAAACGGACATGCTGCAAGCTGGCATATTCGCCAATATCCGCCTGCACCACTATGTTGCTCGCATTGGCGTACGGACCCTCAAATTGTTCCAGCAACTCCAGTTTTGCACCATTTTCCATAATCAGACATACACGCGTGTTGATCAGCAACGGTGAGTCCTGGCAACTGGCGGCCCATGTCACCAGAAGACGGCCGGCGTCTGTACCGGCAGCAACGTGGATTAACATGCCCGGATTCAACATTGCCGTATTCAATGCCGTAAAACCATGGGTGGAACCTTTCATATCGGGCAGCGATTCGAGCAGGTCCTGCAAACCCCCGATCTCCTGGTCCAGGGCATCTGCCAGTGAAAGCACTGTCAGGCCTGTCGGCAAATCCCCCAGCTGCAATGCTACCTGCCCATCAAGCATGTTGACCTGGTATCCCTCATCCACCAACGGCGCTGGCAACGAGGCCTGCGATGCTGGTGCTGGTGCTGGTGCTGGCGAGGATGCAGCCAGTTGTACCTGACGTCTGTCAAGCGCACTCAGCCCGGTGTATTTCCAGGCTTCATCCTTACGACTGGGTAAACCGTGCTGGCGAAATTGCTCGGCACCCGCATCACGCAGGGCCCTGGCCCATTGTGGACCGGAGCCAGCATCCGACGGCAAAGCTGTCGCCAATTGTTCTGCAAGCTCACTCATGGGTTTAAAACCTGTTCGGCTGACTCGGCGTCCAGGCTCGCAATGCCGCCGTCTTCCAGCCAGGCATAACCCTGTTCCTCGAGCTTGAGTGCAAGATCGGCGCCGCCGGTAGCAACCAGCTTGCCGTCAGCCAGTACGTGGACCTTGTCGGGTACGATATAGTCCAGCAGCCTTTGGTAGTGCGTTACAACAATCATGCCGCGGTCTTTGGAGCGCAAGCGGTTGACACCTTCGGCGACTGTTTTCAAGGCGTCGATATCCAGACCTGAATCGGTTTCATCCAGGATAGCCAGGGTTGGCTCAAGCACTGCCATCTGAAAAATTTCGTTACGCTTTTTCTCACCACCGGAAAAACCCTCGTTGACCGCACGGTGGAGAAGTTCATCACCAATGTGCAGTATTTCCAGCTTTTCGCGAACGAGACGCAAGAATCCAACCGAATCCAACTCGGGTTCGCCACGGTATTTGCGTTGCGCGTTGAGCGCTGCACGCAGGAAATAGGTGTTGTTCACACCGGGAATCTCAACCGGGTACTGGAAAGCCAGGAATACACCTTCACAGGCGCGTTCTTCCGGTTCCAGTTCCAACAGGTCCTTGCCGTTGAAGAGTACCTCGCCCTGGGTAACCTCGTAACCCTCGCGACCCGCCAGGATATTACCCAATGTGCTCTTTCCGGCGCCATTCGGACCCATGATCGCGTGAATTTCTCCGGCTTTCAGTTCCAGGTTCAGGCCCTTCAGAATTTCGTTTCCCGCCACCTTGGCGTGCAGGTTTTTGATCTTTAGCATTTTGTCTAACCTTTAAATTAATCCGTTTAACCCACTGCGCCTTCGAGACTGACCTCTAACAAGGCCTTGGCCTCAACGGCGAATTCCATGGGCAATTCTTTGAATACCTGTTTGCAGAAGCCGTCAACGATCATCGAGACAGCGTCTTCTTCGGAGATTCCGCGCTGCAGGCAGTAGAACAACTGATCCTCTCCGATCCTCGATGTTGTGGCCTCGTGCTCGACCTTGGCGGTCGGGTTACGTACCTCGATATATGGAAAGGTGTGCGCACCACAATTCTTACCGATCAGCATGGAATCACACTGCGTGTAGTTGCGCGCATTCTCCGCACGTGGCGTTACCCTGACCAGACCACGGTATGCATTCTGGCCCTGCATGGCAGAGATACCCTTGGAGATGATTTTGCTGCGCGTATTACGGCCAATATGGATCATCTGGGTACCGGTATCGGCCTGCTGATAATTACTCG
>CALBDB010000005.1 GCA_937927755.1 uncultured Lysobacterales bacterium
TGATTGCCGCTGACAAAGTCTGGCTAAAAACCGGTGAAGGTATTGACTGGGATCCGCACGTTGCCCTGGCGCCGCTTGATGGCCGTTGCAAGATCGTGACCCGGGTTGATGATATGTTGCAGCAAATGATCAGCAGCCTGAGTCCGGGTGATCATGTAGTATTCATGAGTAACGGCGGTTTCGAAGCCGCACCACGAAGACTCGCCGATTCCCTGAAAGATTTGTGACCAGCAGAGATATCCCGATATTCCCCCTGCACACCGTGTTGTTTCCCGGCGGTTATTTGCCATTGCGGATATTCGAGCAACGCTACATCGACATGGTGCGGGAGTGCAGCGCAAGCGGTAACTGTTTCGGCATTTGCCTGGTCAATAACCCGGAGAATGAGAAACGCGCGGCCACCCATATGCGAATCGGGACCATGGCTGAAATCCGCGATTTTTCGATTCTGGATGACGGGCTTCTTGGTATCGTCGCAGAGGGCCGACAGCGCTTCAGCATTCAGCGCACCCGCATGCGCGAAAACGGGCTGTTGATGGCCGAGGTCAATACACTGGCAGAAAGTGTGATCGTGGTTATTCCCGAGGCCTACTCCGTGCTGTCACTGATCGCACAGCGGTTCATGGAACAGGTCGGCGGAAACTACCCGTCGTTCCAGCCCGCTGACCTGCAGGATGCAAGCTGGGTGGGCTACCGCCTGTCCGAACTGCTGCCACTGGAAAATACGGAAAAACAGACACTGCTGCAAATCACCGACCCTTTGGAACGGTTACGATTGCTCTTGGATGTATTGCCCCGCTTTCAGGAGCCGGGCGGCTCCAGCTAATCCCTGATCAGCAACATAGAGTCGGTTGGCCGCCCGAGTTGCATTTCCCCGAGTTCGCCGGCCAATTTATCGAGGTCGTCTTTCGATGCGGGACTTGCGCTCCAGTAACTGAAAACCACCATCCTCTGGACCAGCGCCTCGTTGGCAATCTGGCCGAGGTAAACCGCCTGACCGGAGGGTTTCAGCCGAATACCGGAATCCCAGGTACGCAAGGTCTGCTGCGCCAACGGGTCACCACCCAGCCTGTGCAGTAATAAACTGTCGGCGTGCCCGAGGTAATCCCGTTTCAGCGGCGGCAGGGTGAATTCGGATGGCTCCGGATTCAACGACAGGATACTCCAACTCCAGTCTGCCGGTTGAGCCTTCTGCCATCCGTGAGCAGCGAGCGTTTGTGTCAGGTTTTCAGGTTCGCCCGCGAATTGAAAATTGAACTCGCGGGCAGCGACCGATTTCAGATGTGTGCGCTCTTTTGGCAAGGTCTGCCAGTCTTCTTCCCACCAGTCGCTTGCGGCTATTTCCCGCTGAGATAATGGCAGTTTCAACGCCGCGAGATCACGTTCGAGGTTTTGGTTAACCTGCAGGGTAAATGTGACGACCAGCATGCCAAAAAAAATCAGGCTGGCGACAAGGCCGCTGAAGGAGCGCACGGCGCGCTGCCGGTAGGCTATACCGACAACAAAGGTCCAGGCCATGCCCAGTGCCACGCCCATCAATGCTCCGCTTAACCAGTCAAGCCCCAGGTACAACCTGGAAAGAACCAGCAATACCAGCAACAGGCCGGTTATCGTGTACGGCCATTTCCGTTTACGCCTGCTTAGCTCCCTGGCCACCATGACCGCAAAATACCCCAGCACGACTGTCGCCAGTGTCAGTGCCGCGCTGGGAGAGTGCGGTGAATTTGCGCCGGCCTCAACAAGAAGCGGCGTTGAACGCAGTGACCAGCCAAGCAATATTTGCAGGATCATGCCGCCACCCATCGCCACCAGCCAGTGCAGGGCCGCTTTCCGCCGTCCCGCACCAATCAGCCACAACAATACTGCGGTTGAAGTCGGGATCAGCACCCCTAACCGGGATAACTGCGTCAGTGCGACCATCAGCGGATCGGCAATGTGGTTTCTCAGCCCAAGCGCGAAGTTCTGTACGGTTTGATCAATCGATTGCGGGTGGGCGGAAAACGGCGACAGGAACATCAAAATGATCACAGTCCAGAAAATGAGCACCAACAGCAAGCCCATCATCGTAATGGACAGGACCTCGGGCTGGTTTGAATCCAGCAGCGGCCCTGCTATTCGTCTGAAAACCGGGTGGCGGCGCAGCCAGCGGATGGCATGCCGCAACCAACGCGCTGAACGACTGGCGGCAAGCTCGTAAATAGTCCAGATAAGCCACCATGTCAGCCACAAAGTCACCACGCCAATGACCAGCACCAGCGACATACGGCCGGCGTATTCTGATGCAACCTCGAGCGAGGCGCCAAACAGCATTCCGGGTATCAGGTAGGCCGGTGTCCAGATGACACAAGCCGGTATATCCACCAATAAAAACCGGCGCGGGGACAGGCCCAGCATGCCGGCGGTCACCGGTATCACCGGCCTGAGCGGGCCGATAAAACGCCCGATGGCCACGCTTTTCGGGCCATGAGCGCGGAAGTAATCCCGACCTCTTTCCAACATTCGCGGAAAGTGTGTGAACGGCCACATTTCTGCCAGTTGGCGCCGGTAGTGATGACCAATTGCGTAACTGGATAAGTCGCCGGCCAGCGCGCCCAGCGAGCCCCATAACCAGATTTGCAACATATCCAGGGAGCCAAGACTGATCAGGGCGCCAAGACCGAACAGTATGATGATCCCCGGCACCAGTATTCCAACGAAAGCCAGCGACTCCACGAAAGACATGACGAATACCCAGAACCCCGCCCAGCCTGGATTAGCGCTAAGCCAGTTCAGCAAGTCCTGTGCCCAATCGTTATCCATTAATTGTCATTTACCCTTTCGTGAGTTCCACACCTGCTTGCTAAACAGGTGTGATTCGGTCCAAGGCCCTTTCTAACAGGCCCTGAACGCCTCTTTTGCGGCGTTGACCGTCGCTGAAATATGCTCCCCGGTGTGCGCTGAAGAAACAAAGCCGGCCTCGTATGCCGATGGTGCAAGGTAGATTCCTTTATCCAGCATTGCATGGAAAAAGCGTTTGAAGCTGTCCACATCAACGGCGCCGGACTGTTCAAAATTTACGATTTGCTTTTCGGCTGTGAAATACAGGCCGAACATGCCGCCAACGCTTGTTGTTGTAAATGGTATACCGGCAAAGTCAGCCTCGGCCTGGATACCTTCCGTCAGCATCCGGGTCTTGTCTCCGAGGGCTTCATAGAACCCAGGCGCCGTTATCTGGTCGAGCGTTGCCAGTCCGGCAGCCATGGCAACCGGGTTACCCGACAAGGTGCCTGCCTGGTAAACCGGCCCGGAAGGCGCTACCAGTTCCATGAATTCACGTTTGCCGCCAAATGCACCGACCGGCATGCCGCCACCGATTATTTTCCCAAAGGTGGATAGATCCGGCGTGATTCCATACAGCTCTTGTGCACCGCCAAGCGCAACGCGAAAGCCGGTCATGACCTCGTCAAAGATCAAAATCACGCCGTGCTGATCGCATAGCTCGCGCAAGCCTTCCAGGTAACCATCAACCGGCGGTATACAGTTCATATTGCCCGCCACCGGCTCAACGATGACGCAGGCAATTGAATCGCCCTGCCCTGCAAAGCATTCCTTTACTGACTCCAGGTCATTGAACGGCACGGTCAGGGTAAGATCGGCGTAGGCTGAAGGCACACCGGGCGAGGTCGGTACGCCGAGGGTCAATGCACCGCTGCCAGCCTTGACGAGAAACGCATCGGCGTGACCATGGTAGCAGCCTTCAAATTTCAGGATGCGATCCCGGCCAGTGGCGGCACGCGCCACCCGTATCGCGCTCATGGTTGCCTCGGTACCGGAATTGACCATGCGCACCATGTCCATGCCATCTATCAGATCACACAGCCTTTCCGCCATGGTCACTTCTGCCGGCGACGGCGCACCAAAACTTAAACCCCTGTCAACTGCAGCTTGCACAGCTGTGATGATTGCAGGGTTGGAATGGCCCGCAATCATCGGCCCCCATGAGCCGACATAATCGATATAAGACCGTCCGGAGACGTCGTACAGGCAGGCACCCTGCGCGCGCTCAAAAAACACCGGGTTACCCCCAACCCCGTTAAAGGCCCGAACCGGGGAATTGACCCCGCCAGGTATATTCACCCGCGCCCGTTGAATCAGTTCTTCGCTATTGTTCATGCTGTTAGGCTCTCAGTGTAAAAACCTCATTTTAACCTGCAAAATGGTTTAAGCGCGCGCCATCGCATGTCAAACTACTCTTTTTAATATTTACAGGAACGTTAACGTGTCAGAAAGCGACTATAAGGTCTGGATGTGTGTCATTTGCGGCTGGGTTTACGAGGAAGAAAAAGGTTGTCCTGAAGAAGGTATTGCGCCCGGAACCCGCTGGGAGGATATTCCTGAATACTGGGTCTGCCCGGAATGCAGTGCGGGCAAGGAAGATTTTGAAATGATCGAGCTTTAAAAGTACCCTTTATAGTACCCAACCAGGGGAACACTAAATGAGTAGCGCTCAAAAACTAACAAGAGACAAAAGCAATGCATTGATCGGCGGTGTTTGCGCCGGTATCGCACAATATTTTGGCTGGTCGGTAACCGGCACCCGTATTGTCTATGTGCTCATCTCCCTTTTGTCAGTGGCTTTCCCGGGAATTCTCGTTTACCTCATCCTCTGGTTGGTGATTCCCCAGTCTGACTAGTCTTCCTATAAAAGAAGCACCCCGGTCGACAGTCTGCCGCCCGCGTGTAATTCCAACCATCTGCACGCCGGACCCAGTGAGTCCGGAGAAAACTTCCGAGCGCCGGGTGAGCCATTGATGGCGCTCGAGGGGCTGCCCAGCATGGCGGTGCCGTTCCTGTTCTGCTCAAACACCTGGTGGACGTGACCCCAAACCACCGCCTTTACAGCCGTGTATTGATCAACCACCTGCAGGAATGCCTCCGGTTCAAACAAACGGTACTTGTCAATCCACGGACTGCCGATCAAAAGTGGTTGGTGGTGGACTGCAAGCAACCGCGGTATACCGGGGTCAGTCTCCAAAACCTTCTCCAGGTCTGCCACCACCACCTCGTTTAAACGGCCGTGCGGTTCACCGGGCAAGCAGGAATTCAGGCGGACAATTTGCCAGCCACCGTGCTCTGTTACCTGCACTGTTTCGACCGGACTGCCCGGAAAATATTGGGCCAGCAACGGTGCATCATCATGATTGCCTGGCAATGCCAGCACGGGCACATCCAATGCACAGAAGAAACTCCGCAAGGCGGAATACGAAGCCGGGCTTGCATCTTCACTGAGGTCGCCTGTCAACAATAGCAGGTCGGGGCCCCAAACACTCACTTTACCCAAAATGGTCCGCAGGTTGTCATACGGGTTAATTCCACGGTATTCCTGGTTAGGGTCTGCCGGAAGGTGGCAGTCTGTGATCTGCGCGATGCGTATGCTGTCATTCATAAAACGCTTCCACTGCCACTAATTCGGCATATTTCTGTCTTCGTTCTGTCATATCAACACCGTACTATGCAGGACATGAATCAGGAGGCGATATGAAAGTCTTTGTACCCATAAGCGATGAAATGCTGGAAAAAGGGATACTCCCGGATGACATGGTGGCCTACCGGCCCGATTTGCTGGTGCTGAGCCAATTGCAAACAACACCGGATCAATCCAAGTCGAGTGACAACCGGTCCCCCACCCCAACGCCCAATTCCTCAGCCATCCCCGCATTGAGTTCCAATACATATTGAGCCGGCGCTTTGCTCGGGTAGGAAGGGCAACGGCTGACCTTGCAGGGTTGTGTGTTGGCAGAAATGCTGACCATTTTCAGGTCCTTGTCAAAATACATGATATCCAGAGGAATACGGGTGTTCTTCATCCAGAAACTGCGCGGGGCCTCATTTGGAAAAATAAACAACATCCCCTCATCGGCCGGCATGCTGTCACGGAACATCAACCCGAGCGCCTGCTCCTGACTTGAATCTGCAATTTCCACCTTGAAGTGTTTGCCACCCAGTTCGACGCTGGGTTCACCCGATGCACAGGCTGTGCAGGCAATAAAAATAAGCACACAAAACAAGAATCGCATTTGGGAAGTCCGGTTGTTGGTTCAACCGAATGATAGCAAGCAATAAGGCATAGAACACAAATGGTAGTTTGCTTTCTACCAGAAACCAATTCCCTTAAAGTCTTGCACAATTCGCAGGGGGTTGGGTGGTGCTCCCAAGACCTTCGCGAACAGGACGTTCGCGGCAGAGCTTACAAGGATGTATTCACAGCGTGTCTTGGGAGTACCACCCAACTGCCTGCGAATCCACAAAGGATCCTATAAGAAACGTGCTAACTGAGCGCCGCGACACAGGCCCCCTTCCCCCGAGACACGCCGTTATGTTCAGGATGAACGGTACTTCGCGATAGAGCACATGGATGTGCGACGCGAAGCATCCATGTAGGCTCTCGGCTCGGGCATCCTGCTTCGCTCTACCGGGTCCTTCCCTGGACCCGTTCAAAAACATCCCTGTTTTTGAAGGTCTCAGGTGAAGGGGGCCTATATCCCGGCTTGGGTTCAGCGGTTTCTTTTTTGGAAAGGGCTTAGTTTACTGCTGCAATTTGCACTTCCGGCGCATCATCAACGTTCAAGGCCACCATTACATCACTGTAAAGGGCCGGCTCAATATCACCCATTACATTCACGACCACGACCTCCTCGTCGTCAGCGGAAACGATGGTCAGGCCCTTCATACCGGTTGATGAGGACTTGGCATACATCTGTACAAGTTCACCTTCCTCCCGGATCAACATGACTGGCGCCCAGCCATCTTTACCAAGCTTGTTTCCCATGTGATTGAAGTTTTGCGCAATCACCTCGCTATCACCATCAACTTCATAAATTCGGACCCGGACCCCGTCCAGGCTTCTGAGCAATGCCTGCGTTTCGGGATCGTTGTCCATAAAGCGGGCTGCAAAGTGCAACAAGGTCGGGCCTATTGATATGGATGTCGTGCGATTGGTCTCGCTGATGCCCGGGGAGTCGAGATTGGCAAATCCTTCATTGCTCCTCGGCGCGGTAATTCCGCAAGCGGTCAGCATTAAGGCCAGGATCGCCGCGGGTGCGACGACCTGTGAACGGGCAAATATGCCACTGTTTTTGGTTTGAGATTTCATGATCCTGTTAATCAACTTCGATTGCGTCATCGATGTCTATATCAAAATTATCCATGATCCGGCCAAGTTCCTTGGGGTCGAGTTTGCCGATGATATTGATAAACATGACTTCCTCTTCATCAACGGTCATAACCGTCATGCCTTCCATGGATTGCCCGTCCATTTTCATATAAATCAACACCTGCTCATCATCCTCATTAACCTGGACAACCGGTTCCCAGCCCTTGGTCCTGAGGGTGCTTTTAACTTCGCCAAACTTTTCCTTGGCCACTGTGGGGTCATTTGTAATGGGGTAACCAAAAACCCGGACACCTTTGAGCTGTGACATGATTTGTGAAGCTTCAGAGTCGCTTTCTTCAGCCATGGCGCCTACGAACTGGAGCAATGTTCCACCGATATTGATGGAGATCTTTGGGTCACCATAAGTGGCAGACAGGTCACCGAAATCTATATACCCGGCCAGCCCCTTGAGTTCGTCTTCCTGGGCCATCACCGGCATTGCAACCAGTGCGCACAGGGCACCGGTCAATAATGTTTTAAAAATTGCTAGTTTCATGCTTCTTTCTCCTTGGAGGTTTCATTCTGTGATTTGATATTCCTGATAACGGATCCGGCAATGGCATCCGACATCGTATTTCCGACTGTTGATTCAATTTCGCGACCGGTAATCTGGCCGGCTTTATCGAGGTATGCAAATGCAATGGCCAGGTCCTGGCGTGCTTTCGCAATTTCCTGCGCCGATGGTGTTGCAGGCTGCATAAGGCTGACCGAGACCAGTACCAGCGGGATAGCCGCGAGCGCCATTACCCAGCGTGGCTGTAATATCCTGAACATGGGTGCAGGCCGTTGCTGCCGGGGAATTGCACGCAGTCGCTTTCTGAGGCTATCGGGCGCCCGCTCGACACGGATTTCATCCATTGCCTTTTGCAGTTTGTAGGCTTCGATAATTGCTCTCGCCAAGTCGCGATCATCTGTTGCCTCTGCCTTGAGCAAATCCGCATCTGCTGCGCTCAATTCGCCATCGAGTAGTGCGTTGATTTGTTCTTCCCATTTTTCGTCATATTCATTCATGGTCTTACCTCGGACAGTTGCTCCCGCAACTGTTTTCTTGCGCGGTGCAGGTAGGTTTTTACCTGCGCCAAATTCAATTCCAGCATTCCGGCTACTTCTTCGTAGCTGTGCTGGTTGACATCCCGTAAAACAACCAGTGAGCGATAGGGTTCCTTCAAACCACCAATGGCTCGCTTTAACCAGACATTGGTCTCACTGGCAGAGGCGCCCTGCATGGGGCCGCTGACATCGGCAGACATGTAACTCTCGTCGAACTCCACGTTATCCCGCCTGCGTCTCAGACGATCCAGACAGCCGTTCCGGGTTACTTTCATCAACCATGGCTTAATCTTTTCAGGATCGATGCTGTCACGGTTGTTCCAGAGCTTTACGAACGCTTCCTGGGTGGCATCTTCCGCCTCCTGTGCGTCTTTCAAAATATATCGCGCAACCGTCCAGGCTTGATCCTGATACTCCTTGACCCATTGGCGATATCTTTTACTCATGTCATCAGAATAAACGCAGCCGGCAAGAAATGGTTACAGTCTTTGTTAGAATTGATGAAAAATCTTTCCCCGGATAGAAATCATCCGCACCAGGAAATCCAATGAACCTGACTGAAAAAAATTTACGGCTCTTTGAGTCACTGTTGCTGAAACTGAAAGCTGAGTTGCAGGAAGCTGGTGAGACCGGCGAGCAAGCCGAAGATGTCGTGGAGCTCGACCAGACCCGTATTGGCCGCCTGTCCCGCATGGATGCATTACAGGCCCAGGCCATGTCCAAGGAGACAGGTCGGCGGCGGCGGGAGCAACTTGTGAAAATCGATGCCGCGCTCGAGCGTGTTAAAGCCGGCGAGTTTGGCGATTGTCTTGAATGCGGCGAAGGTATCCACCCCGGGCGTCTCAATGCAGACCCCACCGCAACACTTTGCATCGCATGTGCTGAGGCTCACGAATAGGAGCCGATTTACCGCGCTATTCCCCTCCGTCCCGCACTTCTTTTTGTCCGCAGTTAAAAAAACAAATGCCCGTGCTCTTGAAATGTAGGGCGCATATCCCCAACTCAGCAGGCAGACTGCGGGGTACAACAAAAAGGTATCCACAGGCACACAATAAACCGAAGTGGAAAATCCGCTGCGGTTAAAAATTTAATTATTTGACTTAATTTGGGAGAACTTCAAATGAACCTTCGTCCTTTACACGATCGGGTGATTGTGAAACGAATGGAAGAAGAACGTATGTCCGCTGGGGGCATCGTCATTCCAGACTCAGCTACTGAAAAGCCTGTCCGAGGTGAAGTCCTTGCGGTGGGTAATGGAAAAATTCTCGATAACGGTGAAAAACGCCCGCTGGATATCAGCGTGGGGGACAAGATCCTGTTCGGCAAGTATTCGGGAACAGAGGTCAAGGTGGATGGCGAAGAACTGCTCGTCATGCGCGAAGAAGACATCATGGCGGTTATCGAAAGCTGATAACTACCTTTAAATATTGAATAACGAGGATTAGACAATGAGTGCGAAAGACGTACGTTTTGGCGAAGACGCCCGCGGTAAGATGATGCGCGGTGTCAACGTTCTGGCCGACGCGGTCAAGGTAACGCTGGGGCCCAAGGGTCGCAACGTAGTGTTGGATAAGAGCTTTGGGGCGCCGACCGTTACCAAAGATGGTGTTTCAGTAGCCAAAGAAATCGAGTTGGAAAACAACTTTGAAAACATGGGCGCACAGATGGTCAAGGAAGTTGCTTCCAAGACATCTGATATCGCCGGTGATGGAACGACTACTGCTACGGTTCTGGCCCAGGCCATGTTGCGTGAAGGCTTGAAAGCCGTTGCCGCCGGCATGAATCCGATGGATCTCAAGCGCGGTTTGGATAAAGCTTGTGCTGCTGCAGTTGAAAAGTTGCATGAGGTTTCACAACCGTGCACCGACAACAACGCGATTGCCCAGGTTGGCTCTATTTCTGCCAATTCAGATACCGAAATTGGTGAACTGATCGCAGAAGCGATGAACAAGGTTGGCAAAGAAGGTGTTATCACCGTTGAAGATGCCACCGGCCTGTCCAATGAACTGGACGTGGTTGAAGGTATGCAGTTTGACCGTGGTTACCTGTCACCTTATTTCATCAATGACCAAGCAACCATGAGTGTAGAACTGGAAACCCCCTACATCCTGTTACACGACAAGAAAATCAGCAATGTCCGCGATCTGCTTCCGGTGCTTGAAGCTGTTGCCAAGTCCGGTAACCCGCTGCTGATCATCGCCGAGGATATTGAAGGTGAAGCCCTGGCTACGCTGGTGGTTAACTCCATCCGCGGTATCGTTAAAGTCTGTGCCGTTAAGGCGCCGGGCTTTGGTGACCGCCGCAAAGCAATGCTGGAGGATATCGCTATCCTGACCGGTGCAACCGTCATTTCTGAAGAAGTCGGTCTGTCACTGGAAAAAACCACCATGGAAGAGCTGGGCTCTGCCAAGAAGATCCAGATCACCAAGGAAAACACCACGGTTATCGACGGCGCTGGCAGCAGCGACGACATTTCCGGCCGTGTTAACCAGATCAGTGCCCAGATCGAGGAAGCTACTTCCGATTACGATCGTGAAAAACTGCAGGAACGCGTTGCCAAGCTGGCAGGCGGTGTTGCAGTGATCAAGGTGGGTGCTGCGACCGAAGTCGAAATGAAAGAGAAGAAAGCACGCGTCGAAGACGCATTGCACGCGACCCGTGCGGCGGTTGAAGAAGGCGTTGTACCCGGCGGCGGTGTTGCCCTGGTACGTGCACTTGAAGCCGTCAAGGGTTTACAGGGTGACAACGAAGACCAGAATGTTGGTATTGCGATCGCCTGCCGTGCCATGGAAGAACCGCTTCGGCAGATCGTTATCAATGCAGGTGAGGAAGGCTCTGTTGTACTGAATAACGTAAAACAGGGTGAAGGCAACTACGGTTATAACGCTGCAACCGGTGAATATGCCGACATGATCGAATCCGGTATCCTGGATCCGACCAAGGTCACACGTTCAGCATTGCAGAACGCGGCCTCAATTGCCGGCTTGATGATTACCACTGAAGCCATGGTGGCCGAATTACCCAAGGACGATGCTCCTATGGGTGGCGCACCTGATATGGGTGGTATGGGCGGCATGGGTGGCATGGGTGGCATGATGTAATTCATACCATTTGAACCCAAGTGAAACGAAAACCCCGCCTTATAAGGCGG
>CALBDB010000006.1 GCA_937927755.1 uncultured Lysobacterales bacterium
ATCATTATGTCCAGTAAAATCAAATCCGGTGCTTGCTTCTCGACAATTTTCAGAGCCATTGGGCCATTGATCGCGGCCTTAACTATGTATTTCGACGACAACAAACCCTTGACCACATCCAGGTTTTCAGGCGTATCGTCGACCGCAAGAATGACTGGCTTTTGATGGGTGTCAGGTGTTTTCATTCCTGGTTTCCTGAAGCTGTTTTGAGACTGCCGGGCTTGTTTTGATTGCCTGGATCTTTGGTGTTACTGGGAATCAAAAACCTGCTCTTTGCTCTCAGATACATTGAGGATTTTGTCAAATCCGGAAATTACGAAGACCTCACGAACGGTATCGTTGAGTGAGCATAAATGTAAGCTGCCCCCGCCCACCCTGATCGCCTGGGCAATTTTGAGTAAAATTCTCAGCCCTGAACTGGCAATGAAAGGTACCTCTGCCAAATCAACCAGAAATTTTCCACTTCCGTCACCGACCAGGTCAATAAACTCTTGTTCCTTTTCGGCAGCGCTTGCCGTGTCAAAGTTTCCGACAAGCCCTAAAACCTGAAAACCCTGTTCCTGGTTTATATTGATTTCCATACTGCGCTCCTCATTTCAATTTCAAATACGAATGTTAAAACCGTTCACGTCTTTCCACCGATCAGACTCAGATCAGCCAGGTATTCAAAGCGCCCCGGTTCTACCTGGAGTATTACATCTTTCGCCTTTATCTGTGTCGGGTCCGTGTAACCACAGGACTCAGCCAACATCTGGGTTTCCTTGATCAATGTGGTTGCATAATTTGCCACCCGGTCAGAGGCTGCTTCGACATCAATAGCCTTTTGTGCTGACTGACTTGCCGTGGCAATTCCGGCGGGACATGCCCCGGTATGGCATTCCAACGCCTGCACACAACCCAGCGCCAGCAAGAACCCGCGCGAAATACCAACCACGTCCGCTCCCAGGGCCATTGCGACCGCCACATCGGCGGGCGTTGCAATTTTCCCTGATGCGAACAAGGCCAGGTGATCACGAACATTGTGCTTTCTGAGCACACGGTCAGTGATCGCAAGTGCCTGTTTCAGTGGAACGCCGGCATGCGAGGCGAGTACCAGCGGCGCTGCCCCGGTACCACCTTCACCACCGTCAATGGTGATGAAATCAGGTCCCCGGTTGAGGTCTGCGGCAATCTTGACAGCGATTGCCTCGATTTCTTTTGGATGACCGATGACCATTTTGATACCCACCGGCTTGTTCGCAACCGTCCGCACATGGTCGATGAAATCAAACAATCCATCCACATCACTGAACTCCTCATGCCGTGGCGGTGCGTAGGCGTCCTTACCCATCGGGATTTTTCGAATCTCGGCAATTTCCTCCGTGATCTTCTCTTTTAGCAACATCCCGCCTTTACCGGGTTTAGCGCCCTGGGCAAGCTTAATTTCAATCAGCTTAACTTTCTCGTTTTCGCCAACTTTCGCAAGTAATTTATCATCCAGTTTGCCGTTGTCATCACGAACCCCATACTTGGCTGTGCCGAGCTGAAAAATCAGCATTCCACCCTGGTTATGTGCCGGCGCCAACCCGCCTTCACCATTGTTATGCAAAATCCCTGCTTTTTTTGCACCAAGGTTTAGCGCTGCTACTGCATTCGCCGAAAGCGCTCCATAGGACATACCCGAGATATACACAAAGTTTTGCAGCGCAACCGGTGTGACATCACCACGACCACCGATAATGCGCCGGAAAGCGTGTCCTACTTCGTCACCCAGGTGGGTGGCCACATTGGTAAACGTTGTGGGCAGGAAGACAATGGAACCGACAGCATCCATATCCTGTTGCGAGCCAAAACCAATGTTATTGCGCTCGCCTTTCGAAGTCTTGTAAACCCAGTTGCGGGTTATACGGTTATAGGGCGTTTCTTCCCGGTCATTTGCAAACCAGTATTGGCGCAAAAATGGACCCAGTGCGACCAGGGTTTTCCGACCCCAACCGAGAACAGGAAAGCGCCGCAAAAAAGGATCCTTGGTCTGTCTGCTGTCATGTATGAAAAGCAGAACAAGGAAAATAATTGCAAACATTGCCAACCAAATCATATGAGCCTCCTCTGACGCTGAACCGGCACCACACGTTTTTATCTGCGTGTAGTGCAATTTAATATCAGCTTTTTGAATACATCTTTAGTGATGTTTGAGATTATCTTACGACTCTAAGCGGTGATTGGGAAGAATCCTTTAGTTACAACGAGCACGCGAACTCGTCAAAATTAGCTTTTTTAATCAGCCAATTATCAAGTTTTAGGCCTTTATGGAAAAGTGATGCTTGGCATGGTTTCTCGAGCATATAGGGGTAAAACTATTTACTCCAGTCCCCAGGAAATATCATTTATCAGGTGGTCTCTTAGTTTCCCGACGCGTTCGAACAAAACCTTGCCAGCGTAGATAGCAAGTTGATAACCGACCACTGGATTTTCCTGGGCAATTGATTTCCAATCGGCCACATTCCACACCAGGGCCGTGACATCTGTTGCAGCTGTCACAGTGGCAGGTCTTGGGCCGTCGGTAATAAACCGGCCTTCACCAACCAGTTCACCCGGCCCGCCATCGATTTCTTCGGCCATGTGATGGGCACTAGCCAGTTCCACGGAAATCCGAATCTCGCCCTCAACAATAAAATAGATAGCTTCGCCTTCGGATAATTCGTGGAACAGGACGTCACCGCTTGAAAATTCCTGTGTGCTGGCATCGGCGATAAACCGGTCCAGGGTGGCATCGTCAAATTCGTTGAAAGGTTTGGATTTCTCCAGTACTGCTCTGGCTTTACTCACTGTTTTTCTCCGGCCCTGTCAGGCTTCCAAACGCAGTGTCCGTTCAGTTTCGAACTCTGCTGCAAATTGTGTATCCCTGGTTAACTTCAGGGTTTTGAATTGACCATCGAGTTTTCCGCCTTCCACCATGCGCTTACGGTAACTCGCAAATTCACCCGGTTTGATGATCTCCATCGCTGCCGGCAGCAGCCGCTTGGAAGCCCTTTTGCCGTGGTACTCGATATTCAGCTTTTGCAAATGCATCTCGATATCCTGTAACCACTGCATCGCCTGGTCATCGCCGGGTGGATTATCGAATTCGATCAGGAAAGTGTAGCGCGGTGTATCATCTTCGAGTTTTCCCAAGGCTGTAATGAATTCATACTGGCCAGATATCTCTTTCAGTGCCTGTTCGACTGCTTGTATGACCTGCGATTCATAGAGTTTCTCGCCTGTGAACGAAACCACACCTTTGCCCTTTTGCAGAAAACGGATCATCGGCGTGTTTTCGTAATAACCCATTACCTGCACGATGTCATTCATGTCATAGCGGTAAAGTCCGGCCAGCGTGGTTACGTAGATATAGTAGTTTTTCCCTTCCTCCAATTGGTCAACCGTCAACAGGTCCTGACCCTGGGGCTTACCTTCGTGATCTTCGGGAAGAAATTCGAAAAAGTTGGTTGCAATTGATAACGGGCCCGAAATGCCGGCATCCGTCAATGGGATAGAACCACGGTTCTCACTCGAAAGGTAACCGAGGTCCCTCACTGCCACGTCGTCCGGAAAATACTGATTAAACTTCTTCAGATAAGTGCCCACGCTTCCACCTTTCCAGCAGGCAATAACGCAAAGATCCGGCCACACTTCCCTGGGGCGTAATGCTCCTGTTCTCTGCCTGATTTCATTCAATTCATCCGCACGTGATGGATCGGCTTTCAGGTATGGTTCGCACTCACTCCTTATCTCTGCGGGTACATCATAGTTTTCAGACAATGTACCGTTACGGATATCATTGATAATGTCATCTGCAAATTCATCCATGCGCTGTGCCAGCAATAACACCGTGCTTGGATTACAGGAGAAAAGAAAACTGACTGACTGGGCCACGGCAATACGCAGCAAGGTGTAATACTTTGAGTCATAGTCCTCTATTTCAAACGTATCATAGGGTGATGAATAGACTGCTTTCAAAGGCTTGGGGGCAGACCGGTAGCCATGTCCCGATTCGGCCCCGCATGGCACGCCGGATGACGACATCGATTCCACTTCCGGGCTGACCACGCTCAACATGCGTCCGGAAAATATTTTCGGGTGGTCCAGGAATAACTTTGACAACCAGACGCGCAGTAATTGTGATTTGGCGGAACGAGACTCGGGTGTAACGGGTATGTACTTGGGTGTCCCGGTCGTACCGCTCGTGGTCGCGTAGAAACTCGGTGACTGGGCTGTCAGTTGAGAGGGTTCTCCCTCCAGGGACCTTTGTATGAAAGGTTCATGATCCTTGTAATCCATGATTGGAATTGTTTTTCTGAAATCTTCAACCGAAGAGATTGATGCAAAACCCAGCTTGCGGCCGATCGCTGTATCACCGTTGCGCTTCAGCATATCCAGCAGCAACTGCTGTTGAGTTTGCATCGGATGTTTACACTGTTTATTGAAATGATGGACCGTTTCCGGCCCCCGGGTCCTGAACAGTAATTCAATCATCACACTCATTTCTGAACATCTCTCCTTGTTGACGCCATTTCAGTTGACTGTGTCACAGCGTGTGGTGCATTGATCCAGGTAGACCTTATCCACCTCGACACCCAGGCCGTTACCCCCCGGTAAAGAGGGTGGAGCACCTCCATGACCAAATTGCAGTTTGGGTGATACCGGGTCTTTTTCCAACAGGTGGGTGCTGAAACAGCCTTCCAGGTAGCGGATACCATCGACCTGCGCCATTAAGGCAAGCTGTGCCACTGACAACAGGGATGACTCACCAACCTGGCAACCAACCTGGAGCATCATTCCGGCAGCAAGCGCGCGATTGCAGCGGTCGATCGCTGCCATCAACCCGCCGCATTTGGATATGCGCACATTAACGGCGCTGCAAGCACGCATGCTGATCAGGTGGTCCAGCGAATCCGCATCGTTCAGGCTTTCATCCGCCATCACGTAAAAACCGGTCTTTTCGACCAATTCGGCCATGCCATTAACCTGATCCGCCGGGAGTGGTTGCTCAAAAGACTTTACACCGGCCTTAATATAGTCCGACATTAAATTAAGGGCCTCGGTTTTGTCCCACAGCATATTCAGGTCGATGCGAACGTCTGATTTCCTGCCCAGCACCCGGCCGATGGTGCGTATCGCACCCAGGTCAATTCCACCACCCAGTTTCACCTTGACCTGACGGATACCAAAAACCCGCAGTTTCAGAAGCGTTTTGTACAATGACCAACCGCCACTGGCGGAAATCACCGCGCTGTAACGATATGCATCGTCAGGCCTGGAGCTGGCATCAGCCAATACCGATTGTTCAAAGTGGCGGCCGAAAGCATCCAGCAAAGCGAGGTCAACAGAACACCAGGCCGCCGTCTGGGGACGATCACCCAAACCCCAGTCTGTCGGCGCTTTGCCATTACATTGTGAAAGAAATTGCCTGACCTGGTCATAATCACTGAATTTTTTGCCGACCAACCGGGGTAGAATCTCATCACGCAAAATCTTATGCGTGCTCTCCTGTGATTCTCCGGTAACATATTCCCGAGGCAGACTTTCGCCATAGCCAACGGCACCGGATTCCGTGGTGCAGCGGATAAAAATACTACTGGATGCAGTACGTGAAGCGGCAGCGTGTTTGAACGTCAGCCGGAATGGCAGGTCGACGGACATGACTTCGAACTGCTTGATTGCTTCCGGTGAAAACGCTGGGTTATTCATTAAGTGTCCTCTGTACCTGGCTCTGCATTCTTTGCAAACCATTCTTCCAGACTATTGAAAAATGCATACTTTTCGCTGCTGAATTCCAGGATATGTACGGCTTCAGGAAACGTCGAACAGATCTTTGTGTTTGCAGGCACACGATTGAAGAATTCGCGATCTCGAACATTGTCGCAAATCCGGTCCTTGCCAGCCAATGCCATATAAACCGGCATGCTGAGCTCGTTCTCCCTTTTATGGATAAATCTGCGGGCGCGAGCTGTTTCCCAGTACAGACGGGCACCGGCTTCATGCAATGTCATTTCATCATTCCTGATGGAGTCCAGAAACTCTGGCTGATCTGTAAACCACTCTGCCTCAAGCGCTACAGGTATCTTGATTTTGCTCCCGGTTATGGCTGCCCATAAAACTTTCAGTTTTCCGATCAAAGGCGGCTCGGCTATCGTGTAGAGAGCGGGAGTGGCCAGAAGCAGTGACTTGAGACGCCTGGGATATGTACAGGCGTAAGCTGTTGCGGGAATAGCCCCGAAACAGTGGCCGAACAGGTGAAACCTGTCGGTGCCATGATTTGACAGAACCCGGTTGGCAAGGGCGTTGATATCATCCAGCAACTCACGATAGTCCCGGCACATTCCCCGGGGCGCCGCACTGTGTCCCGAACCACGTCTTTCCATTCCGTAAACAGGGTGACCCAGGCTGGCAATATAACTGGCTGAATGAGTAAACCAGGCAGAATGACTTTCCAGGCCATGTAACATGATGACCGGAGCCCCCGGTTTTTCCTGGCCATATGCCAGAACGGCAATCGGATAATCGCCGCCGCAATCAAGGAAAACAGGATTGGGACTGTGCTTTGAAAAGATAGTTAAAATCCCGGCGGTGCAGAACGCCAGCCATCACCTTTCAATCCGATCTCGTAGCCAATATCAAACATACGCGTCATTTCCTCGGAGTTGTAAGGCTCCTTAACCTGGGGTTCGTAGGAATCGGGCAAGCCAACATACTTGAATCCATAGCCACCTTGTTCAGCATGGAGGTACATCCGGTATAGCGCAGACCACGCCGATACCTTAATCAGGGTGCTGATAGTACGGTGTGTGATTGGCCCCAGGCGGCGCCTGACGGCTTCGGATTCCGGGTCGATCTCACCATCGATAATCACGTAAAGAGTACTTTTATCTACCAGTTCTTTCCCACCAGATGCCTCTGCAATCACTTTTTTCCAATCGAGAGCAGAACCATAAAAGAACATCTGTCCAACCGTTCCACCGTCAACGTGCATTTCATCGTAGGTTTGTCCACCGGCTTCCACATCAATCAATACGGGTGGAAATAATATGGGGATCGAAGCCGAGGCAACCAGGATCTCACGGAAAACCCTGTAGGCATCAGGATGTTTACTGTTGGCAACTACGCCCATATTCCAGATCACTGGGCGCTGCGCATCAAAATTCGTTGTGCCAATGAGGAGTCGCTGTCCTTCATTATGTGCCCTGCCAACGGCATCGATTACCTCTTCGGTAACAACATCGTGAACAAGATCCAACAGCGGGTGATTGTCGGCAAGCGATTCACCCCATAGGGCACTGGTGATATGACGCATCTCAAATACATCATCCGCCGCGATGGTCGTATAGGAAGTCTTTAAAATCTCATCATATTCGGAACCGAGCATGGCAAAGGGCGCAATGAGCGCACCGGTGCTGATACCGGTAACTATTTTGAAATTTGGCCGCGTACCGGAGTCGCTCCACCCTTTCAGATAACCGGCGCCGAAGGCCCCATGGTCCCCACCACCTGATATGGCAAGCGCCGCGTATTGCAGTTCACCTTCGGGACCTCGAGGAAACAACCCGGCTTTTTCATTCCTGATCGACTGGACTACATCATCGTGAAGAAGTTTGCTCTTATCATCACCCCAAACACGCACACCGGGCATATCGACAACTTCAGCCTGATTGTAGTGCTCGGGCGGCAAAGGATTTCTGACTGGTTCATTGGCGCAAGCTGATAAAATCAACACAAAAACACAAAGTGGAACCAGACGTGAACAGGGATTTATGACTTTGTTCATAATTCAACCTTTAACGCAGTTCGTTTCAGAGACTGCCCTGGTAGACAGGCACCTGTTGATTCAAATCAATTTTCCGGGCCATACGTTGATTAGTTAACGGTACCTTCATTCAAGCCCAGAAAGTTAAGAAGAGCAACAGCAATCACAAAAATTGATAAAGAAATGAGTGGTGCCTTCCATTTTGACCCACCCTTACCCAAAGCCGTTCCGATCGAAACGGATATCACCACGATTGCAATTAAAATCAGGTTGTAGGTCATCGGGTATCCTCCTGGTTAAAAATACGACAAGCCAAGTCAATCATGGTCCTTGATATCTACCTTGCCTTCCGGGCTAACTGAAAGCAGGTAACGGTCGCCGGTATCACAGGTAACCGAATATGAAATTCCGGGGGTGGGCTCAAAATCTGAAACCTGCTCGCAGGGTTCTCCCAATGTCTCAATGATGGTGAGTAAATCCTCACGGATGATGGCGTCGTGTGAAGGCTCCTTTTCCGTACACGATTGCAGAAAAATCAGTGCCGGGGCCACTAATCCAAAATAAATCAGTTTTCGACGCATTTGTTTTACTGCTCCCCTCTTCAAGGTCCGTGGTCTCTGAATCGCTCAGGATTTTTTAAGTCTTCCCAGATCACCAACCATGCATTACACAGGTGTCTGTGTGTTTTTAAATCCTTGTCCTGTAGATGAGCGGCAATTTTCATCAGTAACAAGTTGTATTGCTCTTCAAGTTGTTCTAACGAGAATTTACCCCGGCCAGCATGATAATCCTCCATCCGTGCCAACACCTTGTTGATATCTTTTTTCAAACTCAACTTTGTGAAAAGACTGACAGCTGTTGTTTTGGCCAGCATGTCCGCGAGGATTTCCAGATCGACGATTTCCTCTTCTACGGACGGGCATTGAGCCAGGTGGCGGCTTGTGTCGTTTGCATTGGTTTCCAGGGGCGGGCTCAACAATAAAAAAATGAGACTTACGAGCAAGCAAGCGGCCTTGATTGTTCCCCGCTTGCTCCCTGTTTTGGTCAGCTCAATCATAATTGGAATTGAAATGAGTCACGTAATTTTTCAGGTTGAAAATTAAGCATAACAAAATGTTGCCCTGATGACTCCATGCTATGATATTGGATCATCAATAGACAACCAAAGCCTTCTATTTGCCAGCCCCGATCAGGCTTCAGTTCAAGTGATAAAAGTTCAATGAAATACAGAACCGCAATTGTTGTCATCCTCGTTTGCAGCATGTTCTGCTTTTATGTCGATTCCGCCTCAGCTCAAGCAAACCCTTCTGCACGACACCACCCGGCGGCTGTCACCACCGGAGACCCGTCCATACCTCTGGATGAGCTAGAGCTCATGCTGAAACCGATGAAAGCCGACGAGATAGAAGTAGAAGCCGAGGCTTGGTTCAAGCTGCTGAGGGAGTCCGTTTATCAGCTCAACCAGGCCAAACTGGACCTGAAAAGACAAGACGTCGACATCAACGAATCAGTTTCCGCGCAAGGGCAGAACGTAAACAGGGCTGAATCCGACGAATCCGGACAACAGGGACCCGTCAAGGATGAGGCCCTTGATCATATCGCGGCAATACGCGAACAAAGGACCGGGTTAATTGATCGGCTAAGTCTCGTGCTGGATGCATACACCAAAAAAGCCGGCTTGACAGATCAAAAGAAAGAACAGGAGGCTGTGCTCGCTTATCGAAACTACATAAAGGTCAATCATGGCCTTGATGTCGATGTATCAGACACCAGGTCGGCCTGGTCTACGCTGATCAAATGGTTTCAATCAAAGGAAGGTGGTAAGCGCTGGGGTAGACATATCGGTGTTTTCATTTCCGCGGTTCTGGGATTCTGGTTGCTTGGAGTATTACTGAGCAGAGTGGTAAAGAAAGCGCTGTCATTCTCCAGGCATACCTCTGTGATAATGAAGCAGTTTATTGTCAAGGCGGTGCGGGCAATCCTGATTTTTATCGGTGTTCTTATTGGTCTTTCTGCGTTGGAAGTAAACGTTACACCGGTCCTGGCTGTTATTGGTGCAACCGGGTTCATCGTAGCATTCGCACTTCAGGATACGCTGAGCAATTTCGCCAGCGGGCTCATGATCCTTTTTTACAGACCGTTTGATGTGGGCGACTGGGTTGATGTCTCCGGCCAGATTGGAAAAGTCCGCTCAATGACTCTTGTAACCACAACCATCATGACGCCGGATAATAAGTTGATGATCGTGCCCAATAACTCAATCTGGGGCAACATCATCACCAATGTCACCGGTAGTAGCGAAAGACGGGTGGATCTCCAGTTTGGTATCGGCTACGACGCGGATCTGGACAAGGCCCGTGAGGTGTTGGAAGACATCATGGCAGCCCATGAACTCGTTCTCGATGAACCGGCGCCGGCGGTTCGCGTGCATGAACTGGCCGATTCCTCGGTTAACCTGATCTGCCGGCCCTGGGTTAAAACAGATGATTATTGGGCAGTCTTCTGGGACATCACCCGTGAGGTTAAATTGCGCTTCGACGCTGAAGGCATTTCAATTCCGTTCCCACAACGCGATATGCATATTTATGACCACAGCGCCAAACAAGGCCCTAAGCATACCGATGAGAACCCGGGTCATGAACAAACTTCAACAAGTAAGGATCCTGATCCGCCGGCCATGTAAGCTAATCAATCCACGATGGAGTAACCGTCATATTTCTGACGGGCTTTCAGGATGTCTATGTTTCTGTCACCATTTTTTAACATGAGAATTGCATCGAGTTTTTTATACTTGAAGTAAGCGACCCCGTCCTCACCCTGACCACTGAACACAGCCTTCATTCCAGCCTCGGCATTATCGCTGGTGACATAGGCCTCGGGAATTATGAGCCGGTTCTCCGCGACCTCCAACAGGGCATTTCCGACGATATCTTCGAGTGTCATTGCATTGGCCAGGAACTTCGGTTGCCATCCGTCCCTGTTCCTGAACATTGCCACAAACGGGCGGGAATCACTGGCTTTCAGTTCAGCTTCAATATCCAGTTGGAGTGGCTTGGCGAGTACCGCGTCAGCCTTGTTGAGGGTTATGATGGCTGACCAGGCTTCGTCATCGTAATCCTGTTTTTCTCCCTTCACCCTGACGCGATCCAGCGTAATACTGGATCCGCTGACATCAAGCAGCCTGTCAACCGGCCGGCCACCACCAAGCTGAATGCTTGCAATAACATCTGCGCGCACGGATTGCCGCCCGACAAGGGCATTGATATCCCGGGATTCCAAGCTGAGCGAACCTCTGGCATCAAATGGCTTAAACAGCAGGTCCGCGCCAAGACTTGCTTCTCCTCCGGTGAACTGCAACGGCAAGTCAGGTGACAGGTAGGTGTTGAATACCGATATGTCGGGAACGGTCATATCGTCCAGGGTTAGGCCCAAAGTCCAATTTTCATTCACGTTGTCCGGATCAGGCAACAGCTTGCCATCTCCACCAACGCTCAAAACGAAACTCCGGCCCTTCAAGACCGCTCGAGGGTCATTACCATGGACAACATCCAAATCGCTAAAGTCGAACCCAAGGGCCAACCGGTCACTTTTTTCCTCACCCATTTTCAAACTGACGGACCCGCCACCGCCAATGGTATGATCCATGACCTTAACTTGCATATTCCTGGCCGCAACATTCAAATCGGTACCGGTCAGCAACTCACCCTGGTCCAATCGAATTTGTCCGTTAACCTCACCATTGCCGTCAACGGTGAATTGATCGAAATCCAAAAGAAACAGGTTGATGAACTTCAGGTTGTTCACATCAATATTCATATTGATGTCTAGTTTCAGGAACTTGAGCAGGTTGACCCCTTTGTTCTCTCGCGGCTTGAACGGTACGAACCCCATTGATCCGGCCAGGTTTCCCCCGGAAATCATTTCCCTGTCCCCGTTGATCAACTGCTCTTGCAAGTCGAGTTTAAGTTCGAAGATATCCAGTTGCAGCGGCCCGCCACGCGAACGGTAATCCAAATTTGCCCTTATTACCCCTGAAATATCACCCTTGAACTGGTTGAGCCAGTAGCTATGCCCACCGTCAATGCGAATGTTTTCCAAAGAAATCAACCAGGGCCGTTTCTTTTTACGCGGCGTGATATCTGCGTTGCTGACCTCACGCCCTTCAATTATCGGAAAGAACGCTTCTACCTGGCTGTAATCCTTTTCCGGTTTCAATCTCGGGCGCTTCCGATAATCGATACCCGTGGCCCTGATGTCGCTTAGCCAGGCTCTCTTGAAAAACAGCGGCAACAAGCTCATTGATCCCGCTGCGGATTCGACATCCACTTGCCAGGTCTGTGAGCGCGAGTTGCCGTTGGCCGAAGCGCCGGAAAGGTTTATCCTGAATGGGTACAGGGTCCAGGCGCTTTCCCATCTTACATGGAATTTTTCTGGCCGAATCTGGTTAATCAATGTCTGCGTTTGTGGAATCTGTAGAATCGCGTTGAAGATGACGATATACGCGATTTCGATAAGCAGGGCTATTTTCAGCCCTTTCCTGATCCAGCTTTTTGTGCTCGTCGGTTTACTCATTTATGAGCCAGTTTAAACTCATTGTATATTTCTAGCAGCGAATTATCGACTGACCCGTCCAATAATCCCGCGACGCTGTGTATTGGGCATAAATAGCAATATTGGTTTCATGGTAAAGGGTTTTTATACTCCTTATACTTTAATGTGTTTGAATTGCTCGCCCGGGTTGGCCCGAGCACCGAAAAACAGGGAAGTGCATCATGGAAACACCTTTAACCTCCATTGAGAACAGGGTCGAAATATTAAAAAAATGCTCGTTTCTGAGTGGTTTGGATGCGAGTGTATTGAATGATCTGGCGTCCAGGGCAGAGACCCTTCGTGTCGGCACAGGTGAGACTATCGTTACCCGTGGCGAGGTCGGTTCTAAAATGTATTTTATTGTCTCGGGTGATGTGCGGGTTCACGATGGCGAAGTTACTTGGGCCACCATGCAATCGGGCGAAGTTTTCGGTGAAATGGCAGTACTTGACTCCGAGGTCCGCAGCGCTTCGGTAACCGCCGAGAGTGATTCCCTGTTCCTCAGCATTGAGAGAGATGTGTTTTACCAGGCATTGGCAAACGACCCGGGCGCTTTCAAGGCCGTATTGCGATCCGTGTTGGAAAGAGAAAGGGAGATCGTCAACGAAATTAAAACCCGATCTACCAAATTGCTCGCCTTTGAGAAAGAGATGGAAATCGGACGACGGATACAGGCCGATTTTTTACCAAAGAAGATACCCGTGGTTGAAAACTGGGAAATCGCTGCCTGGTTTGAAGCTGCGCGTGAAGTGGCCGGCGATTTCTACGATGTTTTTAAATTGCAGACCAATCCACACCTGGCCATCGTTATTGGTGACGTGTGTGACAAAGGCGTCGGTGCCGCACTATTCATGACCTTGTTTCGAAGCCTGATCCGTGCAACTTCATTGTATGGCTGCATGGATTCAGTCGTCGACAGTTCTGCGCCCGAAGGCGAGGCCGGGATTACGGGCCAGGTATTGCTGAACAGTCTGTATACAACCAACCGTTATATCGCTACTACACACGCAGGCTCCAGTATGTTTGCCTCGGTGTTTTTTGGCCTGCTCGACCCGGAGAGCGGGGTCTTGAGCTACGTAAATGCCGGGCACGAAGCACCGATGATCTTCAGGAAGGGCGGGGAAGTGGAGTTGCTGGATATTACCGGTGGTGTTGTCGGTCTGTTTCCGGCGGCGAATTACTCTGTTGAGACCGTAAAACTGAACCCGGGTGACCTGATATTCAGTTACACCGATGGTGTAAACGAGGCAAAGAACCCGGATGGTGAACAGTTCACCGAGGACCGCATCCTGCAAATGGCTATGCCCAAAGACAACAATACCGAGACTTTTCTTAAAATCATGTTGGAAGCGGTGCTCGAATTCCGCGGTGAGGCCGTGCAGTCTGATGACATTACAATGCTGGCTTTAAAGTATCTGCAAACAGACCCTGCAGCATAACGATTCACTGCACTGACCACGCCTGCGCGACAACGGTTGAGTTAGTGTGTAGAATTTATATTAGAATTACTTAACACAAGGCAAGAGGTTGTATTTATGACTACATTTAACATCATGGTTGGAGAAGCACAGGGTAGTGTTCCCGTCACGATTTTGCGGGTTGAAGGCGACATCGATGCCTCCACCCACAAAACACTGCAGGATAAAGCAGCAGAAGTGATAGAAGCCGGTGCAAAAAACATCCTCATTGACCTTGGTGGTGTCGGTTACATGGGCAGCGCCGGGTTCAGGGCCATTCACGCCATGGCAAATATGCTTAGCGACGACGATTCCGGAGGGCTGAGCAAATCCAGTCATCTGAAATTACTCAATCCGACGGAAGCGGTTAACCGGGTTATAAAAACCCTCGGTTTTGACGTTTACCTGGACATCTTCCAGGACCGGAACGAAGCCATAAACTCCTTCTGAGCGGGTTAACTGAATGAATGCAGAGCAGGTTTTTGACCTTTCGGTCAATGCCAGCCTCGAAAACCTGCAAAAAGTCCGCGAGTATATCGACCAGGCGGGTGCACAACTCGGTGTAAGCGAAAAAGCCCAGGGTGATCTTCGCCTGGCAGTCGATGAAGCCGTGACCAACGTCATTATTCATGGTTACGGCAATGATCCCAGCAAAAAAATAGAGTTGCACATGGAAAGTGATGGCGACGCTGTTGTAATCCGGATCCGGGATCGTGCCAAAATCTTTGATCCAGGTAACGTGAGCACTCCCCAACTGGATACAGCGTTAAAGGACCGACCGTTTGGTGGAATGGGTATATTTCTGATAAGGGAAATGACCGATGAAGCTGCGTTCCTGCCTTTACCGGATGGGGGAAACGAGATTCGACTGGTTAAGCGGGGCGCCATTCTGACAAATGACTGAATATGGTTTTTAGCATGATTGGAATATTCGGTTTCCTTAATAAACCAACTTTATATATACTGATAAACCCTACCCTCTCTTAGTAAAGAAGGTTCATAGCATGAGTAACATTACTGAAATGAACATACCGGAAACAAAACC
>CALBDB010000007.1 GCA_937927755.1 uncultured Lysobacterales bacterium
GCCATGTTTGCGCTTGAACTTAATCCGCGGTCAGCCGATGCACTTAGCTCGCTCGCGTCCGTCCATGCACTTCGTGGTGATATAGAGCGGGCTGCCGCTTATTTCGAGCAAATAAGGATGATTGGCAGCGATGACTCGAACATTTACCACTGGGAAGCCATGCTACATCTCAGGCTGGGATACTTTGAGGAGTTGATAGAGCCCTTGTCCGATGTGTTGCGTCTGGATCCTTTCAACGAGCATATTGCCTGGACGCTCGCTGCGGCTCATAATTTTTCCGGAACACCACAGGCGGCGCTGGTTATATTGGATGGACTGGAACATTTCACCTACCGGCAATACGTTAGTGGCCTCAGTGCGATAAATAGTGGAAACTACAATGAAGCACGCAAACTTCTTCGTAATGTACGTATGAGGTCGGGTATTTTACCTGCTGCTTTTGCCGATTCGATCATTGATGCGTTGGAAGACCCGGCCATGTCCGATGAGGTTGCCCTTACTATCGTTTCTGTGGTCAACAACGGCGAGTTGTCGGAACTGGTGGGGTTTGAATCACTGTTGGTGCTCGGTTCATCACGGGCATTTGATCTGGGAATTGATCCGATGAGTGATATAGTCAAGATTCAAATGCATTCCCAGGTCTGGAATAACTGGGCCGTGGAGGTTCGCAAGGATCCGCGTTTCAAGGAGTGGGTTGAAGCACTGGGTTACGTGGACTTCTGGCGCAAACATGGATGGCCCGATCGTTGCAGGCCAACAGGACCGGATGATTTTGAATGTATCTAAAATATGATCACATTTACAAGGCAGAAAGAATAACATGGAATTAACCACGCACTGGGCCGGGTACCTGGCAATCGCCATTTTTATTGGCGCCTATTTTTTAGTCATTCTTGAAGAGAATATACACCTGCGAAAATCGAAGCCGGTAATTGTGGCCGCAGGCTTTATCTGGATATTGGTTGCGTTTGCCTATTCGAGTATGGGTGAAACCCATATGGCGGAAGAACTGGTTCGCCACAACCTGCTCGAATTTGCAGAATTGTTTCTGTTTCTGCTGGCAGCAATGACCTTCATCAATACGATGGAGGAGCGCGGTATTTTTGATGTATTGCGTTCCTGGCTGGTTAACCAGGGGTTTTCCCTGCGCCAGGTTTTCTGGATTACCGGTGTCATAGCGTTCCTGATGTCACCCGTGGCTGACAACCTGGCAACGGCCCTGTTGATGGCCACCGTGGTCATATCGGTTGGCGGTACAAATCACCGTTTCGTGGCGCTGGCCTGTATCAATATCGTTGTCGCTGCAAACGCCGGCGGAGCATTCAGCCCGTTTGGTGACATTACCACCCTGATGGTCTGGCAGAAGGGGCATATCCAGTTCAGTGAATTTTTCGCGCTGGTGATTCCTTCGGTGGTCAACTGGCTGGTTACGGCAGGCATCCTGTCATTTGCCCTACCTGCAGGCCGGCCTGACCCTATGCACGAGGAGGCTCAATTGCAACATGGTGCATGGGTCGTTGTGGGGTTGTTTATCGTGACAATATCAATGGCGGTTTCCGTGCATAATTTTCTACACATGCCACCCGTTATCGGCATGATGACCGGTCTTGGATTCCTGAAACTCTTTGGCTACTACCTGCAGCGCCGGGATCAGACCAATATTGCCCAGAATATGGTCGGAGGGTCAGCCCTGGGTATACAGGCCATGCACGAAGGTGATGCGGAAACCAACAAGAAGTTTTATGACATCTATGCCAATTTGCAGAGAGCCGAGTGGGATACATTGATGTTTTTCTACGGCGTGATTCTGTGCGTGGGCGGTCTCGGCGCCTTTGGTTACCTGGCGGTTGGATCAGATTTACTTTACACCGGTCTGGGGCCGACAATTTCCAACATATTCGTCGGTGTCGCATCGGCGCTGGTTGACAATATACCGGTCATGTTTGCGGTCCTGGCGATGAGCCCGGACATGAGTCAGGGGCAATGGCTGCTGGTTACCCTGACAGCCGGGGTCGGTGGCTCGATGCTGTCAATTGGATCAGCCGCAGGTGTTGCCGTAATGGGGCAGGCGCGTGGTATCTATACCTTTTTCTCACATCTGAAATGGACCTGGGCAGTAGCGTTGGGCTACGCGGCCAGTATCGCGGTGCATTTCTGGGTAAATAAGGGGCTGTTTTAGGAAAATCGCGACCAGCTGCGCCGATCGCTCCCACGGGAGGTTCGTGGGTATTCTATTTCCCGTTAACCACCGTCCTGGCCTCATCCAGCGCCAGGCGCAGTAGTTTTGCCCATTCTCCGATTAAATCCCGGGCGGCTGCCTCGTTACGCTTCTGGTTCGCCCTGATCGGGTTTGGGTGTGTCCTGTCGTATTTGTTATCGATGGCCTTTACCAATTTGTCGCCGGTGACCGAGTCAATCAGTTCCATATAAAGGGTCATTGAACCCGCAGAGGCGATAACGCTTCTGCTATTACGGTTTCTGGGGGTTGTCGGTGCAATTACGTTCAAATCGATTATTAGCGGGCTTACCACCAATACGTCTTCGGCTGGCTCTTCAGCGAGAATATAACCGCCATTACCCTGCAACTCCTGCTTGAAGACCTCGACAAACAAGGCTGACAATTCAGATTTTATACGCTGCATATCGTCATTCGTTACGGTATTGCCCGGTATGCTGTTTTGCCCCCGCTGCCAGTCCTTTTCAAATGCGACTTGCGGCGCGAGTACGTAAAACCTGTTGTACAGGGATAGATCCACGTCCGGTTTGGCGTATACCCGGGCCATCGTGGTGCCCTCAACCAGGCGCAGGCCGTCCACGGTCACTTTGGGGGGCACTGATTCTTTAGCGGCTGCGCTGATCCCCGATACGAGGCAAATTAGTAATATTGAAAGCCTGGTTAAGAAATCCATAATTTTTCTCCACGATACATTTGCTTATATTACATCGAAGAGACCTGAGCATCGCAACATTGCATTCACGATTAAATGGATCTGCAAAAAAAGACCCGGCGCGGGGGTAAGTGGCCGGGTCTGAATGTCAGCCTGTGGAGGGGCTGATGGAGCTAAATTACGGTAACGCTTAACGCCTGAAATGAAATATACGCTGGCCACAGGGCGGTGTAATTGACGTGTGTCAGTTCAACCCGAATTACGTCTTTGCCACGTTTTTTAACTCGCATGCAAGGCGTCACAATTGACTCAAGTCATGTGATCTTTGTTTGGTGACCTATAAACCCCATTCAAAACAGGTTACTAAAGTATTCTTGACCTGTGTCATTTGTGCCTGAAAAAGCCGGTGATAACGTGCGCTGCAGTAGCTAGTGAACAAATCAGGCATTTTCATGGCAGTATTCGAAGAAATTCGGGAGATAATTTTACGGCAAACATCGGGTTTCTACCCGCTGGCAGGGGGTGCGCCCCTGTCTCTATGAGCGGCATGGGAAGCTTTACATGAGTAGCATATCAACATCCTTTCCAACGGAGCTTATAAAAAAGTACGGCTTGGCCGGACCCCGTTATACGTCCTATCCGACTGCTTTGCAGTTTCACGAAGGCTTTGACGAGGAAGCTTACCGCCGGCACATACAAAACAGCAATGATGACCTGATTCCGAGACCGCTATCGCTTTATCTCCACCTGCCGTTTTGCAAAGAGCTCTGCTATTACTGTGCCTGTAACAAGAAAGTTACCAGGGACAGCCAGCGCGCTGCTGTTTATCTACAGCACCTCGAGAAAGAGATCGATATGCAGGGCAAGCTGTTTGACAGGGACAGGCAGGTTATCCAGCTGCATTTCGGTGGGGGCACGCCGACCTACTACGACGACTTACAGCACAAATCCATCATCGAACAGCTTTCTGAAAGCTTCCTGTTGAGCCGATCCGACAATCGTGAATTTTCCATTGAGATTGATCCGCGGACCGTCAACGAGGAGAGGATCGCTTACCTGGCCGATATAGGTTTCAACCGGGTCAGCATGGGTGTCCAGGATTTCGATCCTGCTGTTCAAAAAGCTGTAAATCGAATCCAGGATGAGGACAAATCCCTCAAGCTGGTGGAAGCAGCGAGACAGTCCGGGTTCAATTCAGTGTCAATCGACCTGATCTACGGCTTGCCGTTACAAACTGCGACATCGTTCGAAAGAACGGTTGATTCGATACTCTCGGTTCGTCCTGACCGATTGTCGGTTTACAACTACGCCCATCTGCCCCACTTGTTCAGGGCGCAGCGAATGATCAAATCTGAAGAGGTGCCTGCGCCCGAGGTTCGGTTGCAGATCCTGGCCTCGACGATCAACAAGCTGGTTGAGGCGGGGTATGTCTATATCGGCATGGACCATTTCGCCCTGCCTGATGACGAACTGACGGTTGCAATGAAAAATGGAACGCTGCAACGCAACTTCCAGGGCTACTCCACCTGTCGTGAAACGGACCTGGTTGGTATTGGCGTCAGCGCGATTGGCAAAGTCGGTAACAGCTTTGTGCAGAACCTCAAGGATATCCGTGACTGGCAAGCCGCCATTGATGACAAAAGGTTGCCCGTTTGGCGCGGCCTGAGCCTGAGTAGTGAAGACCGGCTCAGAAGGGGAGTGATAGCCGCAATCATGTGCCAGGGCAAGGTTCGGTTCGGCGAGTTTGAGAGAAGATTCAAAATAGATTTCTCCGAGCACTTTGCACTTGAACTTGAGTTGCTTAAGCCGCTGCAGAAAGACGGCCTGGTTGAAATTTCGAAATTCGGGATAGATGTCACCCCAACCGGTCTGTTGTTGTTGCGGGCCATTGCAATGAAATTCGACGAATATCTAATTAACGACCTTCAAGGAAAATCTTACTCAAAAGTTATTTAATAAGACGCTGTTAGGCTATAATCCCCCGCTAATTGTATTTGAAAGTACGAAATTGAGCGGTTTATGGGTTCAGACAGCCAAAAAAAGCCATATTTTCCAGAGCGCGTACAGGTTGCATGCAGCCAATGCACGCTCGGTAATTTGTGCCTGCCGCGCAGCCTGGATTCCGAAGAAACCGAGCAATTCGAGCATATCGTTAATAAATCCCGTCCGATCCAGCCCGGCGAACATATCTTTCGTGCAGGTGACAAGTTCCAAACCATCGCGGCAGTCCGTGCAGGCTGTTTCAAAAGCTATGTGATCGACAAAAACGGTGAGGAGCAGGTGCTGGGCTTCTACCTGCCCGGCGAAATCATCGGGTTTGATGCCATCCATGAGAAGGTTCACAGGGCCAATGTCGTTGCACTCGATACCAGTTCGGTGTGCGGTCTCAGTTTTGATTCAGTTGCGGATATGGCCCGGCAGTTACCACAATTGCAGGATGAATTGTTCAGGGTGATGAGTCTGCATATCGCCGAGTTGGAGGCGAGTGCGGCCGATCTGAGCGCCGAGGAAAGAATCGCACGATTGTTGTGCTCCCTGGCGGGGCGGTTTGCAAGCCGGGGTTATTCTGCAAAAGAGTTTAACCTGAGCATGTCGCGCCGTGATATTGCCAGTAATCTGCGTCTGGCCACCGAGACCATCTCCCGTGTCCTAGCCCGTTTTCAAAGCGCCGGCATCATCCGTGTAAACCGTAAAAAAGTGGCTATCCTCAATGAAGACAAACTCCGGGAACTGGCCCGCCGGGACACCTGCTAAACCCGTATTGGCCCACCACCGGGCTGTCTCTGGAATGCCGGATAAACGCCGGTGAATAAACTGCTGATACTTTCGTCAGATGCCCCGGAATACGGATCACTGGTCGCCGATGCCGGCTTGCCACATCTTGAAGTGACATTGGCAATGGATATTGAATCTGCGGCGGCACAGCTGGCCGGCTGCAATATCATCCTGGGCAGTCCACAGCTGGTGGCGGATGTACTCGGCCTGGCGGAGAGTCTCGAATGGGTTCAGTCAAGCTGGGCAGGCGTCAATCTCTTATGCAGTCCGGATTTGCGCAGGGACTACGTCCTGACCGGCGTTAAGGATGTTTTTGGACCACCGATGAGCGAGTATGTCTTTACCTACCTGTTCGCGTTTGAACGCCGTGTATTCAGTATGAAAAGTGACCAAACGGAGCGCCGTTGGAAGCCTTTGCCATATCGCCCTGCCAGTGAAATTTCACTTGGCATCGTCGGCCTGGGTTCAATTGGCCGGCACCTTGCACGAACGGCCCGGGAATTTGGAATCAGGGTCACAGGGATGAACCGTTCGGGCAAGCCCTGTGATGATGTTGATCGTGTTTATACCCTTGAGAGCAGAGCGGATTTTTTTGCGGGATTGGATTACGTGGTTCTGATCCTTCCGGACACGCCGGAAACCGGAGATTTCATCAATGCGGAAACGCTGGCAATGATGAAAGAAACAACGGTTCTGATAAATGTCGGACGGGGAAATGCAGTTAATGAGCGCGACCTGGTGCGTGCGCTACGGCAGGGTGATATTGGCGGCGCGGTACTTGATGTGTTCGTAGAAGAACCATTGGATCAGGACAGTCCGTTGTGGGCGCTGCCAAATGTCTTTGTTACACCGCATAATGCGGCGACGAGTTTTCCCAAACACATTGCCGGGATTTTCACAGAGAATTACCGCCGGTTTTTGCGGAATGAACCCTTGCTGTATAAAGTGGACTTTGAACTCGGCTACTGAAAGATATACGGTAAGCCGCAGACAGCGGGTTTGAAATTGCCAGGAAGCAGTCGGGAGTTGATGGGCTTTGAAAACATTACAACATTTTTTTGACAGAAACCGAGAATGGGCAAATTCCATTACCGAAAAGGACCCCGGCTTTTTTACACGTCTGGCGGCGCAGCAGAAGCCGGAATACCTGTGGATCGGATGTTCAGACAGCCGGGTTCCTGCAACCCAGATTGTCGATCTGCCGCCGGGGGAGATATTCGTTCATCGTAATATCGCGAACCTGGTTGTCCACTCGGACCTGAATTGTCTTTCGGTCATCCATTTTGCCGTCGAGGTATTGAAGGTCAAACATATCATCGTCTGCGGCCACTATGGCTGCGGTGGTGTTCACGCGGCCATGGAGGACACGGACCACGGGCTGATCGACAACTGGCTTTGTCACGTCAAGGATGTCAGGCGTCTGAACGCTGACATGCTTGATGGGTTGGCCGATAACGAGAAGATCGATTTGCTTTGTGAGTTGAATGTCAGGGAACAGGTAAACAATGTCTGTAGTACCACCGTGGTACAGAAAGCCTGGGCTCACGGGCAGGAGCTGTCGGTGCACGGCTGGATTTACAATATTGAAAACGGGTTGCTGAAAGACCTGGGTACCGCTGACTCCTGAAAGGATTAGCCCCCCATTCGCGGGCTATTTGATCGTCTAAAAATCAAACCGTCCACGTAAGCCGGCGTAGACTGCCCGTCCGGGGCGCGCGAAGCCCAAAACTTCTTCGTAGTCTTCATCCAGCAGGTTTGTGATTCGTCCGGTCAGTTCAAGTGCACTCGTCAGTTTCCATGATGCAGCCAGATCCAACAGCGTATAGGCGTCGATATTCACCCGCTCCGTGGTATATGTGAGCGGCGAAAAGTAGACATCCTGCTGCGAGCCGTTATAACGCGCACCCAGGTTCATGTTGCCCCTGTCTTGTGCAAAGTAATAATTTACCGAAGCACTGGCCATATGTCTTGGCCGCCTTACTTCCCGCACAGATTGGCCGTCGGCATTTTGCTCTGTCGCGTCTGTATACGTGTAGGATGCACCCAGCGTCAAAGATTTCCCGATACGGGTATCAAAAATGACCTCGACACCCTGGCGCTTGCTATCGGTTTGCTTGTTCAAGGCGGTGAAAAGAAAGCTATCGGGATCAAAAACAAAACCGTCAATTTCATCCTGTAAATCCTGGTTGAAATATGCCAGTTGCAGTTGATGGCGGTGCGCCGCCCAACTGGTTTCGATGCCGGCCTCCCAGCCTTGCGAGGATTCCGGTTTCAGGTCAGGGTTGCCGATAAAAAGATCGTCATAATAGCCGTATCGTTCTGTGAACGTCGGTGTCTTGGAACCTGTGCCTGCGGAAGCGCGCAGCCTCAGTGACGGTGAGAACTCGTAAGACGCGGCCAGTTGCCAGGTCGCAGCATCGTCAAAATCACTGTAATCATCATAACGACCGCTCAATGTCCAGGTAAAACCGGTCAGGGGTTTGCCCACGTACTCCAGCGCATAGCCGTATGCATCATAGGACTGGTCCTGGTTTGGGTCTCCGTAGAAGGAGGCTTCACCACGCTGGGAAAAATCGACATCTTCCTGCTCGAGGGCAAAATTCAAACGGTGGTTGTTGTCCGGCCCCATCAGCACACCACCCCTGAGCCTAAGCTCGAGTGTTTCAGCGGCAGTGGCACTGGTCCACGCACCATCGCTGAAATTGTCATTGTCGGATTCCATCCGGTTGACTGACAGGCTGCCGGACCAGGCACTTTGGGTTGGTGCAAATGTCATTTGCCCGGCCAGGTAATTGTGCCGGTTTTTGCTTAGCCGGTCTGCGTCGATGGGCAGGCCTGTGTCAAAGTAATCAATGTCATCGTACTGGCTATTTGCATCCACCACCTGGCCGGAGAATCTGAATTCAAAGGCATCCCCCGCATCGAATTCAAGCGCAATATTGCCGGTGGTGTTTTCCGCGCCATCCTTTTCATTGCCGCTGCGCGAGATGTTGATCCCATCGGTATCCAGGTATGCCAGGCCTGCATCAATTCTGAACACTTCGCCGGCGTAGCTGCCATCCACCCCGGCGTTAACGGTGTCGAAAGAGCCGGCTTCAATATTGCCCGACAGGTAATGGCCATCGCCGTCTTTCCTGCGGATAATATTGATAACACCGGCCACGGCATCACTGCCCCAGGTGGCGCTTTGCGGGCCGCGGATGATCTCGATGCGTTCGATATTAGAAGTCAATGCAAACTGGTACTGAAACTCGTCATTGGCCGCCGGGTCATTGGCGCGGATGCCGTCAATCAGGACTAACAGGTGGTTGGCCTCGGCGCCCCTCACACGCACCTGGGTCTGGGCGCCGGCACCACCTGCCTGGCTGACCGAGAAACCGGGGACGTCACGCAATAATTCAGACAGGTACCTGGCCTGTTTCTGCTCGATTTCCTCGCGGGTGATAACGGTGATTGAACTGGCAACATCCCTTACGGACAGGGGTTGGAGTCCTGCTGTAACCAGCAGGTCGTCGAGCTCCAGCGCTTCTTCAGCGTAAAGCTGGCTGGCCAGCAAGACAGACACAAGCGAGAAGACCAAATTTGATTTGGTTTTTGAATTATTTTTAGCCACTGTCTTTCTCCAGTGCGATCTCACCCGAACGCGCAGGGCTTGTGCTTTTCTTGACAGTGGTTAAGCGGGGAGGCTGATTCTTGTTCCGGGTTCCGGGGAAACAGTTCTCACACGCCTCCGCCCGCCGCGAATGCACAAGTGAAAAACTGCTGGCCGGTCTCCGGGCTTGCGAAGAGCGGTTTAACACCGCTGCTGCCGGGTCGCCTTCCCATGCAAATGCACAGTGGCTGCGATGACCCGAACCTTCGCCTACCGTTGCGGGGGCAGCGACGGAATTGCCAATTATGACGTACCGTCTTCCCGTTTAATCCCCTGACTGAGCAGTCAGAAGGACACCTGCAGACTCGTGGTGGAGGTTGGAGGAATAGCAGGTAATTGTCAAGCAATCAACCTTCTTTAAATTGATAACCGCCAAACTTCTTCCTCAATTCCATCTTCTGAATCTTTCCGGTAGCTGTATGTGGGATCTCATCAACAAACTCGATTGCTTCCGGCATCCACCACTTGGCAATCTTGCCTTCCAGATACGCCAGCACTTCTTCCGCACTGACTTCCGCACCGGGTTTACGCACGATGATAAGCAATGGCCGTTCGGTCCATTTGGGGTGAGCAACACCTATGACTGCGGCCTCGGCAACGCCTTCACAACCAACGGCGGTATTTTCAATTTCTATGGATGAAATCCACTCGCCGCCAGACTTGATAACGTCCTTGTCACGGTCAGTGATCTGCATATAACCCAATTCGTCGATGTTGGCTATATCACCGGTGTTGAACCAGCCGTCCTCATCCAGGATGTTTTCGTCATGTTTGTAGTAGCCACTGGAGATAGCCGGACCGCGGACCAGAAGGTGACCGGAAGTTTCGCCGTCGCGTGGCAGTTCGGTACCCTCATCATCGACGATTTTCATTTCTACCAGGTAAGGCGGCCGGCCCTGTCTGAGCTTCAGCTTGATCCGGTCCTCGCCCTGCAGGTGTTCGGTGGCATATTTCAGTTTGCCCGTGGTGCCAATGGGTGACATCTCGGTCATGCCCCATCCGTGGATGACCTCAACGTCATAGGTATTTTCAAACGATTCAATCATCATCCGCGGGACTGCAGCCCCGCCGATCAGTACCCGGTCAAGGTAGGGTAATTTCAGGTCGTTTTCTGTAAGGTATTGCAACAAACCAAGCCACACCGTGGGTACGGCGGCCGACACGTTGACTTTTTCGCTGTCCAACAGTTCGTAGATGCTCTTTCCATCCATACCTGCCCCGGGCATGATCATGCTGGCGCCGTTAGCGGGAATAGCGAAAGTAATTGCCCAGGCATTGGCGTGGAACATCGGCACAATTGGCAGTACGTTGTCGACTGATTTGGCTCCAATGACATCGTTTTGGCTGCACATCAATGAATGCAATACGTTGGAGCGGTGCGAATACAGCACGCCTTTCGGATTACCGGTGGTGCCGGATGTGTAACACAATCCGGCCGCGGTATTCTCGTCAAACCTTGCCCATTCAAAATCCGCGTCGGTCCCGGCCAGCCAGGTTTCATACGCAACCGCATTTGGCAGCGTGGTTTGTGGCATATAGCTGTCACTGGTCAGGATAATGTACTTCTGAATGGTGGGCAGCTTGGTTGCAATGGCCTCGATAAGCGGTACGAAAGTCAGGTCAACAAACAGTATTTTATCCTCGGCATGATTGATGATGTAAACCAGTTGTTCGACAAATAGCCTTGGATTGATCGTGTGGCAGATTGCGCCCAGGCCCATGACTCCATACCAGGTTTCGACATGACGGTCGGTATTCCAGGCCATGGTCGCGACCCGGTCGCCCAGCACGACACCTTCCTTTTGCAGGGCCTTGGCAACGCGTAGTGCACGCGTACGAAGATCACGATAGTTGTAACGCCGGATGGGACCCTCTATTGACCGTGTGACCATTTCCCGTTCACCGTGGTTCAGTGCCGCGTGGTCCAAAATTGTTTGAACAGTGAGTTGGTAATCCTGCATTAGTCCCAGCATGGAGGCTCCTTTTGATTAGCTTTGTGAGCGGGCGTTTTTTGATTGGCCTTACTTCGATAATATACCAATCTCCCCAGTTCATGACTTAATATGAAGTAATTACCATTAGCTTGGAGGTGTTCAAATGGTCTTTTGGCAGCGGGTCCTGGTTTTGCTGGTTGCAGTGGTAGCCGTCAGTCTGATCGTCGGCATGATTTGGAATTCGGTATTCGGTTTTAATCTGCCCCCATATGCATCCGGGGTGATTGGCGGGTTGACCGCAGTGCCTTTATGGGCTTTTCTGAAACGGATCAAACCCAGGAAAGAGTAGCCCCCAAAGTTGTCTGGCAGGTATTTCCCAGGGCTGAACCGGACTTACTGTACCGCCGCGACACACTTCCGTGCCCGCTCTTCGATCGCATCCCAGTTGCCGGCGGCGATATCTGCCGGAACGAACAGGGGCGCGACGTAACCCACGCCAACCGCGCCGGCGGCAATCCACTCGCCGGCATTGTGATGGTCAACACCGTTGGTCGGTACTATATTCAGGAATGGCATCGGGCCTAGTACCGACCGCACCCAGTCCGGTCCGCCATGCGGGCAGGGGAACAGCTTGCAATACTGGGCGCCGGCACGGTGGGCCAGCAGCATTTCTGTTGGTGTGTGCGTTCCCGGCATACTCGCAACACCCAGTTCGTTGGCCGCGAAAATTACCGCCTCATCCACGACCGGTGACACCAGGAATTGTGCCCCGGCTTCCACTGAAAGCCGTGCATGCTCTTTGTTCATCACGGTGCCGGTGCCTACGATGAGGTCGGTACGCCGGGAGAAATCCTTTACCAGGTCGTAAACACCCGGGATGGTCAGTGTGAATTCGACAATGGTAAAGCCACCCCGGATGGCTGCTTCCATGGCGAGAGCGGCCTTTTCCTGATCGTTGGTGCGCAGGATGGCGCTGGCTTTGACCTGCCCGAATTGTTCTGTAAATCTGTTCATTGCTGACTTGATTACCTCGCGATAGATGCGCTGCCTCCAGTGTTGCTGCAGACCATTCGGGCAGAGTCCAAAAGCCCGTTCTGCCCTCGGGATAATACTTGATGCCCACAGTATTTCACATGAGATTTACCTTGTCGGACATAACGATCTGGAAAGCCATTGGTTCGGAACTCCGGGATTGTAGATTGCACTGGAGGCGATTTATACTCAAGTGGGCATTGCAACAGGGCTAAACGTTGACAGGTTTACTGAATGGATTTGTTTTTTTGCTCGTCAACGCTCTGGTGGTTTTTTCGTCGTGGTGCCTTGCCAATTACATACTCAAAGACCATCAATCCCTGTCACTGCGTTTGGTTGCCACTGGACTTATCTACTTTGTCCATATAACGATTGTCATATTATTTCTCGGGGTTGTTATTCGCAGTCTGAATATCTTCTCGGTGCCCCTGTTAAGCTTGTTGGTGTCTGCGATCGTGATTGCTCTGTGCAGGGCGTATAGAAGACCCTTCATGCAGACATTTAAACAGTGCTTGTCGCAAACTTTCGCTGCTGGTGATTTTTCTCTTTATGTTGTAACTGTTCTATTCGCCTTGCAGGTGGCCGTTTTGCTTTTCAAGCTAGCCTGGTTTCCGCCTCATATCTGGGATGTATTTGTTTATCACCTGCCCCCCGCCGTTGAATGGTACCAGCAGGGATTTATAGCGCCGGTGCTGGATACCACCGTAAACCGCATAAATGGAGCGCCACTGGGCATGACGGCCCTGGCCTTCTGGTTTTTTGTTTTCTTCCGCGATGATGCCCTGGTCGAAATGCCAATGCTGTTATGGGCATTGATGCTGGTGCCGGTGAGCTTTGCCGTGCTCCGGCAGTCCGGCGTTTCCCGGTCGTGGGCGCTGAAATTTGCCGTGCTCATTTTCTTTTTACCAATTGTAATTATGCAGGCCATCACAGTTAAAGATCACCTTGGCCTGAACGTCGGCTTTATTGCCGGCCTGTTGTTTTTAGCCGAGTTTCTGAAAGACAGGAACTACCGTTTGCTATACCTGGCAGCAGCGGCTTTCGGGCTGATGCTGGGCTACAAGATTGCGGCCCCCGTTCATATCGTGGTGGCCCTGCCTGTCTTCCTTGTTATATTTTTGTCCCGTTATCACTCGTCAATTTTCGAGCGGCAACATGGCAAGGCACTGTTAAAGGCTGGCGGGGTTTCCGCAGTTATCGCGATTGCAATAAGCGGTTATTGGTACCTGCGTAATTTCATTGTTTATGGGCGTCTGCATGGTGCTTATGGAACCAGGCTCAGCGAGGCCGGTGAGAGTGTTGCCAACGATGCGGGTGCAGTTGATACCGCCCTGAACATGTTCGCAAACTCCGGCATGTTCGTGCCCAATCTGAGCCAGTTTTTCCCCAGGGTTCTCGACTATCAAAACATTTATGCTGCCGACCTGGTTGGTATTTCCGGTTTCGGGCCACAGTTTTTCGCCTTCGGGTTACTGGCCCTGGCGGCCACTGTTGGGTCCGTATTCAGTAAGCACCTGCGTAATCAGCCGATCTTCCTGTTGTCCAGTGTAGCGGTATTGCTGTTTATCGTATTCATGTTTATAAACTTTAATTCCAACAGCTACCGGATTCTCAGCTTTTTCCCGATGGTATTGATCGCCTATGCCGGCGTTCTGCTTTATTGCAGTGGTGTGCTGGAAATTGGATTGGCCCGAATGATCACGAATATGATTATGCTGCTCTCAATTTTGTGGTGTTTCATGGCATTGTTGTCACCGCAGTATACAAACCTGCTAAGACTCAGCGAGTTTGTCTCACTTGATCACAAGTCAAGAACATCCGCGAATTTTACCAGCTGGTTTGTCCGGCCGCGGCCGAGTCTTTACAGGCTTATGGATTCGGTACCTGTAACTGAGCCCATGGCGTATGTCGCCTACCGCGACAGTTACTCAGCAGGCGAAGTAGAAAGCGATACCTGGCAGTACCTGTACATGGACAGGTCGTGGCAGCGTAAGACCTACGGATTACATCTGCCTGAATATTTTGATTGCGAGGAAAACGGACAGTGTACCGCGAGGCCGGCATTGAGTGCTTTTCTTCTGTCGAACCAGGTGTCATTGCTGAGCAGTTGCAAAATCAACCGCTGTCTTGAGATCAATGATGACGCACTGATCGAGATTGTTCCCGGGCTTTATTACTTTTTGGGGGAAAAGTGATGATCTCCCGGCTTTTGAAATTGACCATAGCGATTGCTGCTTTATTGTTAATGGCAGTTTATTTTTATATGAATTCCATCAAGTTGGAGCTCACTGCAAATGACTGGGCAAGTATCAGGAATGGTGATGCGGCACCTGAAATACAGATCTACCTGTCCGGTGAAGTCGTGTATCAACAGCGTCTGAAGGACTCGGAAATTTTCGACAAAGCAGGCCGCCGTCAAATATATTTCGTACATTTGCCAAAGGATATTTTTGTACGCATACAGGCGGAAACAGGGTCCGCCAGCCTGGATATTCTTCAGCAAAAAACGACGCTGTCCAAAACGAATGACAAGTCTGCACTATTCGCAGTGACGCCGAACAAGAGAATTTATCTTTTGGAAGAAGGCGAACTCAAATACATGCTGACCGTGATCTGGAACGAACGATTGCAGTCCGGAAACCTGGTCCAATGTGCGACGCCCCGCTTATGTAAATCTTTAAAAATCACCAGCAATGACTGGGGGCCGGTGCAGGGGCCCTTTTCCGGTTCGGAATTCAGCACCGAACGGCGCGGTTTACCAAAGGGCCGATGGGCGAAGGGGCCGGAGACTGTCCTGCAGATTGACTCCCGGGAAACACAGAAAGTGTGGATGCAAATAAACCTTCTCGGGGTACTCGCGGATCAGACGCTGAGATTTCGCGGTGCCGCCACCGGCGTGCAGAAAATTGAAGCAGATCCGGATCCTCAGCATGCAGGCGGTAGAGATCTGTATCCTGCAGTCTACCTGGTCGCTCTTGATCTGCGGCCTGGTGTCAATTACCTGGAAATATCTTTTTCCAAGTGGTCTAAACCAGTCAGCCAGGGCGCAAATCCACTGGCTGCTTATGTGGCTGCAATTGGGTTACAGGAAGCAGACTAAGTCTGCGCACACCATTTCCGCCAAATATCCCTGTATTTTGCTTCGAGTTGTTGTGTGAAACCCTGGTAATCAACCAGGGCAGAAGTTTGCAAGCGCTCGCGTAGACTCCTGCGGATGCTGTTCAGTTTTGTCGTGTCTGACGCCAACCGCACCGCAATCTCTATGTATTGGTCGCTATCAGGTGCCGCTAACATGCCAAGATCCAACGAGTGCAGTTGACTTGTCGTTACCCGGCTGGCGTGGCGGTCGCCGGTCAGGGTAACCACCGGTACACCCATGACAAAACTGTCACAATTGGTGGTGGTTCCATTGTACGGGTAGCTATCGAGGCACAGATCGACTCCCCGATAATGTTTCATATGCTCACATGGCGGATCCGTCCGGCCCAACAGGACTTGTCTTTCAGGCTCAATGCCAACGTTCACCAGGGCTTCGGAAATATCTTTGCGAACCGAGGGCTGGTCGATCATTTTGTTTTTTACCAGCAGTTTTGAGCCGTCTACCCGGGATAGAATCTGTCCCCACATCCTTAGCAGTGACGGATTTAGTTTTGGCAAAGCATTAAATGAACCAAAAGTGATGTAACCGTTTTGCAGCGCCGGTGTCTCCGGGGTCACATCCGGCAGGTCAGAGTCAGGCAGGTAAACTGAAAATACCGGGTCCATGTAAAGCAGCTTCTCGCTGTTGTACTGTTCTGCCTCGGGTTTCGGATCTGTAAGTGCGTCAACGATGCGGTAGTCCATTACATCCAGCCCTGTACTGCCAGGGTAACCGATCCAATTAACCTGGACAGGTGCTGCACGATGCATCAGTGTTTCCACCCTGTGCCCACGGGTAAAGCCATTCAAATCGACCAGGATGTCTATGCGGTCCTGAATGATTTTCTGCTGCAGGGCCTGGGCGCTTAGATTTCCGGCCATGTGAAAATGATCGACGGCAGATTCCACCCTTTCAGTCCAATCGTCGCGCCCATGGCCGGTGTGGTAGGCATGAACCTGAACGTACTCGTGGTTATGTGATTCCAGAACGGGTGTTATGAAATGCACAACTGAATGGCGGCGAAAGTCAGAGGAAAGATAAGCTATTCGCAAAACCCGCTCGGAATCCGGTTCATTTCCCCACGAGGCAAGCGGCGGGCCGAGTTGCCGCCGCAAAGCTGCAGAAGCCTTTTGTGCCATGTCCAATGCACCCCGGTTGCTCAAGTCCGGATCGTAATTTTTGATAAAAAGGTAGTTGGTGCTGGCCAGGATATGATTGGGGTTTATTTGCAGGGCATTGCGAAAGTGCGCCAATGCATCATTCAGACCAGAAAAGCGGTTGGTGTCAGCACAACCCAGGTTATAGCAGGCATTGCTGTAGCGGGTTACTTGCCCGGCGCTGAGATTGCCGGTCTCCGGTTTTGAGTTCTGCCATTGTCGTATCGCACGTTGCAGGAGATCGTATGTGGGCCATTCCTCCGCCAGTGCATCTTCATTCAGTGCACGTGATCCGGGGTAATTTCCGGCTGCGACTTCGTAGGCGGCAATAGCCACCTCGAGATCGAGTTCAACCTTGCTGAATTCCTGTTCCGTGTTTCGCAGCAGTGCGACCCTATGGTTATCACAAGCAGCCTGGAAATCACCGTTCAACTGTTGGGATATCGCCTGGTAGTAAGGGGTGAACCGATGTCCGGGTTCCAATTCCCCAATTTTCCCGGCGAGTGCGGGTGTCAACTCAGACCGCCCGCTTCCCCAGTAAAGTTGCATCAATTGAAACAATGGCTGGACAGATTCGGGCGCCGAAACTTGCCATAAAGCACATATTTTCTCTGCTTCCTGCTGGTCGCCCGGCCGTCGACGATTGGTCAACAAGTCGATCTGGAATTGATACTTGACCGCTGAAGCGGGTAACCAGGCAGCCAGTTCCAGGGCTCTATCCAGATAACCGTCGCGCGCCAATTGAGTGGCCTGGTTCAGCAGTTCCTGTGGATTTGGTGAATTTTGGCCGGGCATTTTTTAATGCGTCTCAGTATTCCCCGAGGGTTTCCCTTATCCACTTGTCCATGACTTCGAGTACGTGTGCGTATTCGTCGATGTTGCCCCGGGCTTCAAGGCTGATGACCTGGAAATCATCCCCGCCAAATGTGCAGAATGACCTGATTCTGAGGTCGGGTGGCGGATTTTTGATTTCGTAGTAGTTCTTTCTGCGCCGCCATCTGATATCCAGCTTGGAGTACTGCTCGGCGTTAAGTGGGAAGTCCACCCAAAACGATTTCATTTCTGGTTCATACATAATTTTTTGCCTGTTTTAATGAAATTAATGACCCGCATTCTGCAAACAAAAACTGTTCAGCAAAAAAGCACGATTCAAGCCCGCATGATAACGCAAATCTGTGCCCGAACCCGGTCATTTTTACGCTGAAGATCGTATTGGCAAAAGGGCAGTGACTATTCAAAAAATACGGCTTTCCACGCTCTGACCTTGGCATGGTTATGCGCAGCCACTGATATCTCCTGCACGTGCGGAATAGCTGTTTTGCAAACTGGATACCCGGCGTGAAGGTGACAGGTTTAGCTATTAATGAACGCAAGGACTACGTCGTGTTCACGACATTTATACGACATCTACTTTATCGGGGTGAAATTACTGGTTCAACAGCGCCTCGCACAGGGCAACATTGTCGTCGGCGATACGCACTATGGGCACGGTTCCAGTCATGCTGATCGAAGGAATATCGTATTCCACGGTGCCGGCGGTGCAGCTTTCAAATGTCAGGGTTAGCGTACCGTCCGAGCCCGGTGGGTCGGTCCGTTGAATATCGGTAGGCGCATCAAAAATCCCCCCGGAGGTCATAGTGATATCCATGACGGACTGGTTATCGATGATCGGCCCTAAAGCAGTCATCCACCGGTGTCCGGGGTCACCCAGGTTGGCAGTTGCATCGTCCGGCGGTAATACCGTGTCATAGGTAAACCAGGCCGCCGTCGCCAGGCCCAGGTCTGAAAATATCGTAATGAAAAATCCTTGTCCATCGGTCGCCGGGTCAAACCAGGCGTCGTTGAACCCGGCATTCAACTGGAAGGGTTCTGGCACCACGTCACCATCGCTGATCAGGAAGACGCCGCCGGTCCGGCTGGCAAGGTAAACACTGCCGTCTTCAGCCAGCCCGAAGGTTTGAATAGAGTAGTTTGTATCTGCCAGTTGCGTTGTGATCCAGCTGCTGCCAGAGCCTTGAAGGCTCCATATTATACCGGTGCAATAATCACCAAACAGATAGGAGCCAAAAAGGTTGGGATAAGCGCTGCCGCGATAGACCTCACCACCGGTTATGGAACAACCATCGGCGTGTGTGTATTCGGTAACGGGTCGGACTAACCCCGGATCACAATCACCACCCGGGCACAGGCTGCCTTCCATGATCCTCCAACCGTAGTTCTCACCGCCGGAAGAATCGGCCGGCTGGAAATTAACTTCTTCACGTTCTTCCTGTCCTACGTCAGCAATATACAAATCACCGGTGTCGCGGTCGAAACTGGTTTTCCACGGATTGCGCAGACCCGTGGCCCAGATTTCATCCAGGACACCAGCATTGCCCACAAACGGGTTATCCGTCGGTATTGCATAGGTTCCATGAGCCGGATCAACGTCAATTCGAATTAATTTTCCAAGCAGGGTGCTGCCATCCTGTGCGCGGTTTTCAGGGTCATTGGAACTGCCCCCGTCCCCCAACCCGAGGTAGAGCATGCCGTCCGGTCCGAATTGGAGCCGGCCGCCATTATGGTTTGCATAGGGTTGGCCAACTGTGAGAACTATTTCCTCGCTGGGTCTGTCCGCCAGGTCCGGATCGTTGCTTACCTCAAAGCGGGAGAGAACCATGGTTCCGCCCGGCCGGGTATACCATACGTAAAAAAGACCGGAGGTGTCGTAATCCGGGGCAAACGCCACGCTCAGCAGACCACGCTCACCACCACTTTGTACATCGGCGCTCATATCCAAAAATGGATCATCGAGAGTCTCGCCGTTTTGAACGATGTAAATCCGTCCCGCCTGTTGAACCAGGAAAAGGCGGTTGCTGCCATCACCCGCGTTGGCAATATCCACGATACTGTTCTTGGTGCTGACTCGTGTGAACTGCAGTTGTGGGTCTTCTGCCATGAGAGTGCCGGGTAGCAGTACGCTCATTAAGACAAGAGCCAGCCCGATTGACCGGGATTTACCTGGTGTGATAAAAAAAAGTGTCATAAAAACCTCGCTAATTAATAATGATGCCGTTCTTTTAAAAATAGCTCCAAATTATTCAGTGTGTGAATCAGGGCTGTGAAAGTAGCTCAAGTACTGCGTCTTCCACGTCTTTTTCGGTAAATTGCTTGTATGGATTGTCACCGCTTAGCCGATAAGCTTCGCTTCCATCAGTGGCGTAAATTCGTACCGTAGGCAGGCCGAGCAGGTCGAGCCGCTCGAAGGCCGCGGTCATGTTTTCATTCATGTGGTAATTGGGAAAAACCGCTTCGATCCGCTCAAGAAAGTCATTGGCCCATTGGATGGATTCCTCGTCACCCTGTTCATCCAGGTTCAAAGAGATGAAGCGTACCCCGCGATCCTTGTATTGATGATGCATCTCGACCATATGCGGAAACCGCTCTATGCAGGGTGAACACCAGCCGGCCCAGAAGTCGACCACGGTGATATGACCAAGCTGTTTTTCAAGTACTCCGTCCCAGTCTTCAAAGCTGACGGCTTGCAAATCGCTTGGCTTGCGGGTGACTGGTAGATCATTGCTGCTCTCTGCCCAAATGCCGGCCGGGGCCAGCAGGCAGAGGGCCAGCAACACGCGAAGGATCAATCTCATTCGTATTCCAGGTTGCAACCGTGAGCGCGCGTTTCGGCAGGGTCAACCGCATTACCCGCGAGGGTGGCCGTGATTGCATCCGCAACATAAAAATCGACCGGGTCGCCATTGGTGTAGCTGATATCCCCCGACCTTGTTTTACGTGCCGGGGAGTTGGTCAACAATCCCATGTAAACCAGCTTGCGATCGGCGTTGAATACAAAATACTCGGGTGTGCGGGTGGCACCGAGTTGGCGCCCCAGATCCTGGCTTTCGTCAAATATATAGGTGAAGTTGTAGCCATTTTCAGAAGCATGTTTTTTCATGGCAGGCAGACGGTCGTCATCGCGCAGGTTGACCGCAAAGCCGACTACGCGCACATCCCTACCCTTGAACTGGTCCACCAGGTCCACCAACCCCGCGTCCATACCTTTTACCCAGGGGCAGTGATTTGCCAATGCGACCACCACCACCACGGATTCTTCGATATCAGCGGAAGAAAGCGTAGAGTTATCGGTAGCCGGCAGGTTTTCAAAAACCGGCATCGTGTCGCCAATACTCATGACCATGTTGTATTCGCCCGCAATCGCTGGCGCGGGGCTCAACAGCATGGAGGTCAAAAATACGGGGGCTAGCAGTTTAAAGAATCTCATCGGTCTACTCCTTCCGGTTTAACGTGGTTCGGACTCACCATAGGAAAGCCAATATTCTGAACCAGTCGCATGAAAATGGAAACCTGCATCCTTGTTAATGCGGTTTGTCGCGAAATCGAATCAACTCACCGCGGCACGGGTAACCATTTGTCCTGTTGAGCGTCTCAGAAAGATAAGAGAGGGCAATACTTGCAATAAGAGGATTTAAAAAATGAGATCACCTCTCTTTCGCCTGTTTTTATTGAGCTGTTTGTTTGGCACGTTCAGCCTGAATGTAGCCGTGGCCGATGAACCTGCAAGCCGTCAAACCAATAGCGGCAGTGTCGCGGTCTCGTTCGATGACTTGAACCTGGCAAATCCTGCCGGACGTGACAGTTTTATGGAGCGTATTGAATATGCCGCGCACAAGGTTTGCGGTGTGGACAATTTCAAGGTCTCCCTGGACATCGAGCGCGTCAACCGGGAATGTGTCGAGCAATCGATCGACAAGGCCACTGGCAAAATTAATGACACTAACCTGACGGCCAGTCATCAACCCAGCTTGGTCGAGGGGATCATTGGCTCCTGATTAACCTGCGTCGCTCGTGACAGGGGTCAGGTCCATTTAACCGCGTTAAGGTTAAATGGACCTGACCTCTTTTTCATTTGCGGTATGATGCCCCAAAACTGAGTGACGGGGTGAGAGCCGAAATGAACGCGCACGAAATTCGATCTGAAAATGATGCAAGGATAGCCCGGCTTTTATTAGACGATGTGTTCGTCAGGAAGGTCAAAGGACACATTGACCGATTGTCTGAAAGCGGCCCAACGGGTGTGCGTCGACACCTGCTTTCCTCTTCGGTGAGGCTCAGTCGCGACATGTCGCCATCTGTACATAAAATGGCAGATCATTGTGTTGAAGCACTGGGGATTGATATCCCGCTGGAACTCTATGCTTATGCCAGCCCCCAGTTCAACGCCGCCTGTTTCAAACCGGAAGAGGGGCGACTGTTTATCATATTCTCATCCAGCTTGCTGGAAGCCTTTGACGAAAATGAACTGATGTTCGTCGTGGGGCACGAGTTTGGACATCATGTTTACCAGCATCATGAAGTCCCGATTGGCTACATCCTCAACGGCCAGCAGCGCCCGTCCGCGAGCCTGGCGCTACAGCTGTTTACCTGGGCCCGTTATGCAGAAATATCTGCGGACAGGGCCGGCGCATACTGTGCAAACAACCTTGATGCAGTGGCCCGTGCACTTTTCAAACTGGCCTCCGGGCTTACTGACAACAGGGTCGTTAATTTTGACCTGTCCGAGTTTCTGCGCCAGCTTGATGAAATGCAGGCCGTTGATGCAGAACCCGGCCAGGGCGCACCAATGCAGGACTGGTTTTCCACGCACCCGTTTAGCCCACTGAGGGTGAAAGCCCTTCAGCTATTCCATCAATCCTCTTTGATGCAGGTTGGGGGCATGGGCAAGGCGCAGCTGGAAATAGGTGTCCAGGGGATGATGGGCATCATGGAGCCGAATTACCTTGAAGGTAAAACAGAGGTGGCGAAAATCATGCGGCCGCTGTTTATAGCCGGCGCCATAGCAGTCGCAAATGCACGCGATGGTATTGGCGAGCGGGAAAAATCCGTACTCAAGGAATTCATGGGGGAAAGTTTTTCTCTGGATGTCCTGAACATAGAGAAGCTGATCGACGCCCTGCCCAAACGTATCGAGTTGGTCAACAAGCATGCAAGCATTACCCAACGTATGCAGGTGATCCGTGATCTGAGTGTTGTTGCCCGTGCAGAGGGTGAAATTGCCGATAGTGAATTGGTGGTTTTGTATAGTATTGCCGATGGCTTGAAGATACCGAGGTCGGTTGTTTCGAACGCTCTGACTGCGGCTACAGACCTTGACTAGTGTTAGATATACCCGCGCAATCTGGCTGCCGGGATTTTCATGCGGTTCTAAAACCGACCCGATATACTGGACCATGATTCCAAGCGGGGAAAATCTCCAGTGACCGACAGGCCGGAGTTGTCTGTAGACAAAATCGAGCATCGTGACAGCCGTCGGGCAGCCTTGCGGATACTCAAACCTGGCGTAAAGTTTGCAATGCGCCGTTTCCTGATGTTCCTGGCGGTAACTGCGGGCGCCGTCTGGACGTGGAAAACACTGACTGTTGGCCTGCCACCGGAACAGCGGGTGGTGTTGTTTTTGTTCATCCTGGCCATTGGCCTGTGGGTAACGGAAGCCGTCCCCGCCTTTGCGGTTGGGTTGCTGATCATGGGTTACCTGGTTTTTGCACTGGGCACGCCCGCGATTCTTGAGGAGCCTTTGGATACCAGTGCTTACCTGAATACTTGGTCCAGCCCGGTGATCTGGTTGATGCTGGGTGGTTTTTTCATGGCCGAAGGGCTGTCGCGGACGGGCCTGGACCGGCAACTGCTGGCAATGGCTGTACGCCCGGCCGGTAATAATCCGGCGAAAATTCTGCTGGCGATCATGTTTACCAGTGCGGTCGCCTCGATGTTTATTTCAAATACCTCTACCGCTGCCCTGATGGTGGGTGCGGTAATACCGCTGATCAACAGGCTCGGTCCGCAGGAGCCGTTTTCAAAGGCATTGCTGATTGCGATCCCGATGTCAGCGTCCCTGGGTGGCATGGGAACGATAATCGGCAGCGCCCCGAATGCTATCGCGGCGGGTGCTGCAGCCGAGCAGGGTGTTTCGATCGATTTTATCGAATGGATGCTGGTCGGTGTGCCGGTTTCATTAACGCTGGTTTATACAGGCTACAGGTTTTTGCTGAAACTGCACCCGCCCACCATCAGTAGTCTGAACCTCGGTTTTGATATTGAAGAAGAGGTGGAACTGACCGGCAACCGGGAACGCTGGATCGCAGGAGGCCTGGCATTGGCCACCGTATTGCTTTGGCTGACCACCCCGATACACGGTGTGCACGTGGCGGCTATTTCATTGATACCAATCGTCGGTTTGACCATGACCCAGGTGCTGGGTGCCGCGCAGGTTCGTGGTTTGCCCTGGGATACCCTGATGTTGGTTGCCGGTGGTTTATCACTCGGAGCCGCAGTGGTGGATACAGGCCTGGCCGATTTATTGGCGGGCAGCCTGTCCATACTCACGGGGTTAGGCCAGGACGTGGTGGTATTCGGTGCGATGGCCCTGCTGACGGTGATCCTGTCAAACTTTATGAGCAACACGGCAACCGTATCGCTGGTGCTGCCGGTTGCGGTGGTAATGCTTCCCGGCCGGGAACTCGAAATGTGTGTGATACTGGGCTTGTGTGGCTCATGTGCCCTGTTCTTGCCGGTTTCAACACCGCCGAACGCAGTGGCCTATTCGACCGGCAAGCTGAAGACAGCAGACTTGCGCCCGGGCGGTGCTCTGATCGGATTGCTGGGACCGGCTGTAGTTATTAGCTGGGTCCTGCTGATTGCCTGGATTTTCTGGTAAAGCAAAAACAATAAGAATTCAGAATAATGAAGCGCAAATTATCAATCATCGGCCCCGGTTTACTTGTAGCGGCCACCGGTATCGGAGCCGGTGACCTTGCAACGGCAAGTTTTGCAGGCAGTCTGCTTGGCACCGCGGTGTTGTGGGCTGCGCTTGCTGGTGCTTTCCTCAAGTTCATCGTCAACGAAGGTCTCGCACGCTGGCAACTGGCCACCGGAACCACGCTGCTCGAAGGTGTAGTGCAACATTTCGGCCGCTTTTTTGGTTGGATATTTCTCGTATACCTGGTGTTCTGGTCGTTTTTTGTTGCTTCAGCACTCATGGGTGCCTGCGGGGTAACGTTACACGCACTGGTGCCGGTTTTCAGTGATGCCCGGGAAGGCAAAATTGTATTCGGTATCCTGTCCAGCCTGCTTGGGGTCGTGCTGGTCATGAAGGGAGGGTACTCGCTCTTCAGCAGAATTATGCAGATGTGTATCGGTTTTATGTTTGTCACGGTTGTAGTCACGGCATTCATATTGTGGCCGGGCACTTCCGAGGTGCTTCAAGGGCTGTTCGTTCCCTCCATCCCTGACGCGGATGGTGAAGGCCTGGGCTGGACGATCGCGTTGATGGGAGGTATCGGCGGCACGGTCACCGTGCTTTGTTACGGTTACTGGATTCGCGAGGAGGGCCGTACCGGCAAGGATGATCTTCAAATCTGTCGCGCCGACCTGGTAACCGCCTACGTTGTAACCGCAATCTTTGGCATCGCCATGGTTATCATCGGCAGCACCATCGAAATCGAAGGCCGCGGAGCCACCTTGCTTGTAACCCTGGCAGACCGCCTGGGTGAAAGCCTGGGGCCAACCGGCAGGTGGGTGTTCCTGGCCGGCGCCATGGGTGCCGTGTTCAGCAGTCTGCTCGGTGTCTGGCAGGCCATACCTTACCTGTTTGCAGACCTGTGGAAGCTGTTACGCCCGCCGATGCTGGAAAACCCGAACTTGGAAACCGAGGTTGTTACCAGTTCACTGCGCTACCGCGGCTACCTGGTCGTCATGGCGCTATTGCCGATGGCTGGACTGTTCCGGGGCTTTGGTGAAATCCAGAAAGTTTATGCCGTGGTGGGCGCCTGGTTTTTCCCCGTCCTGGCGCTGACTTTGTTGATGTTAAATGGTAATGCCGGCTGGGTTGGAAAGCCTTACCGCAACCACCCGCTCACCGTGGTGACACTGCTGGGGGTTTTGTTGTTCTTTGCCTGGATTGCCTGGCGTATGTTGTAAACCGGTCCTGGCGTGGATAGCCGGATTTAGCGAACCGTGCATCATGGTGTTAGCATTGGGTTAGTTGCCAATGAGACCCAATTGTATGCACGGAGCCATTTTGAAAGGACCAGCACTCGTTTTCATACTGCTGAGCGGCATGCTCGCTGGGTGTGCGGGGGTCGAGCAAGTGGCAGACGAGACCAAACCGGCACTTTCATTCGAAAGCGATTTGTTTGGAGAATCTCCAGGCATCGCCAGTATCACCGATATCCATCAATTGTCCGATGAGCAGAAAAAGGCTTTTCAGACCTGGTTTGATGACCCGCTAAAGCAGGAAACCCCGGCGCACCAACGCGTATACGATTACCTTGAGTCCATTACCATGGATTTTGGATATCAAGGTGAGACCTACGCTGCAGAAGAGGCCTTGAGAGAATCCACGGGTAATTGTCTTTCACTTGCCATTCTGACAACCGCATTGGCAAAACAAGCCGGTGTTGAGACCGGCTATCAGCTGGTCGATTCCGCGCCGGTCTTCGAGTCCCAGGAAAACGTGGTTTTCAGAGGTCAGCATGTGCGGACCAAGCTTTTCAATCCTGTGCAGAACCTCGAAGAGGGTGAGTTGGTTCTATTACGTGGCGGGCTACTGGTGGATTATTTTCCCGATGACTGGGACCGGTTCGTAAGCAACCTTAGCGAATCTGAATACCATGCAATGTACTTCAACAACCTGGCCAGTGAAGCCATTGACAGGAAAGATTTCAATAGCGCGTACTGGTTGCTGCGCAAGGTACTGGAATTGACACCGGAGAATGCCGGTGCGATCAACTCGATGGCCGTTGTTTACCGGCATGCTGGCAATGTTGAGAAATCCGAGGAAATATACAAATACGGAATCGAGCACCTGCCAAACAAAGTAAGTTTGTTAAGAAACTACAGGGTATTGCTGATGGATCAGAATCGTATTGATGAGGCTGAAGAAATCAATACGGCCCTGGCGAAACTTGGTGAGAGCAGTCCTTTTGACTGGCTCCATGCAGGTCATGATGCCTACAACAACGGGGATTACAGGGACGCGGTCTCTTACTATAAAAAAGCCGTAGAAATTGCGCCATACCTGCACGAGAGTTATGCCGGTATGGCCAAGGCATATTACATGCTCGGCTACAAATCCAGCGCCAAGCGCGAATTTCAAAATGCACAGAAGATGTCCTACCAGAAATCCATTAATTCCCTGTACCAGGCCAAGTTAATGGCACTCGCCAGCGAGTGAGGTGCTCAAGAAATCTCCTTGAGAGACTGACATGGAACAGCTGGAAAAAATTGGTTTTAGCGCCTGGTTTCAAAGTCGCGTCGATGACGAAAAGATAAAGCTCCACGACATTGCGCGAGTGGTTTCCGTACAAAGGGAAAGCTACCTTATAAGCAAGGGAGCCGGGAGCGCCTACGCTGAATTATCGGGTAATCTTTCTTATACGACCGATTCGGTTTCTGATTTGCCAACCACCGGTGACTGGGTATACGCCGATTTTTTTGATGATGATACACATGCGATCGTGCATGGTGTTTTTCCGAGAAAATCACTGTTGAAACGAAAAGCCGCCGGGAAGCAAATCGATTGGCAGTCAATTGCCGCAAATATCGACGTGGCATTTATCATTCAGTCCGTGGATCGGGATTTCAACTTGAGAAGGTTGGAAAGATACCTGGTCATGGTCAATGAAAGCGGAATTGTGCCGACGATTCTGTTGAGCAAATCTGACCTAATAAGCGAACAGGAACTTGATGACATAGAGAGCCATATTAAGGATATAGCCTCTCAAACTACGACACTGGCATTTAGCAGTCTGAATGGAAAAAACATCGATCGCATAAAAAACTCCCTGCTGAAAGGGCAAACCTATTGCCTGCTCGGTTCATCCGGGGTTGGAAAGACCACTTTGCTAAATAGCATCATTGGTGGCGATCTTTTTGAAACCCGTTCTGTGAGTGCAAAGACAAGTAAAGGCAGACACACCACAACGAGCCGCGAATTGGTGCAACTTCCCAACGGCGCAATGATAATTGACACGCCGGGAATGAGAGAACTGGGAAGCATGTCTGTAGATGCTGGCATCGACGAAACATTTTCAGAAATCCGGGCGCTTTCTCAAAACTGCAAATTTGGCAATTGTTCGCACACCAACGAAAAGGGCTGTGCAATATTGGCTGCTATAAGCAGTGGTGAGTTACCGGAACAACGTTTCAGGAACTACCGGAAAATGAAAAGAGAATCCGCGTTCAATGAAATGTCATATTCTGAAAAGCGCAAGAAGGACAAGGATTTTGGAAAAATGATCAAGTCGGTTATGAAGGACAAAAGCAGAAAATAGCACCATAGGGTGGTGGAAAGCAGTTGGGCACTCACGGCCATTTATTGCAGCGCTAATTTCATTGGCGTAAGCTGATTACCAGTCTGATTCGGAGAATCACGACCCATGTCTCTTTATTGCGAACTTAAGCGATCTTACGTACTTCGTGGTGCCAATGCGCGCCTGGCTATGTCCTGTCTGGACTGATGCCTGATGGTTGGCGGATGGCAGCATGATATGTGAATAACACTTTTGCGGAAAAGAGCAGAAACTGGCATACAAAAAAATTTGGGTCAGGGCAAAAACTCCTTTTCCCGGTAATTTTTACTCTGGTCCCATTTATTTCTTTGTTTTCTACATACGTAGTCCCATGAAACAGAGGAGGAAGTGAAAATGGCTACAGAGTACGTAACTAGACTGAACCATGACGTGGTTGCTATTGACAAGAAGATTGAAGTCAAAAGAACCAGGTCGTCAGGGGAAAAATCAATTGTTGTACTGGACCCATCCTATCCAACAGAAGGATTGAGGATATACAACAGCACAGAAAGCAAGATTTTTGACTTTGATGTCCATAACGGTCGTTTGGCATTGTGGGGTACCGATGGCAATTACGTGAACAAACAAACCGGCACGATCAAGACCGGTATAAATGGCGGCGGAGCATTGATTAGCCTGAATGATGAAACTGGCACCAACACGATAAGAATCAATGGTGGTGACGGGACGGTTTGGGCCGCAAATGCCGATCTGGCCGAAAATTTTGCCTGTTCGCAAGAATACAATTCATCACCTGATGAAGGGTATGGCACGATTACTGACCCCATCGAACCAGGAGACGTACTCGTTATTTCAGAAGACGGCACCCTGGTCAAATGCGAAGAGAAATATGACACCCGGGTTGCCGGCGTGGTCAGCGGAGCTAAGGACTTCAAGCCGGCAATTATCCTGGATTCATTCGAAATTACAGGTTCCAAGGAGAACTCCCCCGGTGTCGGAGTATTTCCCGTGGCGCTGGCTGGCAAGGTCTTTTGCAGAGTCTGTGGTGAAGTGAGAACAGGGGACCTGCTGGTAACCTCGAGCAAAAAAGGCCATGCAATGAGAGCAGATCCAAAAGCCCGTGAAAGATGGAGCGGTGCGATATTGGGGAAGGCGCTGGGCTCAGCAAAGTCAGGCTCCAACTTAATACCTGTTTTGGTCATGTTGGGGTAGGTCAGGGCGGAAATATTTGGGGTCGGAGCAATAACCTGGAAAAGGCTCTGACCCCTTTGTCAACTTAACAACCGGACCAGTTAATTCGGGCAGGTCAACCTCGTGCTACTAACCTGGCAGGTTATCTTTCAATCCTGCGATGCCCTGGCGCGCCGTCTCGCCATGTTGAGTCCCTCGACAAAGGCTGAAAATGCCATTGCAGCATAGATGTAACTTCGCGGGATGTGGACTCCAAACCCATCCGCAATGAGTATGGTCCCGATGAGGACAAGAAATGCAAGCGCGAGCATGACGATGGTAGGGTTGGCATGAATGAAGTCTGCCAGCGGATTCGCTGCAACCAACATGATCGAAACGGTGATAAGCATCGCGATCACCATGATGGGTATGTGATCAGTCATGCCAACGGCAGTAATAATGCTGTCAATTGAAAAGACCATATCCAATAACAGAATCTGCACGATAACCGCAGCCACACTTACAACCGCAATCTTTGGATTTAGCCTGTCTGGCCCGGCCTCAGGGTCCACTATGTGATGAATCTCTGATGTCGCCTTCCATAGCAGGAACAGTCCTCCAGCAATCAGTATCAAATCTCGCCATGAAAAACCATTGCCGAAAATCTCGAACACGGGTGTAGTGAGCTTTACAATCCAGACGATTGCTGCAAGGAAGATCAAGCGCAGGATCAATGCCCCTGCAATGCCGACTCTTCGGGCAAACGACCGTTTATTTTCCGGCAACTTGTTGGATAGCACGGAGATGAAAAGGAGATTGTCGATTCCTAGGACAATCTCCATGACTGTGAGCGTTACAAGCGCAAGCCACGCAGTCGGGTCAGAAAATAGCACCATCATGTTTTCCATAGAAAACAAGTGTACAGCGGACACGCGTCGATGTCTGGTACTGGCCGTTTGGAGTCGCCCAAGCCACTGAAAATGACACCTAGGAGATGTCAGCTTTCAGTTGAAAAGCAGACTCAACTCAAGCAAGAGGTTCAGCAACTGCAATGACGGCTTCCGGCCAAGAGCATAAGTAATCGGGCGGGCTCTTTGAAGCCCTGATCCCAGTAATATGGTGGTTCAATTCCACCAGGGAGATAGCCATGAATGTTCGCCGTCAGCGATAGTCGGACTAAACAAGGGGATTGAATAAGAGAGTGTTTTGGCTCATCGTAACTCAGAAGAGGAACGATGATGACAAAGAAAAAAGACAGTGCCCAGAAGGCAATCCGGGATATACGCCGTGCAACCCGACGGCAGTATTCAGCAGAGGAGAAAATCCGCATTGTGCTGGAAGGCCTGCGCGGTGAATCCAGTATTGCCGAGCTGTGCCGCAAGGAAGGTA
>CALBDB010000008.1 GCA_937927755.1 uncultured Lysobacterales bacterium
GTATTGATGCTGAAAGGCGCAATCATGGACAAAAGCGTGGCAAATACAGTCAGGTTCCTCGAACGGGACCTGCTGAACTCAATTTCCAGGCTTGTCATTTCAGATGGCGCGTCCTAATAAAGCTTCCACTTCATCATCAGCTTGGCCATTTTCTCAAAGGCCTCACCATATGGGGGCGCGAGCGCCAGGATGCCGGATTTTTTGGCCTGTTTGAAAATCGGCCGTAGCTTGGAAAACTCGATAAAGCCCTCTTTGCCATGGTAGTGGCCCATACCGCTGTTGCCGATACCGCCGAATGGCATATCGTGCTGTGCCACGTGCAGCATGCTGTCATTCAGACACATACCGCCCGACAAGGTGTTGTGTATGACCTTGTCCTGCGAAGCCTTGTCATTGCTGTACAGGTACAGCGCCAACGGCCGTTCATTATTGTTGATGTAATCGATCACCTCATCGAGGTCGTCGTATGGCTTGATCGGCAGCAGTGGTCCAAATATCTCATCCTGCATGATCTGCATTTCATCACTTGGGTTTAGCACGAGGTGCGGTGGTATCTTGCGGGTCTCGGGGTTGGGGCTTTCGTTACCCAGCAGGTTGACCGCTTCGGCACCCTTGTCCTTGGCGTCCTGCAATACCCCGATCAACCGTTCAAAGGCCTTGTCATCAATCACCGAGGTGAAGTCCTGGCTCTCGGAGCTTGGGTAGCGGCCGCTGACAATCTCCCTGGCCAGTTCGACAAACGGGGCGACTTTCTCACGTGGGATAAACAAATAATCCGGCGCCACGCAGGTCTGGCAGGCATTCAGGAATTTGCCAAACAGCAGACGCTCTGCCGCCATTTTCAAGTCGCAATCATCGGCAATGATCGTGGGTGATTTGCCACCCAGTTCCAGGGTGACCGGAGTCAGGTATTTGGCAGCTGTGGCCATCACGATTTTGCCCACTGCAGGCGAACCGGTGAACACGAGGTGATCCCATGGACGGTGGGTAAAGTCATTGGCGGAAACACCGGGGATAATTGCCAGGGTATCCTCGTCAAATGCTTCGGAGACCAGCTTGTCCATCAGGCAGGCCAGTGTTTGTGAGTTCGAAGCCATTTTTACAATACAGCGATTGCCGGCTGCCAATGCGCTGATGCATGGGCTGAACGCGAGGAACAAGGGGTAATTCCAGGGAGAGACTACACCCACGACACCCTTGGGCTGCGGTAGTACCGTATTTTTTGCACCAAGGTATGCCATTCCGACGTGGCGTTTCTGGGGCTTCATCCATTTTTTCAGGCGCTTCTGGTTGTAGGTGATACCACCCAGCAGGCCAAAAATCTCCAGCATGCGGGTTTCCTGGTTTGAGCGGCATCCAAAATCCGCATTGACAGCTTCGGTGATGGCGTCCTGGTTTTCGCTGAAGATCTTGTTCAGTTTGTCCAGGTTCTGGAGCCGGGTTTCCAGCGAAGGGTAGGGGTGCTGGCGTGATGCCTGGCGCTGGGTGGCAAATACCTGGTCAATACGGGACAGGTCTTCAGTGGCGGTGGTGCTGGTGTTCATTCAGGTCGGTCCTCACGTGCTTTGGGTTCACGGTAAATGTACTGACAGAAACATACAAATTTGAAAATACAGTATGTTTTTACTTCTTTGTGGTATTACGTCGAAGATAATAGCGTTTTTACTCAATGATTACGAGTGAATAATCCTATCAGGAAAGTTCGCTTTCGAGTGGTGAAATGCCGAAGTAGTGGCCGATATGAAAGGGTTTCCAGTGTTTTCTGCGCTGCGAGAGCCGGTCAGCAATGACGTACAGGGTCTGTGCGCTGACACCCATACCGGTATGGCTTGCCATAACCTCAATATTTTCAACCTGGTCGTGCCCGCCATGCTGGATGCAGGCCCGCCAATGGCAGACGCCATCCCACTTGCTGTAAATGGCGGTGGTCGGCACGGGTGGTGGCTTGCCGATATCCCATTGCTGTTTTCGGAACTGGGCTGATTTGGGTGTGTGTTCCGGGTTAAACATCTTGTAAAGTTCGGACAGGTTTGAAGCATCACCCTCGGGATCGTTGAACGGGCTTCCCAGGGTGATGACCTGGCGCACCGCATCCGGGTTTAGCTTTGCCATTTCACGTGCGTAGATGCCACCTAGGCTCTGGCCCACCAGGCTGATGCGGCAGTCGTATTCCCTGTGTAACCCGGCCAGCAGTTCACTGACACCCTCGAAGAGTTCGGGGCGCACACCAAAATTGACGCCTTGTTTCCAGCCGCAAGGTAAAAACCCAAGCGCGGAAAGAAACTTGCGCATGACCACGGTGGAGCGGTCGCCGACGGTGAATCCGGGAATGATGATAACGGGGTGGCCATCCCCGCCCCGCAGGCTGTTCAGCCAGGGTTCTGCCATTGGAAGCAACCCCAGCTCTGTCATGGCACGAAAGGGTTCGGTCAGGTTCAGAAACTCTGAAGGCGGTCGGAATTTTTCTCGCAGCACGTAGCGCATGTTACTGCTTGAGTTCCTCGAATGATTCTTCGAGGCATATTGCATAGAAGGCCGGATCGGGCATCATGGTGCGACAGCAGGTCACACCGATGAACAGCTCATCACAATAGCTGCCAATACTATGGAACAGGCCGTTGCCATCCGTGCTTGGTCCGAGGCCCCAACCCCGTACAAACAAAGCACCATTGCTATAAAACGGATGCTGCGAACCGGGTACATTGGTTATCACCGTGTTGACGGTCGGCGTGGCAAAATTGGCCAGGCCGTTCTCAGCTGCGACCCTGGCCCCGAGGGCTGATAACTGGGTCGGGATGAAATCCGCCATTTCAATCATGGATTTCGCATCGATCGCGTTGGTGTACACCTTGGCGCTGTGGGTTGACATGCAGATGGCTTTTAATCGTTCCACCGGGTCAACAATGTCGGTGTGCAGGGGAACAGCCATGGATACGACCTGGTTGCCCGCCGAAGACTTTGAGTTTGGATCCCGCACACTGATCGGACACATGCTGTGCAGGCTTTCCTTGGGTAGTTCGTCCTTGTCCAGCAGGTAGCGCCGCAATGCGCCGGCACAGATGGCCAGTACTGCATCATTGACCGTACCGCCGACGCTGTTCTTGATTTTTTTGATTTCTTCAAGCGGGAAGGTGACCCCTTCGAACACACGGTTCTGCGAAAGCACGCGGTTAAATCGTGTGCGGGGTACGGTTGCAGGTTTGAGGTTGGTATTGGCCAGGGCATCGGCCACGCTTTCCCAGGACGCCAGTGTTTTGCGCAGGAAATCGAGGTAGCGCCTGGGTTTCTTGATATTGTTTTCATGGGCCATGGAGGCCAGTTCGAGCAATGTCGGGGTCTTGTCAGACTCCCAATCCGAGCCGCCAGCCATTTGCCTGATTTCAGGTGTCGGATCACACAGTGCGCTGGCTATGTCGTAACTGGATTTACCGTCGATGGCCGCGTGATGGGTTTTTGAGATGAATGCGAAACACCCTTTTGGAATGCCGGCTACGTTATCCAGCCCTTCTATGACGTAGAGTTCCCACAGGGGCCGGGATCGGTCCAGTGCGCGTGAGTGCAGCCTGGCCACCTGGATACACAGTTGTCTCCAGTCACCCGGTTTGGGTAGGGCAACATGCCGGATATGAAATTCCGGGTCAAAAGACTCATCCCGCACCCAGTATGGGAAGTCCAGGTTGAACGGAACCTCATACAGCCTTTGACGGAGGTAGGGTGCGAGATGTGCCCGTTCCTTGAGTGTCTGGATAATACGCTTGAAACGGACGGTTCCGCCCGGTGCAGTCGATGGATCAAAAATTGCAACTGAACCAAAATGCATGGGCGCATTGGGCGTTTCCATAAACAGGAATGCCGAGTCCAGGCCGTTTAACTGTTGCATACCAGACTATCCTTGCTTGACGGGTAACAAACTGGCTGTGCAGGACAGGCTTCTCACGAAAGCCTGCTGCAGCAATAACAGGCCCCTGTCGAAGGGCCTGCTATCCAGTCTACCTGATTATGCAGCCTTCTTGGCAGCCGCTTTGGCTTTTGCCTTGCTTTCAGCCGGGGTATAAATGGCTGTCAGCTGACCCACCAATGCCTCCCAGGACTTGGTGTTTTTTTCCTGCAGGCCGGCCAGTTCCTCACGGACCTTTTCTTCAAATGCCAGGTTGGCTTCAAACGCCTGGTTAAAGGTGGTGGCCTCGCTCATTTCCTTGAAGCTCTCCATGCGCACTTCGCCCAGTTGCGTAAAGCACTCGGTGTTGCGTTTGATCAGGTCCTCAAAGTAGTTGGCCTGGGCGGTCCAGGCGTCGGTATTGGCTTTGGCAGCATTTTCAAAAAACTTCTTGATGTCTTCAGCTGTGATGTCGGTCATGTTGTCTGCTCCTGTTAAATTTGCTGAATATTAATGCGCAAATATATTGTGCACCGCATAAAAACTGTGGTTATAATATCACTGAAATTAGAAAGCGCAAGAATTATTTTTGCGTATGCAAATATTAACTGAGCATTCAATATAAGGTTTTAAGCAGTTTTCTTCTGTGTGTTATTATGCATAGCAAAATCAAGAGGAAAACCATAATGCACTTGCAACACAGGCGCTCGATTAACACGAGGTATACGTTTTGAGACTACTTAAGAAATATCCAAACCGGCGCATTTACGATACCGAAACCAGTCAGTTTGTGACCTTGACCGACATCCGTGAGATGCTCAATGAGCGCCAGGAAATTCGCGTGGTCCATTCAAAAACCGGCAATGACCTGACCCGCAGCGTGCTGATGCAGATCATTACTGAAATGGAGGCGGAGGGCCATGAGTCGCTGTTGACCAACAAGATTCTCGAAGAGTTGATCCGCTTCTATGATGACAAGATGGTCGCGGTGATGAGTCCTCACCTGGAGAAATTGATACTGCAGTCGCTGGCCGTCCAGGACCAGATACGCCAGCAGGTCAAAAACGCTTTCACACAACCTTATCCAAGTCCGGAAGAGGCCTTTAAGCAGATGGTGGAGCAATACCAGGAGTTGACGGGACAGAAACCGCCCAAGGGATAAAAACCTCTACAGTCAGGATCGACTGGCAATACCGTTAAAAAACAATTCAAGGTATTCGGCTGAAACCCGGGAGTTGTCGGTAAAGCTCATATGCATTGCCATATCCGGTGCCGCATCAATGGTGCCCGCGATGGCGTTTTCGATGATCCAGGGATCGACGTCCCGAATGCTGCCGTCTTTGATCCCTTCATGAATAAATGCACCCAGCTGATCACTGCTGGCCTGAGTCAGGGAAAGAATTTCATTGCGCCGCTCGATATTCAACGAGGGCAGGCAGCGGTAACCAATCAGCGGTCCGTCATCGCTATGCTGGACATTGAACAAATAACGCAATACACGTTCGATTTTCTGCGCGCCATTGCCGCCATCTTCCTTTGCGTGCTTCATCATCTCGCCAATCAGGTCCAGCGTGCGCCGGAAGCACTGGTAAAGCAGGTCTTCCTTATTACGGATGTGGTAGTAAAACGCTCCCTTGGTCACGTCCAGTTGTTCAGCGACATCATCCAGGGATGCACCCATGTAACCACGCTGATTGAACATCAGCGAACCGACCTGCAAAAAGGCATCACGCTTGATGTCGTTCTGTCTTTCCCGGTCAAAGCCCTGTGGCAGACTTGTGTCCAAAGAGGGCAGATCAATTCTGTCAAACTCGTACTTGCCGGCGCTGATACCACCTTTAATCAGGTTCAGTAACTGCTCGATGGCGGCAGGTCTTTTGTCAGCTTCAACGCTGCCATACCAGACATAGGACCAGTGGACGATGGCCAGGAATGCCTGCGCTGTGGGTATGGCAGAGCATGGCGCCAGGCTGCCGTCTTCAATACCGCGCTGAACAAAACCAAGGATGGTGTTGAAGTGTTGTTCTACCCGGGCCTCGATATCTTCCCGATGGTTGTCTGCCAGGGTGGGTATTTCAATCAACATGGCCGTATACGGTCTGCGGCCCTGGTCGATATCATCCCACCTTGAGAAGAAGATCTTCACAAAATTGTTCAGGCAATCCAGTCCGGTTTCAGCATCCTGCCGGGCTTCGGCCATGATTTCATCACCGGCGTCACAGCTGGCCAGGTAACACTTGTAAACCAGTTCTTCCTTGTTGCGGGCGTAGTAATAAAGAGAGGTCTTGGTCAGGCCAATGCTACGCGCGATATCACCCAGGGTCGTGGCCCGGGTTCCTTGAAAATTAAATAAGCGGGCCGCTTCTGAAAGGATAGTCTGGAGCTTGATTTTGTGCTGGTTCTGGCGTGAAAAAGGTGACTTTTTCTTGCGTGCCATCACTTTTGAATCTGCGGTCATGGTACCCTTCAGGTTTGTTCGATAAAAATACTAAAAGTTGGAAATATTCTAGCATGTTAACAAAAAGAGGCACAGTCCCGGTTCAGGGCATGCCACAAAACATACCTTATTTGCATTAAAACATACTTTAAAGGTATTATACATACCATATGTTCAATAACGTGAATC
>CALBDB010000009.1 GCA_937927755.1 uncultured Lysobacterales bacterium
GACGCTCGCGTCGCAATTGATTCAACTTTGCACAACGCCCGAAAAATCGCGACGCGAGCGTCGCTCCTACAGTCAAAATTAATCTTACAGGAGCACATATATTATGAGTGACGCACTAAGCTACCTGATCAAGGCCCGTCCGGAAGCAATGACAGCCTATTTCACATTTCTGAAGGATACCGGCAAGTATCTCGACCCCAAGACCCGTTCGCTGATATCGGTCATCACCAAGATCGATAGCCAGACCGAACGCGGATTGCGGCAGTACCTGCCAAGGGCTATCCGCGACGGCGCTACCCCTCACGAAGTTCTGGATGCCATATTGATGGCGTTTCCAACCCTGGGCCTCGCAAAAATCGTCTGGGCGGTCGATATATTGCTGGATATGGATATTCCCGAGTTTCGCGCGGATATGCTGGGCGCCGAACCCGCGTGGCACGATCTGATCGCCTGGGATAATGTCAAAGAGAATGACATCACCTATGTGGAAGATTGCGACGGCAGAAGTGTCTTTATCTACCGGTCCGGTGATGATTGCCGTGTCTACGACAGCCGTTGCCCCCATCAGGTGACAGATATCCCGCACTTGGCCCTGGCGGGCAAGAAACTGACCTGTCCAAAACACAAATGGGCTTTTGATGTGTCCACGGGCGAATGTGTTGAAAAGGGCACCAGGCCACTCAATCAATTCACCAGCAGGATCACCGAAGGCCGCCTGCAGGCAAATTGGTAAAAACCACCTGTAGGAGCGACGCTCGCGTCGCGATTATTCACCTCTTCATTAGGTTTAATTAATCGCGACCAGCCTCGCCGTTCGCTCCTGCAAGGCAATTGCCACCCAAAAAAACGCCGGCACAAGCCGGCGTAAACTTCCATAAAAAGCTACTAATTTATGGAGTGGTCGTTTCTATATCGGTATGTGTGCCACCTGGGAGTTTACTGCGTATCCGGCGCTTCATCCTGGCGAAAAACTCTCCGATATCCAGGCCGATACCGTACAAAGAGGGCACCATCAGCAGGGTCACAAAGAACGCGCAGAACACACCAAAAGCCAGCGCTACCACAATGGGTTGGAGGAAAGCAGCCTGGATGGATCTCTCCAGCATCATCGGTGTCAGGCCTACAATAGTGGTTACAGATGTCAGCAGGATGGGCCGGAATCGAATTACACCGGCCTCAATGATGGCTTCACGGGGTGACATCCCTTTATCCCGCAAGCGGTTGCAGTAATCCATTAGTACAAGGTTGTCATTGACCACCACACCTGCCGCTGCGGCGATACCGAAGTAGCTGAAAATCGCCATGGTCATACCAAGTACGGCATGGCCAAATATCGCCCCGATAAAGGCGTATGGCATCGCAATGAGAATCAGGACCGGCTGCCAGTAACTCCTGAAGGCAACTGCAAGCATAGTGTACATGGCAAAAAATGCGATCAGGTAAAGCCCCATCACTTCCTGGATAAAGCGCTGCTCACCTTCGGCCTGGCCCACTGCGCCACGATCAATGCCCGGATAACGTTTTTCCCATTCGGGGAAGAAATTCTCTTCCAGGTCTTTCATGATATCTTCACGTACGTTCTCTTTCAGGTCGGCGCTGATGCGTGCGGCACGGCTGCCGTTCCTGCGCTGGATACGTGAAATACCTGGTGCATACTCAAGATCGGCCACTGCAAGCAAGGGCAGTTCACGGCCGTCACTGGTGCGTACACGGAAGTTTTTCAGGCTCTCGATAGATCGTCGCGACTCAAGAGGGTAACGAACCTTTACACGTACATCCTGGCCATCGCGTGGCAGCCGCTGAACCTCCTCACCAAAATATGCCTGGCGTACCTGGCGGTTGACATCAGCCAGGGTCAGACCCAGTTTGGCCGTGCCCGGTTTCATGGTCAAACGGATTTCTTCTGTCGCACCTTCCAGGTTGTTACGAATATCGTATATGGTTTCAAAAGTCCTCAGCTGGTTTTCAACATCAGCCGTGGCGGCACGCAATACATCGAGATCCGGATGCCTGATGGACAACTCAAAATCGGGATCGTTATTGCCCAGCGTGTGTTGGACTGATACTTCCCTGGCATCGGGGACATCGCCCATCAATTCACGCAACCTGATTGAGGCCTCCTTGGCTGTCATATCGCGTACTTCCGGTGGCGCCAGCTTTACGATGGCCAGCACACTGTCACGGCGTGAGCGTGTATACCAGTTTTCTATCAGTTGGCCTTCACCCTCGGTGCGCTGGTTGACTTCTTCGACCAGTGCGAGTTCGGCAGCTTGCAATTGGGCCAGGATTTCAAGAGCGCGGCTGTAAGGCGCCCCATCCGGCATAACGACATTGACGACGATCTGATCGGATTCAATGTCCGGCATGAAAGCCTTCTTGACCCAGCCCGTGCCGAACATACCAAACGCTATGATCAGAACACCAAGAAAAATACTGGTGGTCAGGTAACGGTGGGCAAGTGTCCAGCCGGCAATCCTGCGATAGTGGTTTTGCGAGAAGTTCAGAATGCTGTCCGCGATCCGTTTCTGGAATTTACCAAAACCTTTCAGATCATGGCGAGGCTTCATAGTCGAAAGGTGTGATGGCAGGATCAGCAATGATTCGACCAGAGAAAAGCCCAGTGCAAGGATGACAACCCAGGTAATGTGGCGTGTGAATTCGGAGGTCGAACCACTGACGAATAACCAGGGCAGAAAGGCCATCACGGTGGTAATGACACCAAATACAACCGGCTTCGCTACCAGTTGCGCACCGGCTATGGATGCGTTGACACCACCGCCGATCCGGTTGGCCTCACTGTGTATGCCCTCACCAACCACGATAGCGTCATCGACCACGATACCCAGTACCAGCAGGAACGCGAAGGTGGAAAGCATGTTCAGCGACACACCCACCGACCCAAGTAAAACGAAAGCACCGGCGTAAGCAGTAGCAATACCGACAGCTACCCAGAAAGCAACAATTGGCCTCAAGGTCATTACCAACACGATCATTACCAGCAACAACCCCATGGCGGCTGAACCACCGATGGTTGCCATCCGGCTTTTGAAATCCACGGCGCTATCGGTCCATAGCGTTAACGTGGCGCCTTCAGGCAGGCTGTCTCTTCTCTCTTCAATCCACTTGTTAACTGACTCCGAGGCAGTGACGATGTCCATGATCTCGGTTGACAGGAATTGCAACAGCACGGCTGGTTCACCGTTAAGGGTCGCCAGGATCGGATTGTCCTCGAAACCGTCAATAACAGTGGCCACATCACCTACTCGAATGATGCCTCCATCCGGTGTTTCACGGATGATGATCCTGTTGAACTCGGCTTCCGTGTCAGCCTGGCTACGGACCTTTAACTGGTATGCCCCCACTTCCGTGCGCACTTGTCCGGCGGACTGGTTGATAGAGGTATTGCGTATCGCCTCTGCAACCTCTGAGAAACTCAGGTTGTAGCGCCTCAGGGCCTCTTCGCTAACCTCAATCGAAACTTCTTCCTGGCGAACCCCGAACAACTGTACGAGGCTGACGGCTTCAAGCTGAGCGGCCTCGCGCCGGAGGGTTTCCGCCAGGCGTTTTAGTTCCCGCTCACCGATATCACCATGTACGGCGACACGCATAAATTCATTTTGATTTACAAATTGCTGGACCCGGGGTGGCTCCATATCTCGCGGGAAAGAGGAAATTGAATCCAGGCGGATTTTCACATCATTCATGAATTGGGTGAAATCAACCTGTTGTTCGGCAAGAATGGTAACTTCGCCAAAGCCTTCGGCAGCCGTTGAACGGACCCACTCGATGGCATCCAGGTCACGTATGGACTCTTCTATTCTTGCAACAAGCTGTTCTTCGACTTCCTGTGGAGCGGCACCAGGCCAGGCAACCGTGATCTGCAAGGCCGGGAAACGAACCTGCGGATCCATTTCGCGTTCCATCTGGGAAAAACCAATCGTACCGGCAACAAAGATACCGATCATGACCAGGTTAGCGGCTACGGAGTTACGTGCCCACCAGGCAATAAGACCATTCATCTGAGGCTCCCTCTTTGTGCTTTAAGTTGATTAGCTTTGTTGTTCACGGCTGATGGCGCGAACTTCCATGCCATCTACCGCCGCTGGGATCGATGAGGTCACGACCCTGTCGCCAACTTCGACACCGGCGCTCACCAGGACGGTTTCTTCCGACGTGGAAATTATCTCGACCGTACGGATTTCGAGACGGTTCTTGTCATTGATTACGTAGACCTTGTCGGCATTACGCAGTGCCAGGCGTGGCAATACCATGGCTGACTGACTGCTGACACCGGCGATCTCGGCATGGACAAACATTCCAACAGCCATCGGAGCGCCGCGATCAGAACCGAGTCCGTAAGGGTCTTCGACTTCGGCTATGGCATAGATAAGACGTGTCTGTTGATCTACAGAGGCGTGGGTGCGGACAATGTGCCCGGTCCAGAAATATTCCCGGTTACCAATATGTGCCGAGAACTGCACAACGGGAGCGTTGAATGCATCGGCCATGAAGCCCATCGGCAGGTTCAGTTCGGCCAGCTGTGTATCGGTCAGGGGCAGGCGGATCTCCACGATATCGGTGGAGAAAACACGGCCCAGTTTTGTGCCGGCAGAGACGTACTGGCCAATTCCTATACTTCTTTCACGTACCCGGCCCATGAACGGTACATTTATCTCGGTTCGGGCTATATTCAGCCTGGCTTCTTTCAGGTCGGCCTCGGCCGCGAGCAATTTTAACTCTGCCTCCATGACCTGCGGCTTGTTCAGTGCGTATGGGGTCGGTTGACCGCTATTGCGCTTATCGAGCCAGTGTTCTTCCTTGATCTTGGCATTTGCAAGTTCCCGCTGTACGGCAACCTGTGCTTCCGCTACACGGGCTTCGGCTCGAATTACGGCAAGTTTGTAATCGGTGTCATCAATTTTGATCAGGGTCTCGCCGGGGCTGAATTCCGCGCCTTCAGCGAAGGACTCGGAAATACCCACGATCCTGCCAGATACCTGAGGCACCAGGTCAATTTCGGTCTTGGGGCGAACCTCACCCTGGGTCTGGACCGAAACGGTAACTTCGTCGGATGTCACCTCATCAACATAAAGCGAGACCAGTCGCTGTGAATCTTCTTTCTTTTCAGGTGCAGGTTTTGCAGCACTGAGGGCTGACACAATGCCAATACTTACTACGAGTACCAGGATCGGGGCAATTATCTTTAGTAGCTTTTTCACGGTAGACCTCTTTTGTGTGTTTCAGGCGCACATAAAAATGGGCGGATGTTTTTTGTTTCAGCACTTTCATGCTCATTCAAACACCAGCCCTCAGTAGCAAACTCAATATATCTTCTTGACGCACTGTTCTTGTTATTGGTTACATTTTTCCCGGTGAATGACCAGTTCTCCAGGGGCAGACATATGAGACCACGAACAGCAGGTCAATTGCATGGGCCAAAAGTCAGTAGGTCATTAGTCACTGGCAGGATTCCAAGTGGAGTCTGTAAAACTTGCCTGCTTGCATTACACTTAACGTGTGCGATCAAAATTAGGCTCGACTTCTCACAGTCTAATATTAGTGAAAATATATGTAGTTTTACTTGTGGTTTGGGTTGACATTTACCTGCCTAACGTAGCAAAGTAAGAAAGTACCTCAAAGGAGTTGAGGGGCAGTTATTGAGTTATAAAACAATAAGATATCATTTAATATTCAGTGAAATCATGAACTAACGAATGGTTTTTGGCCAAGGATAGGTCCGAATTTGTAAGAAGTCTGACTGTATGGGGTGGGCAGATTGACGTCTGTTATGGTCAGAAAAATCCGAATAATCGGCGACTAGATGTCGTTGGTTTTACATTATATTTTTTGGGGAGATTTGCTATGCAACCCGTTAAGCTTTACTCATCATTTCACAGGCCTGTTGGCCTCAATTGTTTTCTGTTACTTGTGTTCCTCTACAGCATGTTTTCCAGTATGTCCGTATTTGCGGCGCCCCCTGAAGAGGACGTTGCGTGCATTCTCGGGCGACCAACGGCGCCAAATGGGCTGAATTGTACGGCTAATGATACGACACTGAGCAGCCCCACCATTACCGTGATCGACCCCTGCGATTTTCCAGGAGATACAGCAACGCTGAATGTAACAGTGGATATCACGGTTGGCGCACAAACTCGTTACGACCTTTCGGTGTGGTTATCAGTTGATGGCGATCCCAACCTGGATGGATCAGAGACGGGTGTCTGTAGTGTGCTCACTGTACCAAATGACGCTTTACACGTAGATCAGTTAACCACCACATTTGGGGATACAGATTCCTGTGGTGATGTTTTTAATGTTGATCCAGATGGCATCGTCGTTCCACCGACAGAGACTGCACATGTTCTTGATGTTGACCTTGGGACGGTGGGCCTGTTGTGTCAGGATGATGATGGCGACGGCAAAATCGATGTGCCGATCATCGTTGCATGGGAGCAACAAAGTAATTTCAATTGTGCTGTGTCATCCGATGCGGTGCCGGGCACTGCGTCAAAATGTGTGCAGGACAACAGTTTCGCACTTGATGTGCCTATTCCTGGCCGGATAACAGTTGACAAGCAAACCGTTCCTGCAGATGGAACATCATTTGAATTCAACCTGACAGGACCAGACAGCGGGATAACGGGTGGTTTCGATGGCGCGCACCAGTTTTTCCTTACCGATGCAGCCACACCTTTTGACAGCGCCAGTTTCACGGGCGGGTTGCCAGCAGACGTTGGCGGAACACTTTACTCGGTGGTGGAAACCGCAAATGCTTCCTTTATGACCGTGGGTGTTTGTGTGTCAGACATGGATGGAACAAATACCGACCCGGCAAATATTCTGCTAAGGCCCAGTGAAACAGTTGACTGTACATTCACCAACACAGCTTTGGTACCTGCTTACACCATTGCCAAGACGGTAACGGATGTAGGCGGTGATGGCCCTGGCGGTGTAGCAAATGCAGCCGGTGATGTGATCGCTTACCAGATCGTGGTGACCAATACCGGCAACCAGACGCTCACCGGCGTAACGGTGGCTGATCCGCTGCTGGGCGCCCTGACTGGGCCGGTGGAATCCGGTACGGCCAATGGCGACCTCGACGTGGGTGAGACCTGGACCTATACCGGCAGTTACACGGTATTGCAGGCCGATATCGACAACAACGGCGGTGGAGATGGCGACATCGACAACACCGCGACGGTTTCCAGCAACGAACTGGGAGACGATACCGACAGTGCGACCGTCCCGGTTGCACAGGTGCCGGCCTATAGCATAGCCAAGACGGTAACAGACGTAGGCGGTGATGGCCCTGGCGGTGTAGCAAATGCAGCCGGTGATGTGATCGCTTACCAGATCGTGGTAACCAATACCGGCAACCAGACGCTCACCGGTATAGCGGTCAGTGACCCGCTGCTGGGCGCCCTGACGGGGCCGGTTGAATCCGGCACGGCCAATGGCGACCTCGACGTGGGTGAGACCTGGACCTATACCGGCAGTTACACGGTGTTGCAGGCCGATATCGACGATAATGGCGGGGGTGATGGCGACATCGACAACACCGCGACCGTTTCCAGTAATGAACTGGGAGACGATACCGACAGTGCGACCGTCCCGGTTGCACAGGTGCCGGCCTATACCATTGCCAAGAGCGTTACGGACGTGGACGGCGATGGCCCTGCCGGTGAAGTAGACGCGGCCGGTGATGTGATCGCTTACCAGATCGTGGTAACCAATACCGGCAACCAGACGATCACCGGTGTGGCGGTCAGTGACCCGCTGTTGGGCGCCCTGACAGGGCCGGTTGAATCCGGTACGGCCAATGGCGACCTCGACGTGGGTGAGACCTGGACCTATACCGGCAGTTACACGGTGTTGCAATCTGATATTGACAGTAACGGCGGGGGTGATGGCGACATCGACAACACCGCGACCGTTTCCAGCAACGAACTGGGAGACGATACCGACAGTGCTGCAGTACCTATAGCCGGTGCTGCGTCTTATAGCATTGCCAAGACGGTAACGGACGTGGATGGCGATGGCCCTGGCGGTATAGCAAGTGCGGCCGGTGATGTGATCGCTTACCAGATCGTGGTGACCAATACCGGCAACCAGACGCTCACCGGTGTGGCGGTCAGTGACCCGCTGTTGGGCGCCCTGGCAGGGCCGGTGGAATCCGGTACGGCCAATGGCGACCTCGACGTGGGTGAGACCTGGACCTATACCGGCAGTTACACGGTGTTGCAAT
>CALBDB010000010.1 GCA_937927755.1 uncultured Lysobacterales bacterium
TGGGCTGCCACAGGGTGTGTACCAGGCCAAGCACACTGTAGCAACCGGGAACGTCATCCACCAATACCCTTACTGCCCTGACATCAAACAGCTCGTGAAAATCCAGCCCTTTTCTCTGCATCTTTTTCCAGATGCTGAAAATGTGCTTCGGCCGCCCCTTGACCTCGCCGCTGATACCGGCGTCCTTGATGGCCGTTTCCATTTTCCCGATAAATGCCCGGATAAACTTTTCACGATCGGCGCGGCGTTCATCCACGAGCGCTGCAATACGACGGTAATCCTCGGGCTGCGAGATTCGAAATGCCAGGTCTTCCAACTCCCATTTCAGATGCCAAACACCCAGGCGGTTTGCCAACGGCGCGTGAATCAGCATGACTTCCCTGGCCTGGTCAACTGCCTGTGAATTGACTTCCCTGATCCGGCGCAGCTTGACCATTTGCCAGGCGAGCGCAATCAACACTACGCGAACGTCCTTGACCAGTGCCAGCAACATGCGGCGCAAACCCTCCGCACTGTGGCCGGCAGTTGCAGGCAGATGCTCCGTTTCGAGTTCGATCAGGTAGAGCAGTTGATCCAGCTGCTCGTTGACCGCCCTGGATAAACCGGCGCGAATGGACCGAAGGTCCTCGCCCCATTCCGAGGCAACGAAAAGCATTGCACAACTGACGGTCCGAGGGTCAGGTGACAGACCGGACATCACGTCAAGCAATTCCTGCATCAGCGACAGGTTTTTTTGACTGGCCAGCTTGCATTTCTTCAAGCTGTCAAATAACTCAAGACACTCGTCTGCGGAAGCGCCTACCGAATCGTGATAGGCCTTTAACCAGCTATTCAGTGCTTTATTAGTGTCGACAGCCATTACCAGCAATATGTTGTGTTATTTATGTATTTTGCAAGCAGCGCAACGCCCGAGCCAGTGCCGTATGACATACCTCAAGCAACTTTCTGCCTGGCCTTTCGCAGACGCTGAACGGACACCTTTGCCCGGGTGCCCAGCTGCTGTGCAAACAACGAGACACGGAACTCCTCCATCAGCCAGCGGTACTCGTCCATGGCTTCGTCATAGTCACGGCCTTGCTCGAGAAGTTGCAGGTACTGGTGCCAGAATGGTTCGACCTGCGCCATTCTTTCAGCATCACGGTTCGGGTCTTTTTCTATGCTTTCCAGCCGGATACGCATGGCCTCAAGGTAACGCGGGTAGTGCTCCAGCCTTTCCGGCGGGAGTTCGTGTAAAAAGCCATCATAGAGCATGTCGTCTAGCTGGCTTCGCATATCGTTGAATACCTGTGGCCGGAAATTGAAGTAGTCATCATCAAGTGTATTTGACACCTCGCTCCAGGCCGACAGTGCCTTGTCGAGAAAGCCCGATTGAGTTCGGAACACCGGGCCGAGCCCGGCTCGGACATTGTCGAGCAGGGCCGTGAACGCAGCTTCATCCCGGATACCTGCCGGATGGTTCCCGGCCACCAGCACGAGGCTGCTCTGCACCAGTCCGTCAACCAGTGTTTCAACTGAGCCCGAGGCGCTCCATGCCAGCAAGCCCGTCGCACCCAGGCCGTGGTGCTTGCGCAGATCGCGTAATTTGCTGTCGAGCTTCAAGGCCAGCAAGCGCAATACACCATGGTGGTGCTCAAGCGCCGCTTCTTCGGCCGTATCAAATAAGCGCAGGCCAACCGAATCACCCTGGTCAACAACGGCTGGCCAGGCTTCGGAGTCCTGGCCGCTGCCGTCTTTTGTGAGTATCGAGCCGGGTAAAGCGCCAAATACCCAGTCCCTTTCATTGTCACGCTGGTGTTCACTACCGAGGCGCTCCATGAACTGGCGCTGGGCCTGCTGCCCGAATTGCTGCTGCAGGCCCGACAGGTCACGGCTGACAGCGATGTTTTTTCCGTTATCGTCGACCACTTCAACCCTGAAGCGCAGGTAGTCCGGCAACAGCCCCTCATCGAATGCAGCCGCGTCAATCTCCATGCCTGTCATTTCATTCAGGGCAGCGGCGAGCGCCGGCAACAAGGGCTCCGGGTATGCTTCGCGTATCCGTTCCAGCGCGGCATCGGCGAACTGCGGCACGGGGGTCAGGGCCCGGCGTTGCGGCTTGGGCAGGTTCTTGATCAGTGCGATGACCTTGTCGCGCAGCAACCCGGGCACCAGCCATTGCAACTGACCTTCCACCAGCGTGTTGAGCCGTTCCAGCGGTACGACCAGCGTGACACCATCGGCCGGATCACCGGGCTGGAAGCGGTAACTCAATGGCAGGTTTTGCACCCCGACCTCGATTGAATCCGGATACAGGTCACCGGGCGCATCGCCCGCCTGGTCCTGCATCAGCACGTCGTGGCTGATGTACAACTGCTGCCTGCCAGTTTCGCCGAGCTGCTTCAGCCATTTTTCAAAACTGATGCTGTCACAGACATCGGCAGGAATGCGGGCATCAAAAAACTCGAACAAGGCGGATTCATCTGCCATCACGTCATGTTTCCTGCGCTTGTGTTCCAGTTCCTCAATTTCTTCCCGCACCTGCTGGTTGTTCTGCAAAAAACCGGCGCGTGTATCCAGCTCACCACGTACGAGTGCGCCGGTGATAAACAGCCGCCGCGCTTCTTCCGGGTTTATGCGGCTGTAATTTACCCGGCGCTTTTCAACAATCACCAGGCCAAACAGGGCAACCTGCTCCCAGGCCAGCACCCTGCCCTGCTTGCGTGACCAATGCGGATCAAAATAATTATGTTTTAACAGGTGAGCGGCGCTGGCCTCGACCCATTCCGGTTTGATCACGGCGTTGACGCGGGCAAAAGTTTTGCTGGTTTCAACGATCTCGGCAGCCATCAGCCATTGCGGACTTTTGCCAAACAGACCGGAGCCCGGAAAGATGTGAAAGGCCCTTGAACGCGGTCCAGTGTATCCGTGGTCTTCCGGGTTTTTGTGGCCCACGTGGCTCAACAGCCCGGCAAGCAGCGCCCGGTGGATCTGCTCTGCAGTCCCCGGCTCCTTGCTAAACGACAACTTTTCTTCGCGAGCCTGCTCGTACAACTGGCGATTGAGATCAAACCACTCGTTGATCCGCGTCCAGTTCAGGAATTCCCGCTTGCACATTTTGCGGAACTGGCTGGAGGACTTTTCCTTTCGTTGCTTTTTGAGGTAGCGCCACAAATTCAGGAACGCCATGAAATCGGACTGGTCATCCTCGAACCTGCCATGCGCTTCATCCGCCGCGGCGGTGGCATCCAGCGGCCTTTCCCTCGGGTCCTGGATGGTCTGGGCGGAAGCCAAAACGATCAACTCATGCAAACAATCTTTCTTCGAGCCCTCGACCAGCATACGCGCCAGCCGCACATCCAGTGGCCAACCGGCCAGTTTCCTGCCCAGTTTTGTCGGTTGGCGGGCGGCATCCAACGCACCCAGTTCAAACAACAGGTGATAGGCGTCGTTGATCATCCGGGGCGCCGGTGGATCGAGGAACGGGAAATCCTCGACAGCACCAAGATCCGTGGTCAGCATTCGCAGGATGACCGAGGCGAGGGACGTGCGCAGTATTTCAGGCTCGGTGAACTCCGGCCGCAAATCAAAATCTGATTCGCTGTACAGGCGTATACAGGTACCGGGCCCCAAACGGCCGCAACGGCCCTTTCTCTGGTTGGCGGAGGCCTGTGAAATCGCCTCGATCGGCAGGCGCTGCACCCGGCTCCGGTGCGAGTATCGGCTGATTCGCGCAAAGCCCGTATCGATCACAAAACGGATACGCGGTACGGTCAAAGAGGTCTCGGCCACGTTGGTGCTGAGGATTATGCGGCGCGCTGCTTGCGGATGAAATACACGCCGCTGTTCCGCCACCGGCAACCTGGCATACAGGGGCAGTATCTCGGTATGGCGGAAATTCTGTTTTTTCAGAAAATCACCCGCTTCCTGGATTTCCCGCTCACCGGAGAAAAACACCAGTATGTCGCCGCGTGCATCAATACGGCTGAGCCTGTGCACTGCCTTGGCCACACCCGCGTAAAGATCGCGGCTCCTGGCCTGCTCGGCAACCTGGTTGGAATCCTCATCCTCGTCCAGCGGCTGGTACTCGACATCCACCGGATAGCTGCGGCCCGAAACCTCGATAACAGGCGCATTATCAAAGTGGCTGGCAAACTTTTCCGTATCAATGGTTGCCGATGTAATGATGATGCGCAGGTCGGGGCGGCGGGCCTGCAACTGCTTAAGGTAACCGAGCAGGAAATCGATGTTCAGGCTGCGCTCGTGGGCCTCGTCAATAATGATCGTATCGTAGGCATTCAGGTTGCGGTCGTGGGTGGTCTCGGCCAACAGGATGCCATCGGTCATAAACTTGATGATGCCGTCCTTGTTTAGTTTCTCGCGAAAGCGCACCTGGTAGCCCACGATAGCGCCAAGGGGCGTGTTCAATTCCTCCGCCACCCTGTCGGCCATCGCCTGCGCAGCAATCCGGCGGGGCTGCGTGCAACCGATCAGGCCGCGCACGCCGCGGCCGGCCTGCATACACATCTTGGGTAGCTGGGTGGTTTTGCCCGAACCGGTTTCACCGGAGATCACCACCACCTGGTGGTTTTTAATCGCCTCGATAATTTCTTCGCGCCGGTCGACGATGGGCAGCACCGGGTCGTAAGCGGGCTCGGGCAGTCTTTGTTGACGCAGTTGGCTCTTTTGCGCCGATGACGTGCAGCGCTCGATGACTGATTCCAGAATGGAATCAATGGGTTTGCCTGATTTCAGACGGCCCCTCGCCACCTTGATCCGCCGATAGCACCAGGCAGCGTCGGTCTGCATGATGCCGCCCAGCATGCCTGCAAGCTGATCAAGTATTTCGGCTGGTTTTATAGTGCTTCCCATCGCGGCGCATTATCCCAGTGCATTGACCCGGCTGCCAGCGGCACGCAACCGGCGACAAGCCAGCCAAGGCTGCATATAATTCACGACTGGATCTGCACACTAATTTTTTGGGACCCGCATGACAGCAAATTTCCGTAGCGATAACGAAACACCGGTTGCACCCGCAATCATGGAAGCGATACTTGAGGCAAACCACGGCACCGCCTGGGCTTATGCCGAGGATAACTGGTCGGAAAGACTGAACCAGGCGTTTTCAGAACTGTTCCGCACCGATGCCATCGTGCTGCCCGTATCGACGGGCACCGTCGCCAATTCAATCGCACTGGCCACCGTAACACCGCCGTGGGGCAGCGTGCTATGTCATGCAGGCGCCCATATCCAGAATGATGAATCCGGCGCACCGGAGTTTTTTGGCAATGGCCTCAGGCTGGTGCCAATCGACGGGGCAGACGGGAAACTCGAGCCCGCCGACGTCGAACAGAATGTTCACGCCAACCAGGGACACGGTGTACACAGCTACAAGGCATCAGCTCTGAGCCTGACCCAGGCCACCGAAGCCGGCACGGTCTATTCGGTCGATGAAGTAGCGGCATTGTGTGACT
>CALBDB010000011.1 GCA_937927755.1 uncultured Lysobacterales bacterium
ATCTTGTCAGCCAAGATATCGTCATCCTGACCGGTTTCGAGTCCACCTAGTGCAAGCCCAAAGAGAATAAGCGTCACGGCAAACAATAAAAGTTTGGTACGGGTCAATTTGAAGTGAAACTGCGGCAGGTTTCCGGACAGGTTGGAAAAAATCTTCTTATTTTGCATGCTGCATATGGACCATCAAGGGCGTCGCGCGTTCAGGCAGCGCTAAAGATAACATACGTGACCGAATCCGGAGTGTGATTTTGCAGTACGATGGCGCAATATGTGCCTTTGGGGTGGAGGCTTGCCGAGCAAGGCAATACAATGCGCTTTCTCTTTATCGAGCAAAACAATGTAACAGGACACGGACCGGTATATGACGGATGTTAAGAAAACCCTCGAACTGATTTCGAGAGGCACTGAAGAAATCATCAAGCTGGAAGACCTGAAGAAGAAGCTGGAGTCGGGTAAGACCCTGCGGATCAAGGTGGGGTTCGACCCCACCGCGCCGGATTTGCATATCGGCCACACGGTGATTATCAACAAGATGCGCCAGTTCCAGGACCTGGGGCACGAGGTGATATTCCTGATTGGTGATTTCACCGGCATGATCGGCGATCCCACCGGCAAGAACGTAACCCGCAAGCCGCTTACAAAGGAAGAAGTTCTGGAAAACGCTGAAACCTACGCCACGCAGGTATTCAAGGTGCTGGACCGTGACAGGACCAGTATCCGTTTCAACTCTGAATGGATGAGCGGACTGGGTTCGGAGGGCATGATCAGGCTTGCCGCAAAATATACCCTGGCGCGTATGCTCGAGCGTGATGACTTTGAAAACAGGTACCGCGATGGTCAGCCCATCAGCATGCACGAACTGCTTTACCCCCTCGTGCAGGGCTATGATTCCGTGGTGCTGGAATGTGACGTGGAAATGGGCGGCACCGACCAGAAGTTCAATTTGCTGGTCGGCCGTCAGCTACAACAGCACTACGGACAGGAACCGCAGGTCATTATCACGCTGCCGTTGCTGGAAGGCCTTGACGGCGTTCAGAAAATGTCCAAGTCACTGAATAATTATGTCGGTATTACCGATACGCCCGATGAAATGTTTGGCAAGCTGATGTCGATTTCCGACGATATGATGTGGCGCTATTTTGACCTATTGAGCTTCAGGGGCAATGAGGAACTCAAGGCCTTCAGGCAAAGGGTTGCTGACGGCGCCAACCCCAGGGATATCAAGTTCCTGCTGTGCGAGGAAATCGTTGAACGCTTCCATGACCGCGAGGCGGCTGACGCCGCCCGCGAAACATTTATCGCCCGGTTCCAGGGTGGCGCCATGCCCGAGGAGATCGTCGAGATGACACTGGATAGCGGCGGCGATGGTATCGGTATTGCAGCGGCACTGACACAATGTGGCCTGACTTCGAGTAATTCGGAAGCATTCCGGATGGTCAAGCAGGGTGGTGTGCGTATCGACGGCGAGAAGATCAAGGACCGCAATCTGCAACTGGACATCGGTTTCGAAGGCGTTTTACAGGTGGGCAAACGCAAGTTCTGCAAGGCATATGTCAAATAAAACACCATTGACAGCAGACGAACTGCTGAAACTTCGCCAGCGCCTGGACACCATCGACACCAGCATCGTCGACCTGATCGCTGAACGCCAGGCGGTGGTCACGACCATCGGTGAGCACAAACTGCAAACCGGCCTGCCGTTACGTCATTATGAACGCGAACGCGAGGTTATCGACCGTGGCGTGGCACGTGCGGAATCCCTGGGTCTCGAGGGATCGGTCGCGCGCGACATACTGCAGACACTGATCCATCATTCCCTCAGCAACCAGGAAACCCACAAGCTGGTCCGGTCGGAACATGGCCAGGGCCGGCGTGCACTTGTCATCGGTGGTCTTGGCCGGATGGGTGTATGGATGTCGCGATACCTTGACATGGTGGGCTACCAGGTGGATATCGCCGACAGGGCTGCGGGTGAAACACCTTTCAAACAGGTGGATGATTGGCAGGCGGAGACAAATGATTACGACCTGGTTGTGGTTGCCGCGCCCTTGAGGCCAAGCAACGACATCCTGCTAGAACTGGCGGAACTGAAACCGCAGGGCCTGATATTCGATATCGGCTCACTGAAGAGCCCGATGCGTGCCGGACTGGATGCCCTGCGGGCGAACGGGTGCAAGGTGTGCTCGGTGCACCCGATGTTTGGTCCTTCTGAATTGGGTTTGTCCGGTCGCCACATCCTGTTTGTCGATGTCGGCAACAAGCAGGCGATCGATGAAGCCCGGGCCCTGTTTGCACATACCGCTGCCGATTGTGTGGAACTGAGCCTTGAGGAACACGACGAAGTGATGGCATGGGTGCTGGGTCTGTCACACCTGGTCAATATCGCGTTTGCAGGCACGCTGGCCCAAAGCGGTGAAGCCGTACCGCTGCTGAAACAGATTTCCAGTTCCACCTTCAATGCCCAGTTGAATGTCGCTATCCAGGTGGTATCTGAGAACCCGCACCTGTATTACGAAATCCAGCAAGGCAATGTTAATACCACTGAGGTCAGCCGGCATTTCCGCAAAGTGTTGGATGAGTTGATCAGGGCCGTTGCTGAGAATGAAGAAGCGGTCTTTATCCGTCACATGGATGCTGCAAAACAGCGCCTGGCGAACGGCAAAGAACAAACCGAAGAGCAGAGCTGAAGAAACCCCTGTGAAACAACTTTCAGATATCGATTGGGAATCCTGGCAGGCCACCGATCCCGCCACCCTGGTGTTTGTTATCCGGGAAGGTCAGATCCTGTTGATCAACAAGAAGACCGGTCTTGGCAAAGGCAAGGTCAACGGCCCGGGCGGCAAAGTGGAGAAAGGTGAAAGCCCAATGGCCTGCGCCATAAGGGAGTGCCGGGAGGAACTGGGAATTACCGTTTCCAATCTGCAGTATTGCGGTCAGCACCGCTTTCAGTTCGTCGATGGTTACTCGATTCTTGTTTGGGTATACCGCACTGCTGAATTTGAAGGCATACCAACTGAGACCGTCGAAGCTGCGCCGCTTTGGGTTTCGCTGGATGAAATTCCATATGACCAGATGTGGGAAGATGACCGTATCTGGTTACCCATGCTTTTGCGTGGTGAATTGTTCCAGGGGCGATGGATTTTTAACGGTGACAAGATGCTTGATTATGAGCTGTTGCCAGACACAGAGCAGGAGATAACTTACAAATGAGAACAAAAATTCTGTTGCAGCTTACTGCGGTTGGCTGCCTGTCGTTGGCAGTGGCCGCTGCGTGGGCAGAGGAGACCTCCATGAAAGATCAGGCACGAAAGATTGCCCAGCAGTATATGCTCGCCGACACCCATATCGACGTGCCTTATCGTCTTGAAGACGGCTGGGTTGATGTCACAAAAGCAACCGAGGGCGGTGATTTTGATTATCCGCGGGCAAAAAAGGGCGGGCTGAATTTACCGTTTATGTCCATTTATACACCGGCGGAAATGGAAAAAGAGGACGGTGATGCCAGCGAGAGTTATGAACTGGCCAACCGCCTGATCGATTCTGTTGAGGCCATGGCCGCACGCGCGCCGGAAAAATTCATGCTGGTCTACTCGGTGGCCGATGCTGAAAAAGCCGCAAAGAGCGGGCGTATCGGCCTGGCCATGGGTATGGAAAACGGTTCACCGATCAACCACGATCTGGCAAACGTACAATTTTTTGCTGACCGTGGTATCCGCTATATCACGCTGGCCCATGGCTTAAGCAATCATATTTCCGACTCATCCTACGATGAGAATAGAAACTGGGGCGGTTTGAGCCCATTTGGGAAAGAACTGGTGGCAGAGATGAACCGCGTGGGCGTCATGATTGATATCTCTCACGTCAGTGATGATGCTTTTTTCCAGGTGATGGAGCTCAGCAAGGTGCCGGTAATCGCGTCCCACTCATCCCCGCGCCACTTCACCCCCGGCTGGGAACGCAATATGAGCGATGAAATGATCAAGGCACTGGCCAAAAATGGCGGTGTCATCCAGATCAATTTCGGTTCCTCATTTTTGACCAAAGAAGCCAAGGACTGGTATGACGCGATGGACGAGAAACGCTCTGCCTACCTCGAAGCAAACGGATTCGGAGAACATGGCGCCGAGGCCAGCCAGTTTTCCGAGGACTACCGGCTTGAGCAGCCTTTTCCGTATGCCACCATGGATGATCTTGTCACAAGTTTTGAGCACGTCATCAACCTTGTCGGCGCCGAGTACGTCGGTATTGGCTCCGATTTCGACGGTGTAGGCGACAGCCTGCCGGAGGGTATGAAAGATGTTTCATATTACCCGGCCCTGATCGAGGAACTGCTAAAACGCGAATACCCCGTTGATACCATCCGGGCAATCATGGGTGGTAACCTGTTGAGGGTCTGGAGCGAGGTTGAAGCTCACGCTCAAAAAGAGAAGAGCTAGTTTTCCCCAGATTAC
>CALBDB010000012.1 GCA_937927755.1 uncultured Lysobacterales bacterium
GGATGGTTTCCTGCGCACCGTACACCTTGGTATTCCAAGGATGTATGGCTTGCAGCTCAACTACCGCTTCTAGTCTGCTATAGCTGTTTTAAGCTGCCGGGTCTGTTCTGGCCCGGCAGTTCCCGGAATCACCTTTTGTGAAGGGAGTCGATTCACAGATGTTCAAATTCAATCCGTATGAGCGTTACATGATGCCTGTTCATTTTGGCGGCCTGCACCAGGGTGAAAACACCAGTGGCTGGTATCGGGACGTGACGATGATGGTGGTGCCGTTTTTGACCGACAGGGAAAAGCTGGCCGCCTACCTACCAAGCCCGTTTGAGGTTGCCGAGCAAGCCATCGTGACGGTTGCCTATGCCCATAGCAAAGATGTGGACTGGCTGGCCGGGCGTGGCTACAACCTGGTGGCAGTGACCGCTGCTGCGGTGTTCAACGGTGAGAATGAACAACTTGAAGGCCAGTATTCACTGGTCTGGTGGGAGAACCTCGCCGACGCGATCCTGTCCGGACGTGAACTTACTGGTATTCCAAAGATATTTGCCGATATTACGGATCACAGCATCAACGATGGGCATTGGCAAACCAGTGTCAGCCATTTCGATAACCCGATTCTCGATATGTCAGTCAAAAACCTCCGGCAGCCGAGCCCGGAAGAACTTGCAGCCGCGCAGGCCGCACAGGAAGGCAAGGATCACCCAATGGCCTGGCGGTATTTCCCGGGTGTTGGCGGGTTTGGCGCCACGGTCAGCGAGCCGACCACGTTTCCTTCGGAGAGTGTTTTTACCGGGGCGTGGATCGGTGAAGGCAGCCTCGATTGGACACACCTGACCTTTGAGCAGAACCCGACCCAGTTTCACATCGTCAATGCACTGGCGGATTTGCCGGTGCTGGCCTACTTGCCGGCCATGGTGACCACGGGCAGCACCAACCTGTTTGTGCCGGACCGCATGCCGCGTGTGCTGGACAAGAAGGAAACGTTGCCCGCCAACCAGCCAAAAGAGACAGAAATACAGACCATTGAAGAAATAGACACGGTCTGTTTCATTGGCGCCGGTACCATGGGTTGCTCGAATGCACTGGTGGCCGCTGTATCCGGTTACCAGGTTGAGTTGTTCGACATTTCGGCAGAAACTCTCAAGCAGGTACCCAAGCGGTTCAAAGAGTTTGCCACCTTCCTAGTCGGTGCCGTGTATTGTTCAGCGACTGCTGTCAAGGCGGCTTTTGACCGTATATCGGTGGGTGCCGATCTTGCCAAAGCAACCGCGAATGCTGATCTCGTCAGCGAATCGGCATATGAGAACCTCGAGGTAAAACGCGAGGTTCACCGGCAGTTGGACGAGGTCTGTCCGGAAAAGACCATCCTGACCACCAACACCTCAGGGTTGCTGGTTTCTGATATCGAAGATGTAGTCCAGCGCGGCGACCGCTTTGCGGCGCTGCATTTTTATCTGGGTTCAAGACTGGTTGACATCGTTGCCGGACCACGAACCGCGCCAGAGACCATCGATATCCTGAGCCGTTACGCTGAAAGCCTGAGCCTGGTGCCGATGGTCCTGAACAAAGAACACCCCGGCTATATCATGAATGCCTTGCTGGCTTCCGTGTTGATGCGGGCCTGCGCACTGGTAGTGGAGGGCATCGCAAGCGTTGAGGAGGTTGACCGCACCTATATGCGCCGGCTCAAGTCTCCCATGGGGCCCTTTGGGATCATGGATATGATTGGGCTAGGCCTGGTTGCCGGCCAGACTAAAGAAACAGACAGAGGCGCCGAATTACCCGAGTTGCAGAAGAAGATCGTTGCTTATCTCAACTCCTTTGTTGAGCGTGGCGAGCTGGGTATGACGTCTGGAAAAGGCTTCTTTAGCTATCCGGCCCCGGCTTACCAGGCTGCGGGGTTTCTGAGTTATGAGGACGACGACTCGGCGATCCATGACGCCCTGGTGTCGCCATTGATCCGAAGCGGTGTTTTGATTGCCATCAAGGACGTTGCAGATCCCGAGGATATCGATCGCACCTGGATGGTCGCTACCAGCCAGGAAGCCGGTCCTTTTGGTTTATTGCTGTCAATGGGTGTTGAGAAGTTCCTCGAAGTTTCACGTGATACCCAGACGAGGTTTGGCTTGTTAACAGCTGATCAAAACGAGCTAATCGAGAACTATGTAAAACGGCTTTGAAACCATGAATATCGCAAACATCCGTCGCTGGCGGAACAATATAGCAGCGCACAGCCTTGCCTTTGGCGTGCTCCTGACACTGGGTTTGATTTCAATGAACAGTATCGCCGAAGACTCCACCCTCAGGCATCCACCTGCCGGTCCGGTCGGTGGCCAGAGCGAGGAAAATGGTGCGCTCAGCTGGCGGGGTATCCCTTACGCCCAGCCACCGGTCGGTGAATTGCGCTGGAAGGCGCCGCGTCCGCTCAAACCCTTTGAAACGACATTTGCTGCGGATAGTTTTTCAGACATCTGCCCGCAGCTTGGCAATCCTTTGATGGATATCGATCCGTCGCTCTATGGCAAGAAGATTGGCAGCGAAGATTGCCTGTATCTGAATATCTGGTCACCGCCGGGTAAAGGTGGTGACAAGCAGGCCGGTCCATTGCCGGTCATGGTCTGGGTTCACGGTGGTAGTAATGTGGGGGGCGCCGGCAGCCTGTATCACGGTGGTAATCTTGCCGTGCAGCAGGATGTCATAGTTGTCACCATCAACTACCGACTCGGCCTGCTGGGCTGGTTCTCACATCCCTCCTTGCGCTCTGTCGCAGAGACATCGTTGGACAAAACCGCCAACTTCGGCCTGCTGGATATCATCCAGGCATTGAAATGGGTCAAGGGGAATATTGCAGCCTTTGGCGGTGATGCCGGGAACGTCACCCTGTTTGGCGAATCCGCCGGCGCAATGAATACGGTGGCACTCTTGTATTCACCCATGGGCAAGGGTCTTTTTCACAAGGCCATTGCACAAAGCGGAAGCCTGCGTCAGACACCCGTCGAAGTCGCCGAGCAGTTCACCGCCGATGACCGTTCGGAATTCAGTTCATCAGAAACGGCGGCAAAGATCCTGGCCCAACGTGGCAAGGCTGATACCCGTGAAAAAGCGCGTGAGATGGTGGCCGGATTGAGCCAGCAGGAATTTCTTGAACTGATGTACAGTGCAAGCGACACCGAGTTGGTTTCCACCTACACACTGGATATCGGTGCGGCGATCCGTGCACCGCAGATCATCCCGGATGACATCGCAATACCATCGGGTTCTCCATGGGAGTTGGTCGGTGAATCTGAGGGTGTACAAAAACTGCCTGTGATTCTTGGCAGCAACCGCGACGAGATGAAATTCTTCCTTGGTCTCAGCCCGGCATACGTGACCATTGTTCCCGGTGCGGAAATCAAGATTCACGATATTCCACGCTATAACCTGCACGCCAGTTACCTGAGCGACCGATGGACGGCACAGGGGGTTGATGAACTGGCGTTGCGCCTGGGCAAACATAACCCGGATGTTTACGCCTACCGGTTCGACTGGGATGACCAGCCAAGTTACCCGCAGGCGGATTTCCGAGAGTTCTTTGGTGCAGCACACACCATGGAAATACCCTTTGTTTTCAATGATTTTGTCAGCATGAAGGCCTTCTCCTTCCATTTCACCGAACAGAATCGAAGCGAACGGGAGCAGTTATCAACAGCCATGGGAGACTACTGGGCCAACTTTGCCTATACGGGGAAACCGGGAAAAGGCCGTTCGGGCAATCTACCGGAATGGTCACAATGGGCAGCAGGCAACAAGCAGATACTGGATGCAGCGAGCGATGGTGGTATTCACGCCCGGCAGGGTGTATTGACCATGCAATCGTTGTACGATCGTTTTATGGCGGATGACTCCTTTTCTTCCGATGAGGAAAAGAAGGGTTTTTACGCAGCCATGTTTCTCGGTCGTGAAGCCTGGGAGAGTTATTTTCTATCACGTCTGAAAAAATGATGACAACCGGCCGGCGATGTTCAGGCATCATCAAAGCCGGTCCTTCAAGCAATTGAACGGGAAGAGTATCTTGGAAAATCTGTTTTCACTGAATGGCAAGGTCGCCGTTGTTACCGGCGGTTCGCGTGGTATCGGCGCGATGATCGCGCGCGGGTATTTACAGAGCGGGGTTAAGACTTATATCACCTCGCGCAAGCTGGAGGAGTTGCAGGCAACTGCCAGGGAATTCTCGGAGTTTGGTGAATGTATAGCCATCCAGTCTGACCTCTCAACGATGGAAGGCGTGAAGGCCTTTGCTGAAGAAATAAAGGCAAGGGAAGAGCAGATTCATATCCTGGTCAACAACGCCGGGGCAACCTGGGGTGCGCCCATTGATGAGTACCCCGAGGCTGGCTGGGACAAGGTCATGGACCTGAACGTCAAGTCGATCTTCTTCCTGACCCAGCAGTTGTTGCCCGTGCTGCGTGCAGCAGGAACCCATGAAGACCCGGCCCGGGTAATCAATATCTCGTCAATCAACGCCCTTGCCAATCCAACCTTACCTGTCTATGCCTACTCCGCCAGCAAGGCAGCAGTCATTCACCTGACACGCCATCTCGCGGCCGACCTGGCCAGCGATCACATCAACGTGAATGGTATTGCACCCGGATTCTTCCACAGCAAGATGACCGCCGGTCTGTTGGACCAGCTGGAGAAACAACTCCTGGCAAAAACCCCGCGCAAGCGGCTGGGTGAACCCGAAGACATGGCGGGCACGGCGATCTACCTGGCATCCAGGGCCTCTGCCTGGGTGGTTGGACATACCATCGTGTTGGATGGCGGGATGGTTACTGCCGCGGGTTGAGTGAACTGGCCAGGCGGTCAAGCTGGAATTAGGGGCGACTCGGGGCGAACTGACTTCCTTGTGGATCATCGCAACGATATGTCTCAGCCTGGCTAATCACTGCTGACAGAACGCCAGCGCGGCGAGGATCAGACCGAACCATTCCATCATCCGGTGTACGAGTCCCCGATCAGCAGGCACTGACTTACAGCGGTTGTCCGCTATTGGCTATCACAATCCCATTAGGTGACAGGCTGCTTTTGAGTGCAAAGCAGTCGTTCATTCGGTGTGAAATTCAACGACCTGAAGGACCGGAATCGGCCACAAGCAGCCGTTAAGAGCACCGTCTAATGTGACGCATTGGGCTACTGTTCGAGCGGCCCAATGCGCAGGTGACTTATCGGCAATCGATCAACCTCTATCAATATAGCCGCGAACTGAGTTGCCGCGTGTTCGATTAATTGTCGACCGCGCTCTGCAT
>CALBDB010000013.1 GCA_937927755.1 uncultured Lysobacterales bacterium
ACGGTTATAGCCGGCCATTATTTCGTTCTGATCGCGTAAAGTTGGCTGTTCTGAACGCCATTTGAATCGACTGACTGGAGAGAATGACTGTTTGATACTTTTGGGAATCCGGCAATATAGTGTTTATTTGTCCTATACTCATAGCAATTGCCGGTCTCACGTTCCAATAATCCCCTGCGTTCCAGGTAGCGGCCGACACGGTGAGCGATGGTATGCGTTAACTGATGCAGTTCATAACTGGCCGGTCCCTTGACCCGGCGAAAACATGGATTGGTCCCACATCTGGAATCAATGTAGACACCATCCAGAAGTAATCAAAATCCGGCAAATGGCCGGCAATCCCCAAGTGATATGAAAGCCCCCCACCTGCCAGGCTCATTTGGGTGCGCCCGGTATTTTTTCAATTGGGCCTCGCGTAAAGCTTCGTCCTTGGGGAGACCATTTGTGAGCCCATTGTAGAAGTCGATCATAAGTGAGCGGGTGTCCTCGTCAGGCACCCGCCATAAGCTCATGATCAGCGTACTGGCACCGGCTTCGAGGAAGGCCCGCTGCAGGCCAAATACGCCTTCCCCGACATGCACGGCTCCCAGGCCGGTGTCACAGGCTGATAGCACGACCAGTTCGGTGGCCAACAGGTCCATGCAAACCACATCCTCGGCGTTGAGCAAGGCATCCTCAGCTTCCGCAGGTAGCACGCCACCTTTCAGCCAGGTGTTAGCGCCGGCCAGAGCGAGGCCGGAGCGCAAAAGCGGGTTTTCCACGTGACTCAAGCGTGTGTCACCCCTCGCATCTGGCAGGAAGAAGCCATGTGTAGCGAAATGTAACACCAATGGTGAATACGCCTCTTTCACACGGCGTTCCAAGGCTTCGGCGCCGAGCAGTGGCCTGGCACCCAGTATCTTTGCTATCTCCCGGGCTTCACCCAGTGTTCCGGGCAAGCGGTCAAAGCGTAGCCCGCTCCTCGTCATCGCCCGTGATTGATTGCTAGTACATTCAACCTTTGCGGAACCGGCAGCGGCCACAAGGTCATAATCCGGATCACCGAGGACCAGTGATGGGCCTGCCTGAAGTTCAGTCACGAGCTTCTGACGCAACAGGTCCCGGCCTGTACACAGGTAGCTGATATGAAAGCTCTCGATCAGGCAAGCACCGCAGGTATCGGGCAGGGCGGACCAGTTGACACGTGTGAGGTTTCCATCAGGGGCGATAAATAACCGGGTCCTGCCATCAAGCGCGGCCACCAGGGGGTCGAATATCGCCGTGCGCAGTTCCTGTCCTTTCTGCTCCTTTTTTGCCGGGTTAACCGGTTGTAGCTCGCGGCCGCCAATATCCACAGAAGCTCTGTAATGGGCGATCAATGCATCAATTGGCTCTGCTTCGCCAAGGTCCAGCATTTGCACTTGTTCCGGTGCACCTGCGAGTAATACGAATACAAGATATCGCTCGGTACCCCAGCGGTTCTCTCCCAGTAACGGACGTGCGGCGTAGTCGTAATCACCGCAGCGGACAAACTCCAGCAGGGCCGAGTCGCGCGGCAGCGCATCAGCTAACACCTCGTGATTCGCGGTACGTAATTTGTCTGCAAGGTTCATTTCGGGAATGCTGCGGGCCAGTTCCCTCTCAAGTGCCTCCCGTCGCTCCAGTTGGTGCTTGTCAAGGGTGCCACCCCCGTCTTGTGCCGCGGCCAGCGCAGCACTGGCAATATCCTGGCGCAGTTGACCCAGTTCTTGGAGTTTCAGCTTGAGCCCCGGGTAGCGCCCGCTGAGGACTGCATCGCGCTGGGCCCAAAGTGCCTCTGCGCCGACACCCTTGCGGCGCAGCACCAGGTCCAGGGCGTTCCGGATCGCTTTCGGGGATTCGGGTCGGAACATGCGTACGAGCGAGAGGAACGAATATAGCTGACCCCTGAATCGTTCGTGGACAGTAAGCCGCTGTCGTTCCGAACCTGCGGTGAATACCGCCCCGATCTCATCGTCGGCAAAGGTCTCTACGCGCAGTTTCAGATCCAAAGCCTCGTTGAGACGGCCTGTTGCAGCGAGAACGAGAGCCAGGTTATTCATGCTCTGAAAAATAAAAGGATGTCCCACGTCACAACGTTGTTTCCGGATTTCGAGTGCGGTGCGATGGTATGCCTCGGCAGTTTCGCAGTCTCCGCGATCATTATTCAGCAAACCCAGGTTGTTCAGTACAGTTGCATAATCCCTTGTAAGTTCCCTGCCAGCCGACTTCAGTTGCGCAAGACATTCTTCATAAACTTGTGCGGCATCTTCGTGATCACCAAGACCCAGCAGGGCGGAAGCAAGGTTGGACAGGGCCATGATGTATTCGCGGCTTTGCTGGTGCTGGAGCCGGAGGTGAGCTTCGACCACCCGACGGGCATTCTGTACGGCGAGGTCATAGCGGAACCGCTCGAGGTTGACGTTCACCATGTTGTTCAGCACCGAGGTGACCGGCGGACTATCCTCGCCATACGCTTTGCCGAAAATCTCGAGAGCCTGCTCAAAGCGTGCGTACGCGCCGTCGAGGTCTCCCAGCGCCTGCTCGATCCTGCCGATCTTATGTAGTGCTTCCCCGATTTCGGGATCGTGCGGTTCCAGCCCTGCTTTAAGAATTCTGAGCGCACGGTCTGACAGCTTTCCAGCAAGACCGTAGCGGCTGGCCTCGGCATGCAATTCCGCCAGGCTCAGCAAGGATCGGGCTGCCGACGGGCTGTTGCTTTCACCGCACTTGTCGAAGATATCAAGCGCCTGTTCCAACTGCTTCTGTGCCAATTCCATGTTGCCCCGGTTTGAATTCAAACTGGCAAGACTGCCCAGAGTCATCGCAATGTAGGGGTGGTGTGGTCCGTGCATTGCTTCGAGGCTGTCAATCACTTCGCCGTACATCTTCTCAGCTGTTTCCAGTTCATTATCATCAACCAATTGCGAGGCAAGATTGTTGAGACACTGTAAGTGGGGTTCGCTGCCTGCACCGAAATATGAAATCGCGAGATCAAGGGCATCTTCCAGCAACTCACGCGCAACGCCGCTCTGTCCCCGGTTTCCCCACATGACGGCGATATCGTTCAAAAAGCGGATGACGTAGTCCGCGCCTCTCGCATCAAGGGCAACCACGGCCGGGGCAACCCGCCGAAGCTCGGCCAGCCACTTCGATGCTTCCTCGGTATTGCCTGCATCCAGGCAGACTTCCACTACCACCCTCAATGCGAATATATACTCCAACCGGATTTCACCCTTGGTACTGACACGCTTCAACAGCAGTAAATAGAGCGGCAGTGCCCGACCCGGGTTGCCCGCGCGGCGATGGATATCGGCCACCATGCCCATCATCTCCTCAAAGATGTTGGAATCTTCCCCATACAGATTTTTCGCCAGTTCCATCGCTTCGCCGGCCTTGGTGAGGGCTTCCTCGAGATGTTTCTGCTCCAGATGGGATTCGATCTGCGATCGGAGAATATTCAGCTGCGACTCTGATTGGTGAGACATGTCAGCTTCCCTCTCAATTGAGGACAGGTAGCATTGATCATATATTTCGGGATCGGTACTTTCAGTCTAGCAGGTGTAAATTGAATAAACAGCGTGCCCTTAACCGCAGCCGAAAGGCTGCCATTCACCGGGGCAACCTTCAGCTCGGTAAAGGTCGGTCATTTCGCGACAATAAGGATGAGTAAATCACCTCAAATTTATCGCTAAAAACTAAGACGGCTTTGTCACCTTCAATCAATCACGCCCTTCAATATATCGGAAATTACAAAACTTCCCTCACCAACCAGAACCAGGTCTGTTCCAGCTTGTTGCCATTCGTAACCCTGGTGTTTTGGCAACTGGTGCAAGAAAAGTATAGGTAAAACAAACGCTATATTCACTTAAACCTCAAAGTACCAAACAACCATTCACACCGGTCATTCAATTGAAATGGCGCGCAAATCGGTCAACTTTGCACCCTTAGATTCAAATATTGGCCGGACACAACTGTGTTTTTCGACAATCCTTGAACCCGGGACGAGATCAGCCATACCGATACCAAAATGGGAACCGCGAGTCTGTATCATGGTTGAATCTGATTTTTTTAGTCGAGTAAATCTACCGGCAGACCCGGCGAAGCTCGGCAATAGCACTGTCGCCTCAGAACCTGGAATATTTTCCAAGTGGTTCGTGAGCAGTTCCTTAGAATTAGTATAGTCAACTATCAGCCTATTGCCGTTTGCAGCCCATTGCATCACTGAAGAATTGGCCAGGTGACTGTCTGCTATGTTCCGCTAAACTCGATAGCGGTAATCGCAAGTGACCGTTAATCAGTACGGCAAGCCCATCCGCGCCAGAAGTTCTGGCCAGCGCGGGTCGTCGTGGAGCTTGGCGAGCAGAGGATACCCCATCAAATTACCTGCCTGCACATTGCGCTGGTCAACGGCCAGGTTCAGCCACCTGAAAGCCTCATCGTTGTTGCCGTACCAGCCGTAGATGGCGCCGATCCTGTGGGGCAAACGCTCCGCATAATCGGCAATGTAGGCATCCAGTCTTTGTAGCGCCTCATCGCCGCGGTCCAGTGCCGGCAGGATAAGGATTCTCGCGTACGCCTGCATTTCAGGGTCCGGTTCCAGAGCCACTTCTTCCATTGCGCGTTCGGGATTTCCCTGCCTCATGTAAATTATTGTCAGCCGGCCATGCGTACCCCAGTCTTCCGGATTCAGTTCAAGGTGCCGCTTGTATCCTGCCGCAGCTTCCTCGAGCCTTCCCATTCTGTCCAGTACGTTGGCATGATTGAAATGCGCGAACAGGCTAATCGGATTTTCATCCAGGATGCGCTCATACAGCACCAACGCTTCCTCGTTGCGGCCGAGCGTCATGGCGAAGTTGCCTGCGCGGGTCAGAACGGTGTGATTCTCCGGTGCCAACTCGAGTGACTTGTTGGCCGCCGCCTCGGCTCCGGCCCAGTCAAATTCAATCTCGCGCATAAACGACTGCCTGGCCCAGGCCAGACCATTGTTCGGATCAATTTCCAGTGACTTGGTGTTTGCTTTCGAGGCCAGGGCGACCCCTTCGTCCCGATCGAGGTATCCGTATTTTACCTGGGTCAAATAAATGAACGACAACTGCGACCACGCTTCGGCATACCGGGGTTCTATGGCCAGAGCCTGTTTCAGGGCCACCCGTGATTTTTCGAAATTTTCCTTGCCCCATTTCGCAAGGAAATGTTGCGCTTTGAGGTACAGGGCGTAAGCTTCCGGGTCAACCACCTTCGCCCTGGGCGCCTCGCCCATCAGCTTGATCCTGAGTTCGTCCACCACCGCCTGGGATATCTCGTCCTGGATGGCGAATATGTCCTCCAGTGAACGGTCCCAGGTATTTGACCATAGATGGAAACCATCCTCTATCTTGATCAGCTGGGCTGTGATGCGCAGCTGGTTTCCGGCCTTGCGCACACTGCCTTCGAGCACGTGCGCGACATTGAGTTCACGGCCCACATCCTCAATTTTGAAGTCCTTGCCCTTGTAGGAGAATGCCGAGGAACGCGAGGCCACTTTCAGTTCCGGAATCCTGGCCAGCAGATTGAGCAGTTCTTCCGACAGTCCATCAGCGAAATATTCCTGCTCGGGGTCCGAACTCAGGTTCAAGAACGGTAGCACCGCTATGGAATTGGGCTCAAACTCATGTTGAGTGATTACTTGCTGGGGTGAACGGGAATCCCCGATTTGTACCGTGAGCGGATAGATGACCCCAATCGCGACCACGATCAGCAGTGCCAGGATCAGGTAGTCAGAGCGGCGCAATGAGAGATCAATCTGGGTGTCTGCATCCCTCGGTGGAGTGCGAACCAGCCCCTTGGTCGTAATGTCGTAACGCCAGCCAAATATCAGCGCAATTGGAAAGCCGAGAATGGCGCCCAGCCAAACATAGCGAAGCGCCGATGAAGCAATATCCCAGCTTTCAAAAGCAAGATCAGCCACCTGGAGCACCACCCAGGCGCCGACGATATACAGGGCGGCCAGGCGGAGCACCTTACGCCTTCGGAGTTCTTGCAGGACAGGCATGCTTGTACCGTCTTGTTTGTCTTCTCAGGTCATGGTACTACTTCAACGGTAATAATCCCATTTGTAGTACCAACAGAGTTATACAAATATCGACTAGGTTTATGGCTGCATGTGGCTGCGGAGAGCTGCTACAGGTGATTGCTGGTTACAAAGCTCCGCTTCTGAGCGCAAAGCAACCATCCATCAGGCGACATTATCAACGGCGTGATGGAATGCTTCCGGCCAAGAGCATAAGTAATCGGGCGGGCTCTTTGAAGCCCTGATCCCAGTAATATGGTGGTTCAATTCCACCAGGGAGATAGCCATGAATTACTATGCCGGACTCGATGGTTCACTGCGAACCGTCAACATCTGTGTGATTGATGACCAGGGTGGGTTTATTGCCGAGACGAAGCTCGACTCGGAAGTCACTGACATCGTCGCCTACCTGGACGATCTCGGTCTGGACATTGCCCAGGTCGGCCTCGAAGCCGGCACCCTGGCCCAGTACCTGACCTACGGTCTGCAATCAGCAGGCTATGAGGTGGTGTGCATGGAAGCACGCCAGGTCAAGGCGGCCCTGTCAGCCATGCGCAACAAGACCGATAAGAATGACGCCAGGGGCATCGCCCAACTGCTGCGCACCGGCTGGTACAGCCGGGTGCATGTCAAGAGCATGGAAAGTCATCGGGTGCGCGCATTACTGTC
>CALBDB010000014.1 GCA_937927755.1 uncultured Lysobacterales bacterium
TCGCCTCCGTAGGTAAGGATGATCTTATCCAGGATGGTATTTATATCCGAAGCACGAAGCTCCCCGGAAAACGTGAATACCAGTAGTATCAATAAAGCTTTGCGCGTATAGCTAGACATAAGTAACCTCATTATTTTTTAATCCCAGCGATAGCCCAGGTTAATACCCATGCTCGATTCCTTCAGGCTGATTTCTGTGCCTGGGAATCCGGAATTCGCCCGGATGATGTTTTCGGGTGCGTACATATAGTGGAAACCGAGTTCCCATTGGGTGAACTGGTAATCCATCCCGAATGTGTAGTGATCTTCAACGACACCGGGCAGAATCAGGTTGCTGGCTGCGTTGTTTTCATCGATCGGTGATGCAGCGTAGTTAAAACCCGCCCTGAGTGCAAGGCGGTCGGTTAGCTGGTATTCGCCACCCAGGGCATACACGATTTGATCGTCCCAGCCTGGATCCATGACGAAGTCGTAACCTTCCGGACCCTCCACCGTCAGGTTTTTCATGGTTGAACTCCAGTTGATCCACTTCAGGTCGGCGGACAGCGTCAGTGCATCCGTGGCTTGCAGAGAGATACCCAGGGCAGCCTGTTGGGGAAAATCCAGGTCCAGCGTGTAGGTTCCGCCGGGGTAGGCCGGGCCGCCCATAAGGGTGGTGTCGATATCACCGGGACTCAGGTTGTACTCCAGTTCAGAGAAGAATTGCTTGCTCTTGTAGGAGGCACCGAAGGTTATCCTTTCGCCAAAGTCATACAGGAGTCCGAAGCTGACACCATAGCCGAAGGCGTTTGTGCTGCGGCCCAGGTCAAAGTTAAACGCCGCACCGGTGACATCGTCGCGGATTTTCTGTTGAAACGAGACTTGCTGGTAATCGATGTTGATCGCCGCGCCGAGGCTGAGTTTGTCGTTCACATTCCAGGCCAGCGTCGGCGCCATTTGCCAGAAGGCGATATTGCTGTAGCCATTCCAGATGAGATCATTACCGGTAAAGCTGGCGCCTGCAGGCATCATCAGTGTGTGTCGGCATAATCTACGCCCAGCCCCGATGTGCCGTACATGCCGCCGCCAAATGCGCCAAAATCCGCGGAGCGGTCTGGCATGAATGCTTCCATGGAGAAATCCGTACGATTGCCTATACGTGCCATTCCGGCCGGATTAGTAATGGCGGTCATGGCTGAGCCGGGTTTGGCCGTTACCGCACCGCCGAGGCTTTTTTGGTAGCTGCCAACGCCAACAAGTTGATAGCCATTGGTTGCAAATGCAAATGTCGGTGCAGCGAGAAACGCCAGCAAGACAATCCGTGCTGGCCATGTATTTATAGCGCTCATCAACTTGTACTCCTGTGAGGTGAGCATCCTGATCGGGTAAGGTGATAAATTGGCCCGTGGACCGGGCCAACTTAACTAATGGGTGAATTTTACAGTTTCCCGGCTTACCAAATAATGATTTGGGTCATGGATGTCGACTTAACTTGTCCGTTGTTGGCATCGCTTCAGGGACAGGTGATTGATCTAAGTCATTAAAGTTCTCTATTTTGGCCGTATTCGCGCTAACTGCATAGAATTTGGGCAATTGAACTGCTTAAATTAATAGTAGTAATGGCTCTTTCGCAACGCCCCTGGCGGAAGAAGGAGTTGCCAACGATGGGTATGCGGTTCCGTGACTCGATCATGGTGCGAAAAGTGTGGATTTATTTCCTGTTGGCATTGCTCGTGTCCGCATTTGGCGCCACGCTGGCGCAATCGCAAGCACTTTCCCAGGATGAGACTTCCACGCCCGGCACTGACCGGCGGGCTGTCTTGTTGGACGTGCAAGGACCGATCGGGCCCGCCACCGTGGAGTTTCTGACCGGTTCGCTTGAAAAAGCGTCGGCCAATGGTGCTGAACTGGTGATCATCCGCCTGGATACACCGGGTGGCCTGGATACATCTACCCGGGATATCGTCAAGGCTATCCTCAATTCACCGGTGCCTGTGGCAACATTTGTTGCCCCCGGCGGCGCACGCGCGGCCAGTGCCGGTACATTTATCCTGTATGCCAGTCATATTGCGGCCATGAGCCCTGCAACCAATGTTGGCGCAGCCACTCCCGTGTCTATTCTCAGCGGTAAAAGTCCGGGCCAAAAAGATGAGTCGGCTGAGGGCGAAGAGGGCTCCGAGCCAACGATTGAAACAACCGACACGATGAGCCGCAAGGCAATTAACGACGCCATAGCCTATATGCGCAGTTTGGCAGACCGGCATGGACGAAATGCGGACTGGGCGGAATTGGCGGTGCGCGAGGCGGCCAGCATAACCGCAGAAAAGGCACTGGAAATTGGTGTGATCGACCTGATTGCGAAAGATGTGGCTGACCTGCTCAAACAAATTAATGGAAGAAGCGTAGAGGTACAGGGCCGGACCCAGGTCATGGAAACATCTTCCTTGCTGGTTGAGCAGCTTGAGCCGGACTGGAAAAGCGAGTTGCTGGGGGTGATAACCAGCCCCACCATCGCCTACCTGTTGCTGCTGATTGGCGTTTACGGGCTGATATTTGAAGGCTACAACCCCGGCGCCGTTTTCCCCGGTGTGGTCGGGGCCATATGCCTGCTGGTCGCGCTGTATGCTTTCCAGATGTTACCCGTGAACTATGCGGGCGCAGCCCTGCTTGTGCTTGGGATCATACTGATGATCGGAGAAGCGGTGGTTCCCAGCTTTGGCGCCCTGGGAATAGGCGGTGTTATTTCCATGGTTATCGGATCAATCATCCTCATTGATACCGATGTGCCCGGTTTCGTGGTATCGCGTCCTCTGATCGGGGCAATTGCACTGGTCAGTTCATTCGGATTGATGGCCATCATTGGTATTGCAATAACAGCCAGGCACAGGCCCGTGGTCGCGGGCCGGGAAGAACTGATTGGCGCCGAGGGTACTGCGCTGTCGGATTTCAAGATTCATGAAAATGGGTATGAGGGGGACGTATTTGTGCACAGCGAACGCTGGAACGCGGTCACCCGGTCACCACTGCGGAAAGGGCAGGTCATTGTGGTCACGGGTATTGAAGGCCTGAAGCTGGAGGTACGAACCACAGACGATTGAGATCCGCTGTGCAGGTACTCCAACAATTAAAGGAGTAGAGACATGTTCGAATACTTTTTTGGCATCATCATATTTGTCCTGTTGACCATTATATTTAGCGCCATCAAGATTCTGCGTGAATACGAGCGTGGCGTGATTTTCCAACTCGGCAGGTTCTGGAAGGTCAAGGGCCCGGGGTTGATTATCGTGATCCCGGTGATCCAGCAGATTGAGCGGGTCGACCTGCGTGTAATCGTGATGGATGTACCCACGCAGGACGTGATCTCGCGGGACAATGTATCCGTTCGCGTCAATGCGGTGGTCTATTTCCGTGTTATCGATCCGGAAAAGGCAATTATCCAGGTTGAGAAATACCTGGAAGCCGTCAGCCAACTGGCACAGACCACGCTGCGTTCCGTACTGGGCCAGCACGAACTGGATGAAATGCTGGCAGAGAGGGATACGCTAAACCAGGATATCCAGAGCATCCTGGACCGCCAGACGGATGCCTGGGGCATCAAGGTATCCAACGTCGAAATCAAGCACGTGGATCTGGACGAAAGCATGATCCGCGCCATTGCGGCGCAGGCGGAAGCAGAGCGCCAGAGACGTGCCAAGGTTATCCACGCCACGGGTGAGAAGCAGGCTGCTACTGAACTGGTAGAGGCCGCAAAAACACTCAGTGCAGACTCCAGGGCTATCCAGTTGCGATACCTGCAGACCCTGACGGAAATTGACGGTGACCAGAATTCTACCATCGTCTTCCCACTGGACCTGGTTGAGAAACTCGGGAAAATAAGCCGTGACGCTTAGTCGGTTTTTTTCTCACCGCTTGTTATAAAAGGTATTGGATGACCATTAGTGTCCAGTTTTTTGGCGCTGCCGGTGAAGTCACCGGTTCCTGCCACCTTGTAACGGTTGGTGACCAACGAATCCTGCTTGATTGCGGCCTGATCCAGGGTGGGCGCAAGGACGAAGCGCGCAACCGGGATCCATTTCCATTCAACCCCGAAACCATTGATGCCGTGGTGCTGAGCCATGCCCATATTGACCATTCCGGCCGTCTGCCGCTCCTGGTCAAGTCCGGGTTCCGCAACACGATCTACACTCACCGTGCCAGCCGGGACCTTTGCCGGGTCATGTTGAAAGATGCGGGTTTCCTCAGTGAAAAGGATGCGGAGTGGGAAAACCGCAAACGTGAACGCAAAGGCCTGCCGCCCATAGAGCCGCTCTTCACCGTGGAAGATGCGAAGATTGCCTTAAGCCACTTCAAGGGCCTGGTTTACGCAGACAAACAACAGATACTGCCGGGGGTGAGCCTGCGTCTGTCCGATGCTGGGCATATCCTCGGATCATCCATCGTGGAGTTATGGCTGGACGAAGGTGCAAAAACCCGCAATCTGGTTTTTAGCGGTGATCTTGGCCGTTCCGGCATGCCGGTCCTGGAAGACCCTGCCGTAATCCGGGAGGCTGACCGGGTGATCATGGAAAGCACCTACGGTGACCGTTTGCACCGATCCTGGGAGGACACCGAAGAGGAGATCCACCAGGTCCTCAACAATGCCATGGATGGCAAAGGCAATATCCTGGTCCCGGCTTTCGCCGTTGGGCGCACACAGGAAATCCTTTACCTGTTTGCCAAATATTATGAAGAGTGGGGGCTGGCTCGCTGGCATATCTTCCTGGACAGCCCGATGGCTATCGAAGCCACCCGCGTTTTCACCGAGAACGCCGACCTGTTCGATGCCGAGACCGCTGAATTGTGGAAGCAGAATGGTGAAAGCCCGCTGCTGCCGGATTTGCACATCTCCCGAACAGCCGAGGAGTCCATGGCGATCAACAAGATACGCCGGGGCGCCATTATCATCGCCGGTAGCGGTATGTGTACCGGCGGCCGGATCAAACACCATCTCAAGCACAACATCTGGCGTAAGGAGTGCCAGCTTCTCATCACCGGTTTCCAGGCGCGGGGTACACCAGGCCGCGCCCTGGTGGACGGTGCACAGCACATCCGCCTGTGGGGCGAAGAGATCCGTGTTGCAGCACGGGTACACACGATTGGCGGCCTTTCCGCCCATGCTGACCAGAATGGTCTGAAAAACTGGTACGCGAACTTTCAGGGACGGCCCCCGGTGACCCTGGTGCATGGCGAGGAACGTTCCATCACGAGCCTTTCCAAACATCTGTACCAACAGCTTTCGGCACCGGTACACATTGCGCAAGCGGGTGAAAGGCTGGAATTTTAAGATTTGGACAGAACTAGATTGGGAAACACAAATCAAAATACTGGGTGCTCATTAAAAATGACTGAGTATTAGCTATAGGAGTACCGATATATGAATATGATCTGGGTATTGGTTGCGAATCAGGCTGAGGCACAGATTTACTCAACCAAACGCATTCCGGGAAATCTCTCACTGGTGGGTACAATGGCCCATGAAGAGGGCGCTGCCCATGCACGGGACCTGACCAGCGATGCACCGGGCAGGGCGTTTGACAGCAATGGCCCGGCACGGCACAGCATGGAACCTGAAACCGGTGTGAAGGAAGAGGAGCGTCGACGTTTTGTAAAGGAAATCGTCGGCCGGCTCGAGGCTGCCCATATGCGCGGACGTTTCGATAAACTGGTTTTGCTGGCAGCCCCCGCGGTTCTCGGCGTAATTCGCAAGACTATCCATGGTGATCTTGCCAAAGCGGTGATCAAGGAAATCCCCAAGGGTGTAGTCGGCCAGGGCCCGGACAAGATACAAACACAACTCGTGCGTTCATTTGCACTTAAGTAAAAACCAACTCCAGGGAGCTATCGATTCATGCAAGCGCAAGTGCTTTACCAATGCAAACCGGTAACCGCAAGACCGCTTGGTCTGACCAGTGTTGATAAACCGGTACCTGGCGATGGTGATGTGCTTATCAAGGTACATGCCTGCGGAATTTGCCGGACTGATTTGCACGTGGTTGAAGGAGAGCTGGATCCGGCCGGATACAAGCTCCCGTTAATTCCGGGGCACCAGGTTGTCGGCACCGTGGAAAGTTCACCAGGCGGCTCTCAATTGCGGCCTGGACAGCGTGTCGGCGTGCCCTGGCTTAATACCACCTGTGGTGCGTGCCGGTTTTGCCAGTCCGGACGGGAGAACCTGTGTGAAAGCCCCGAGTTCACCGGCTGGACCACCAACGGTGGATTTGCGGAATATGTCACTGCACCTGCGGATTTTGTCTACGGCTTACCAGCCGCTTTGTCAGACACAGAAGCCGCACCACTGCTATGTGCCGGGATTATCGGTTACCGCTGCCTGCGGCAGTGCGAATTGGAAAACTGGGCCGGGGCGAAGCTTGGTATTTACGGCTTTGGCGCCGCCGGCCACATCGCAATCCAGATTGCCAGGCATCGCGGCGCTGATGTGTATGTCTGCACCCGTGACCATGAGCGCCACCAAAAACTGGCAGAGGAGCTTGGCGCGAAATGGGTTGGCGGGACCTTTGAAACGCCACCGGACAAACTCGATGCCGCCATTATTTTCGCCCCTGCCGGTGAAATTGTACCCGCTGCGCTGACCGCGCTGGACCGTGACGGCCGTTTGGTGCTTGGCGGTATCCACATGAGCCCCATACCGGAATTTCCATACCAGGATATTTACTGGGAGCGGGTGGTCCGATCGGTTGCCAACAACACCAGGGCAGACGGCCGCGAGTTTATTACCGAGGCGGTCATGGCCAATATCCGCACCCACACCGAGTTGTTTTCGCTGGCGGAAGCCAACGATGCCCTGCTGGCGCTCAAACAGGATGCCATCAAGGGCGCAGGTGTACTGGTCATGGAGTCCTGACAGGGTTTTCAGGTGTTCGTGCAACTGCCGTGTGACCGTGCCTGCCATGACCTTGAAAGAGTGCCCGGCACTCTCCAGGAGAATTATGATGTTGTTAAATGACAAAACCACGAACCACATGGTTGAGATCCTGAGCATAAGTGATCTGATTGACCCTTATAAGGCTGAGGTGGCGGGCCGTTATCATTACGGCGAAGAAATGCAGGATCCGGAAATGCTCAGCAAATCCAACCTGGTTTTTCTGTCCCGGGAGGCGCTGCCGAAGTGCTGGATGGATCCCCATTACAGGGATGAAGAGCTAATCAGGTAACGGCAATACGAATCTGAAATGCCCTCGGCGACACAATAAATATATGCGCCAGGCATTTATGCGTTAGGGAGGGTCGTGCGTACAATAACACCTTCCCAACCCGTTTTGGTGCAGGCAATTTCTACCACGGAAACTTCGGGGAACATCCATAACCAGGCCGTCCCACCGTTCAGGATCCAGGCATCCCTTCAGGGGTTCAGTCCATAACAAACGTAACTTTCAGGTCAACCCTGTATGCGACGATATGGTTATCTTCAACGGTGACTTTTTGCTCCTTAACCCATGCACCCTTGATGTTGTGTATGGTTTCAGAAGCCTTGGCAATGGCTTTGTGAATCGCGGCTTCAAAGCTGACGTCTGATTCAGCGCTGATTTCAATAACTTTTGCAACGTTCATAGTGACTTCTCCGGTAACGCGACCAGGCCGCCCACCGGACTACTGACCCGGTAAAGGCAGTCGTCGCTACTCTAATTTTAGCAGTGCCGTAAGGGCGGTGCTGGAAATCACCGCAATTTCGCCTTGTTGTCAGTAGTACCATCCCATCGCCTGACAAGAAAAACCGGGCAGCGGAGTTGACCCAGCAGCAAGCTCAGGGACTCGGATTTCAGCAATTCCTCCGAGGTTCCAAGTACCAGCATGGCCGTGTTCCCCGCACGTGCCGCCGCGATCATGTGATTGACCCCCGGAGCCGACAGGAAAACGACATTGGCTGGCGTGGTCGGGAGCAGATCATCGATCAACTTTTCCAATGCGGCCTGCCTGGCCGGATTTGCTGCACTCAGCAGAATCGAAACCCTGCTCATTTCACCTTTGGCAAGCAAGCGGGCGGCTACCAGGGCCATGGCTCCGGTGGCCAGGTCGTCAATGGCTACAACAATACGCCGCTGGAACCTGTCCCTTTTTAGGGTTGGCGAAACTGATGTCGCGACAAAAAGTTTTCGGGGTTCAAAGACAGTGATATCTGCCTGCCGCGCCGTTTCCCGCAGCAGGCTGACGGTTGAGCCGCGTACATTTTGGAATGAATGGGGGATACCCATGCGCCGTGCGAGTTCTTCGATTGCATTGCGGGCGGTACGCGTTCGCAGCGCGACGGCACGCGCGAACTGTGGACTGTGGATTTCACGTACGCTCAGGGTTAACCGGCATACTTCATTTACAAATGGCAGGGCTGCCGCCTGTTGTAGTTCGTCCTCCTCGACGAATATCCCCTGCAAATCAATTTCCGTATCCTCATCCAGCAGCGGTTGTAAAAGGTTCAGCAGAGGCTGGCCGGAGCCGCTGGGTCCAAGGATTACAACAATACGCCGCGTGACTGGCTCAGGAGGCTTTCCCAACATCGCTATCTTCCTCCTGCGCCATGCGCGCACCACCAAATTCGCGCAGTTTTTCGGCAAAATCCAGCAACCGTTCACGCACCTTCTGATTCACGCTGCCGTTTGGAAATTCACCGTCTGCACAGCGCTCACCCGCTTTCAGACCGGTAAGAAGTTCAAGACAGTGGTCGATATGCTTAACGGGGTAAACGTGAAACTGCCCGGCTTCAACAGCCTCGATGACATCACGCCGTAACATCAGGTGCTTCACATTGGAAACCGGGATCAACACCCCCTGGTCGCCACTCAATCCGCGTTTGTTGCAAATATCGAAGAAGCCTTCGATTTTTTCGTTCACTCCGCCGATCGCCTGTATCATCCCGTGTTGATCTACCGAGCCGGTCACCGCCAGGGATTGTTTGATCGGAATCCTGGCCAATGCTGACGCCAGCACGCAAAGTTCAGCGGCGGACGCGCTGTCGCCTTCAACTCCGCCGTAGGATTGTTCGAAAACAAGACTCGCCGACATGGACAAGGGCTTGTCCGTAACAAAGCGTGAACCGAGATATCCGGCCAGGATAAGAACGCCCTTGGAATGAAGCGGGCCGCCCAGCTCCACTTCACGCTCGATGTCGATGACCCTGCCGGAACCTATGGAAACAGTTGCGGTGATACGCTGCGGGCGGGCAAACATGAATTCACCCAACTGCATGACGGCCAGCCCGTTAACCTGCCCGACGCGGGCGCCCGAGGTTTCGACCACGAATGTGTCGCGAAGCATCTCTTCCTGCATACGGTCCCGATAACGGCTTGCCCGGCGAATGCGGCAGTCAATCGCTTGTTGTATTTCCCCAGCGCCGATTGTGTTTTTGCCGTTCTGCCCGGCCCAGTAATGGGCCTCGCGCACCAGGTCGGTTGCATGACGTATATCGGTAGATAGCCGTTCGCTGTCACCCGCGTGCCGTGCGCTTTCTTCCATCAGCCGCGCAACACCGCCGCGATCCAGGTGCCTGAGGTTTTCCTGGCGTATTACCGTGGCGAGCAGACGTGCGTGCTGTTCGACATTTTGGTTGCTGCGTTCGATCCGGTCTTCAAAGTCAGCTGCAATTTTGAATAACTCGGAGAATTCGGGGTCGTAAAGCCCCAACAGGTAGTAATGTAAGCGTTCACCGATCAGGACGACCTTGAGATCCAGTGGAATCGGCTGCGGTTCCAGCGAAACCGTACTAAGGATGCCGATGTCATCACCGATTGAGCGCACCTGCAGTTCGCCCGACTTGATCGCGCGCTTGAGACCGTCCCAGGCCAATGGGTAAGAAAGCACCTTGGCAGCGTCGAGTACCAGGTAGCCTCCGTTGGCCCGGTGCAAAGCGCCTGGCCGTATCAGGCTGAAATTTGTCACCAGCGTACCGAATTCCGTTTCGTGCTCGATCTTGCCGATCAGTTCAGTAAAACTGGGCTTGTCGGCAAAAACCACCGGTGCGCCTTCACAATCACTCCGGTCCACCAGCACGCTGATCGAGTAGCGCCGAAGGGCAGAAGATTCCTTTGAACGCAGGATCTCCTTCATCTTGGCGGGCAGGCCGGATCCGTCCGGAGAAGCCAGGAAAATGCCGACATTGTCGATGATATCGGCCAACATTCTTTCAAGGTGCTCCACCACCTCGGGAATATGCTGGTATTTATGCTTGAGTTCATCGACCGGGCCCGTCACGGCGAGACCTGCTACGTCATGTTCGAGCTTGCGAAATTCTTGCCGCATTTTGCGTGCGTGCTTGGGAGCAGACCGCATCACGTGCTGCAATTGTGTGGTTAGTTTTTGGATATCTGCGTGAATCTTCTCTTGTTGTTCCTTGGGAAGACTGTCGAATTCTTCCGGCTTGATGACCTCACCATCGCGCATCGGTATGAAGGCGATGCCCGTTGGCGTCTGGAGAACGTTTATTCCCCGTTCTTCAGCTGCCTTCTCAATCTCTTTGAATGCATTTTCCTGCAGTTCCTTGAACTCCTGCTCGATTGATTCGTGCTGAAGTTGGAAATCTTCGCTTTCGAAAGCAGCAGGTATAGCGGTTTGGGCGTCCTGGATTGCGTTTTCCACATCGGCAGCGAATTTCCTGCCTGTCCCGGGAGGCAGCCTGAGCGCCTTGGGCTTGCGCGGATCATCAAAGTTGTAGACGTAGCACCACTCCGAAGGAATATCCTTGCCGGAAGCCTTCCTGTTGAGGAAATCCCTGACAAAGGTATGCCGACCGGTACCCGGGGGGCCGAGAACAAACACGTTGTAGCCATCGACTTCGATTTCAGTTGCAAACTGGATCGCTTCAACGGCGCGGTGCTGGCCGGGGGTTCCGCTGAATTCTTCGAGGCTTTCGGTAGTTTCAAATGTCAACAAGTCAGGATCACAGCGCTGATACAGCGCTTGGAACGGTAGTGGTTTTCCAGGAGTTGGTGCCATCTCAATCCAGCCCTCTGTACTAATTTAGTCCACAGATTGCTACGAAAATTCAGCGGCCTATATCGTGCTGGCCCACCCTGAGTTGAACCCAAAAAAAGACCTAAGTAATTGATCTGGATCATTTACAGTTCATTTAAAAAAAGATACAAGCGTAAATGCATGGCGAGGAATGGATTGAGTTCCGCTTGGGCCATCCGGGAAGTGCAAACCCGAATGTGCTGGTGTTAAGCCCATGAAGTCGTGATCCGTTATGCAGGTCCGCGGTCGTGGACGGCTGAGGGTTAAACCTCGTATGTCGGACCGCGGACTTTTTTGTTTCAGTATCCTGTTTTCAGACATCGCCCAGGCCTGCGCATCGACTTAATGCATAGCAGGAGCCGTAGATGGAATTACTGATAAAAGAGCGTAAATACGCCAGCCGGGCATTGGCGCAGGCGTTGCTTGAACACCGGGGCCATAATGATGAAATTCGTCAGTTTCTGAAACGGACCTGGATGCCGGGCCCCGAATGAAACTTCAGCCGGAATGGATATGCGGGCTGTTGGAGCCGGACGCATATCCGCATGCCGTACGCGGACTTCGACGCATTGAAACCCACATATCGTGGGTATTTCTAACCGGTGAGTTTGCCTACAAAATAAAGAAACCGGTCGATCTGGGATTTGTTGATTTTACCACCCTTGAGCGCCGCAAATTTTTCTGCAAGGAAGAGTTGCGTCTGAATAAGCGCACCTCGAAGCATCTTTACGTGGATGTCGTACCGATCGGGATTGTCAATGGCAAGCCAAGGGTCGGTCACGGGCCTGCCATAGATTATGCGGTACGAATGCGGCAGTTTCCGGTTGACGCCCGCCTGGATCGCCGGCTCGAGGCGGGTCGTGTTGACGCCGGGGACATGAAAAATACCGCGTCACTACTAGCCGAATTTCACAAGCGGTTGCCAGCCAGGATGGGAACAGACCCGGGCGCTGCAGCTGAACGGGCGAGCCGGTCAGCACTGGACATTTTCCCCCACCTCGAAGGCGACCACATCAGTGAAACATCGCGCCGCCAAATCGACACGATCCAAGCCTGGATAATGGAACAGGCGGAAGCTTTGACACAGGTATTCGGACAGCGCGCCGATGCAGGCTTTATCCGTGAATGCCATGGAGACCTGCACCTTGCAAACCTGTTTGAACAGGACGGCCGGATTTACCCATACGACTGCCTGGAATTCAACCCCGATCTTCGCTGGATAGACCAGGTAAGCGATATTGCTTTCCTGGTCATGGACCTGATGGCCCGGAACAGGCCGGACCTGGCTTACACTTTCCTTAACGCCTGGTTGGAAGAATCAGGTGATTATGACGGCTTGGCCGTATTGCGCTTCTACCTCGTCTATCGCTGCATGGTCCGCCTCAAGGTGGCATCCATCCAAACCGGGCAACTGCACGAAGACGCACGCGGTGAACATGCCATCAAGGCCCGGCTGTATCTCAAACTTGCCCGCGCACTGACGGACGCACCGGAGCATCCCTGGATCGTTTTGATGCATGGCTTTTCCGGATCCGGTAAGACATACACCAGCGACAAACTTCTCACTGCCATGCCGGCCATTCGCGTTCGCAGCGACCTGGAACGCAAACGCGTGCATGAAACTCCCCGGCATCAGCACCCCGGACCAGGCATTGAGTCAGGACTTTATTCCAGGGCAGTCAGCGAACGAACCTATATGACGCTCGCCCGGCACTGTGAAACCGGGCTCAGCGCCGGCTTCAACATGATCGCGGACGCGACTTTTCTGAGGCGGGAATGGCGCAGCCGTTTTCTCGATCTTGCACGCAGACTCGGGGCCCGGCCAGCCATCATGGAATGCAGGGCACCGCTTGAGACCATGAAAACGCGTATCCGGCAACGCGCGGCGAAAGGTCTGGATGAATCGGACGCTGATTTGGCAGTACTTGAGCACCAGTTGACCCACTTTGATCCCCTCGATACTGAAGAACGCAATCTTGCCGTACAAGACTCCGGGGCCCTGCTTCCGTCGAAATCCTGACTCTGTCGATTCCTGTTGCGACGTATCGGTCACCCGCGAGGATACTCGTCATCACCGGGGAGCTCGTCCCGGGTTACGATTTCATAGATTTTGGCGGCCTTTCCCGTAAGAGGATGGCGTTCCTTACCCATGACGTCGTCCAGGCCCGCGACATAGGCTGCCGTAACCTCCAATTCGTCCGTTGACGGGTTCAGCTCAAAGATCTCCTCGGCCCTGTGATCCTCAATTTCACCGAACAACCGCAGGATTTCGGAATGAGTAAATGATTCACTTGCCATAATAAATATGACCGCAATATTTTAAGTTTGTTTAATCGTTCCGGTCAGACGGGATTGCGATACTGATACAGGTCATTTACCGGATAAGGATATGGGGATACCCTGTTTTTGAACAGAGCAAATACATTACTCCCAATGCCGGAGACAGCACCCATACCCGATGGATGCCCGCAGGCGGGAACCGGGGCTTCCTGGGAACATTTTCCACATGTCGCTGATGTCGGCATCCGCGGCTTTGGTCCTACACTGGAAGCCGCGTTCGAGCAGGCCGCAATCGCAATGACTGCAGTCGTGACCGATCCCGGTGCAATCAACCCCGAAGAAACGATTGAAATAGCTTGCCAGGCGCCGAACGTGGAATTGCTGCTGGCCGACTGGCTCAACGCGATCGTTTACGAAATGGCCACCAGGAAAATGCTGTTCGGCAGGTTCAGCGCAAGCATTCGCGGAGACAGCCTTATCGGCAGCGTCAGCGGTGAGCCGCTCGATATTGAGCGCCATGCGCCCGCTGCCGAGGTCAAGGGTGCGACCCTAAGTGAACTGGAGGTCGCACGGGATCCGGCTGGCCGCTGGCACGCACAATGCATCGTGGATGTCTGACCAGTGGTTAAACAGGAGCCTCAAATTGGATACATCACAATTTAGGAAAGTTTCTGAAACGGCATGGAAGATCGAGCCATCGGGCAGGATGCGGGTGCCGGCTGTCATCTATGCCGTGGAACCGCTGATCAGGGACATGGATGACAAGGTCCGCGAGCAACTGGTCAACGTGACCATGCTGCCGGGTATCGTTGGCGCCGCGTATGCCATGCCCGACGCGCACTGGGGTTACGGGTTCCCCATCGGCGGTGTTGCCGCGTTTGATCCCGATCAGGGTGGCGTTATTTCTGCCGGTGGTGTGGGTTTTGATATTTCCTGCGGGGTCCGCACCCACCTGACCGGCTTGATCCGTGCCGACATCAAGCGGGTTCAAACAAAAATCGCGGACGCCCTGTTTCATAACGTGCCCGTTGGAATCGGCTCGACCGGAAAAATCCGGCTCAGTGACGGGCAAATGACGGCAATGCTGAGAGATGGGGCGGTCTGGGCCCTGAACAAGGGTTATGGGGAACAGCGGGACCTGGAGTTTGTAGAGGAGCACGGCAGGGTTGCGGGCGCCCAACCCGAGGTAGTGTCGGAAAAAGCGCGTGCACGGCAAACCAGGGAAATGGGAACCCTGGGCTCCGGGAACCACTACCTGGAAATCCAGGAGGTGGCAGAAATCCATGACGCTGCGGCAGCGCGGGCATTTGGCCTCGACCAGGGGCAGTGTGTATTGACCATTCACTGCGGGTCGCGGGGGCTGGGTCACCAGATCGGCACGGAGTTTCTGCGTGAAATGGCTATAACCGCCCCCGCCCACGGCATCAGCCTGCCGGACCGTGATCTGGCCTGCGCGCCGATCAATTCCGAGCTCGGCCGGCGTTACATCGGCGCGATGCGCTCGGGCATCAACTGTGCGCTGGCCAACCGCCAGATCATCGGCCACCTGGCACGTAAAGTTTTCCGCCGTTTCTGGCCCGGCATCGAACTACCGTTGATGTACGATGTCTCGCACAATACCTGCAAGCTGGAAACACACGAAATTGAAGGCCGGGCGCGTGAAGTTTACGTCCACCGCAAGGGCGCGACGCGATCACTGGGGCCCGGCGATCCGTCACTTCCGGAGGCCTATAGCGAGGTCGGCCAGCCCGTATTTATCGGTGGCAGCATGGGCACGGAATCCTGGGTGCTGACCGGCATGCCCACCAGTGAAACCGCTGCATTCTCATCGGCCTGTCACGGCGCGGGCCGCCGAATGAGCCGCACCAAGGCACGAAAGAAATGGCGGGGCCGGCAGGTTATAGATGACCTCGCCGCCAGGGGGATCACGATACGCAGCCCATCACATCGCGGCGTAGCGGAAGAGGCGCCCGGCGCCTACAAGGATGTCTCGGAAGTTGTCGAAGCCGCAGAACAGGCCGGTCTGGCGAAGAAGGTTGCCCGGTTGATTCCGGTAGTTTGTGTCAAGGGCTGACAGACTTGGGATTTTTATCGCTCACGTCACTGCCAGCGAAGTACAAGTAACCCATCCCCGGTTAACTCCACCCGGGCGTTAAGGTGCCGGCCTTCCCTGTGCAGCGTTTTCCTCAGCCATGCCTCATCCTGTTCTGATGCCTGGTTCAACCTGAATTTCCTCACCTGGTGCGGCACTATTTCCATGCCAAGGAGGCTTCCGCTGGCCGGGTCGACATCCAGAAAATACATCAGGCTCAGATCACCTCGGTAGGATTCATGACCGGTGATCCCTTCGTAGTCGTTTATAAAGTCACCGCAGCCATAAATGATTGCTTTGTTCCTGTAAACCTCGATTCCTTTTGGGTGGTGTGATGAGTGTCCATGGATCACGTCGATACCGGCTTTATCAATTAGTTGGTGGGCAAATTCGCGCTGTTCACCAGGAACCTCGTAACCCCAGTTTCCACCCCAGTGAATCGACATCACAGCAATATCTCCAGCTTGTTTCAGGGCTCGCACCTGGTCTGCAATTTCGTTGACCGCTTCAGACGATAATTCGGCGATGAAATTGATGCCTGGTCTGTCTTTGGCAGCAGCCCAAGCTTGTGGAACCCCGCTGGTTACTGATGCGAGGGAGAATACGATGACCCGGCCTTTTTCACCTAAATCGAAAATCGCCGGGGCCCGGGCTTGTTCGCAGTTATAACCTGCGCCTGCTGTCTGCAGGCCTGCCTTGTAGAGCGTATCCAGAGTTTCTTCCAAGCCCGGGTGCCCCCAGTCCAGCACGTGGTTGTTCGCCAGCACGCAGCAATCAATACCGGCAGTGTTTATTACTGGTGTGTTGTTGGGGTGCATCCTGTAATTGATGCCCTTGTGCGGCCAGAATTCATCACTGGTGGTTATGCTGGTTTCCAGGTTGATGATGCGAAGGTCCGGAGCCCTGTTTCCCAGTACCCGCAGGGCGTCACCCCAGATGTAGGCAAAGTTGACAGGCCTGGGTATGGGTCCGTTGGCTGCCTCAGCGATCTCCACGTAGCCAAGCGCGCTTTTCAGGTAAGGTTCATGGAGTTGCGGATCACCCGGGTGCGGCAATACCTGGTCGATGCCGCGCCCCGTCATCACGTCGCCACAAAGGAACAGGCTGACCGGGTTGTCACTGCCGGGGGATGGTCCAGCACCTGATGTCATGGCGGTCGCGCTATGTCTAAAACCCGGACTCGCCAATGCCAGCAACCACGCGCCCGTCGATTGCATAAAGTTACGGCGGTTCATATTAAAAGTATAGGCCAGGGAGCATCCTGTGCCTGAACTTGCACCGGCCGGATACAGTCTATAATTAAAGTAACAAAGCGTTTGTTTTTGCCACACATGGAGCTGAAGAAATGGTCGGTTCCCAAATTGCATGCGACCCGGGAGAAAAGCCGCTCTCACGGCTTGTCGAACTCAGGCGCTGGTTTCATCAACACCCTGAATTATCCTTTCAAGAAGTCGAAACGGCACGGAAAATAGTCACCGAACTTGAACGGCTCAAAATAGCGTATGACTACGCTGGTGTCGGACACGCCGTAATTGGCCGGATTCCAGGTTGCGACCCGGCAAAACCGGCGATTGGCCTACGGGCAGAGATGGACGCCTTGCCCGGCAACGAGTCCACCGGGGCGTCTTACGCTTCGATCTATCCGGGCAAAATGCACGCATGCGGCCACGGCGCACACATGGCCATGCTGCTTGGTGCGGCTGAGACGCTGGTCATGAATCCGCCGCTTGGGCCGGTAAACCTGGTGTTTCAGCCTGCTGAAGAAAACGGGGGCGGAGCAAGGACCGCGATTACTGACGGCGCATTGGAAAATGTGGCTGCCATATTTGCCGGGCATGTAACGCATGAGTATACGACCGGGCAGATCATGGTTCGCGATGGTTCGGTCACGTCGCAATCCGACCGCTTTGCGGTTCGTATTCGCGGTAAGGGCGGGCACGGTGCACGGCCTCACGAGGCAATCGATGCGGTCGTTATTACCGGGTTCCTGATCACCGCGTTACAGACACTGGTATCACGCGAAGTCAACCCGCTTCATTCGGCCGTCGTTACTATTGGCAAGGTCAATGCTGGTTCGGCTCCGAACGTGATTGCAGAGGAAGCGGAGCTCAAGGGGTCCATACGTACATTCCGTCCTGAAGTCAGGTACCACATTCATCATGGTATTAAACGCATGATCAGTGCCGCAGCCGAGTTGCATGGCGCCGAGATAGAGCTGGATATTCACGAGGGTTATCCACCCGTGATCAACGAGCCAAAGGCAACCGCCGTTGCCCAAGCTGCAGCCAGGGAAACGGTGGGTGACGATCATGTTGTCGGAGCCGAGTTTCCAAGTATGGGGTCCGAGGATTTTTCCTACTACCTCGAAAAAGTTCCGGGGGCTTTTGTTCGTTTCGGTGCACGAGCCGCTGATTGGGAGCCGATACCATTACACAGCCCGGCGTTTGATATTGATGAAAATGTACTTGCCATTGGTGCAAGGTTCTATGATCGCGTCGCGCGGCTGGGCCACAAACAGAACACGGTGTTTACCAATGGAGTTTAATAACTGCCAGGAGCCCACCGTGGGCGTCGAATGGGAACTCCAGCTTGTTGATGCACGAACCCTGGATCTGTTTGATGGAATTTTGCCGTTAATGGAGTTTTTTCCGGATTCTGACCACGTCAAGCCGGAGTTCATCCAGTCCTGTGTTGAGTTGACCAGTTGTGTGGCCGGGACAAGTGATGCAGCTATCCGGCACGTCGGGCGATCACTGGCGAAAATCCTGCAACGCTGCCGTGAACTCGAGATGAGTGTTTGCGGTGCCGGCCTCCATCCTTTTTGCCGGCGACTTGTGCTGATAACACCTACGCCACGTTACATGCAGCTTGAAAAGAATTACGGCTTCCTGGCGTATAGACAAATGGTGTTCGGTACGCACGTGCATGTCGGCATGCGTTCCGGCAACGAGATGATCCGGGCCATGTCACATTTGATCACGGCATTGCCGGTGTTTATCGCTCTTTCCGCCAATTCACCGTTTTGGCGGGGTCACGAAACCGGGCATGCGGCCTACCGTCACCGTATACTGGCCGCTTCACCCAGTTTTGGTCTCCCCGTCAGGTTCCGTGATTGGACAGAATTTGTCAGTTTTTACAATGCCGCATTGAAATCAGGAATGATCAGGCATTTCAAGGATATTCACTGGGACATTCGCCCGCACCCCGATTTCGGCACCATCGAGATTCGCGCAATGGATGCGGTATCCGATCTGCAATCGCTACATGCCCTGGTTGCATTCTCCCGGGTGATGGCGGTATGCATGGCACGAGCTTCCAAGGAGGAAGTGATGCGGGTGCTTCCGCTTGAGCTTCCCGTGTGGATCGAAAAGGAAAACTGCTACCGAGCCGCCCACCGCGGGCTAAAGGCTGAGTTTATATACAGCGAAACAGGCGAGCACAGGCCATTACGCGGACTGGTCGAAGATTTGATCGACTTCTGTGAACCGGCTGCCACGGACATCGGCGAGCGTAAAAACCTTGCGCATGTACGCCAGGTTCTGCTGGACAACCCAGGCTACTCACGCCAGTTGAATGCGTATGCCGAAAACCAATCAGCCCGGGCTGTTGCAGAGAACCTGGAGCGCCAATTAATGAAAGAAGAACAGCACTTTAGCTCTGCCGCTTAAGTGGCGATTCAAATCAGTTTAAGACGTTTACCTGCCTTTATGGCCTCATTGCGTTTGTGCACCTGAAGTTTGTACATCACGTGCTGGATATGGGTACGTACCGTGCGAATGCTGATATTGAGTGTGGTGGCAATGTCCTTTGTGCGAACCTTGTCAGCCAACAAAGCCAGGATTTCGAGTTCACGTTCCGATAAGTCGCTGGGATGACTGCTCGCAATAACCTGGGTGTTTTTGGGCGTCATGGGCCGATTATCAGGATGGCAGATGTGTAGCAACATCTCACTGCCGGGCTCATCGTATACGGTTACACAACTGACGGAAAATTGCTCTGTAGTATCGGAACCGGTTTTAAATGTGGATTGAAAACCGTGTACCGGTTCATGCCGGAAGCCCATTTCCCTGATTGGGCAGTGTCTGCAACAATATCGGTTGCCGTAGGTGTCCTCTCCGGATAACAGGTCCCAGCACTTTTTGCCTAGTGCTTTGGCTTCTGGCACACCGAATGATTGTTCTGCAGCCTCGTTCCAAAGAACAATGGCGCCATGTTGATCGACCGCAAACGCTGGGTCGCCGGTTATGTAATGATTGGCCTGAGTATCCATGACCCCCCTCCCAGCGGCATCATCAAAAATGCTCAGAACTAGGTTCTGGTGTGTACCTAGTGCATCCAGGAACAATATTTATACGGCTCCTTGTATCAAGCATACACAAGCGGGAAAAAGTGGATTTGACCTAGGTCAATATTTTTTCTGTATATTTGTTAATGACGTGCAAATAAAGGGATTTACAGTCCTATATTTACGATATATAACAATAACCTACAACACTAGACTGCATGTTTATCAGATAGTTGTGTATTAGCACTTGTAAGTGGATATTGTCTGTATAGATGACGTGTTGAGAATTATTGCAACTAGTTTGCAACCAGTCTTGGAATAATCACCTCCAACATCTGCATGGCCCTGTTATTGCTTGAAGTGACTCGTTTACGGTGAGGATCCGCGTTTCAAATTGATTAGGTGTAGCTTTGAGCAGTTGAATCAACAGCCGCTTGCCGTTATTCACCGAATTGAGATTTGACCCGTTTCAGTAGCTGCTTCCTGGCTGAAAGCAGTCGTTCACTGGGCGTGAGATTCAACCAGACGAAGGACTGCATACGGCCTATTCTGTTGAAAAACTCGGTTCTTTCGTAAATTCGATCAATTTCGATAAGCTGAGAATATGTAACTCATTGTTTTTATTGAGACACGTTTCCGCGGGAACGTCCGAAAATCGAAAAAAAGGAGTTTTTCAACAGAATAGGCCAGAAGCGGTCACCCATCGATTATGAAATATCGGCTATTTAGCGAGCACCGAAAACCGAGTCGATCAGTGCCGTATCCATGTATTCCTTGACGGCTACAATCTGCCCGTTTCGTATCTTGATGACCTGACAGTAAGTGTTGTTATAGGGGATTCCATTAGTGGTTTCTGCCGTTCCAGACGTCTGCGCGACAACGATGTCATCTTCTGCAGTCAATCGCTCAATTTGCGAAGAGATTCCTGCTCTCAATTGGCCGAATAGTGGACCTAGAAGGTCTTCTGCGATTGCCTGCTTGCCGGTATAAGTGCCCGAGAACTTGGTAGAGCCAATATTCGTCCATGTAACATCATCGGACAAAAGCGCGAAACAGGTATCCATATCGCCCCGCGCCCCAGCGTCGTAAAAGTTAAGGACAACCTGTTTGTTCTCAGCGATTCCCATTACTCCTCCAAAAGGTTACAGCTTTCATCAACTGGCCGGAAAGGGTCATAAACAACTATTCAGAATTAGTATAGCCGAATGTCGGTTTCTGGCCGCTAGCGGACCAGCGCGAGATTGAAATCATTGCCTGTTAAATGTCTGCTCTCCACCTGAGAGCGGACATCCGTCGCGTGTGTTTATCAGAGAAATTAGTGACTGCTAACGGTCGGAAACAGCTATATCTGATTTGTTTCTTCTGCTCCAAGGAATACACTAGGCAGCAATGAAAATAGCAGTCACGGGAACCAGTGGGCGCATTGGACGGGCAATTCATTTTGCGCTCTGCCAGGAGCATGATGTTGTTGGTATCGATCGTTCGGTATCTTCGGTGACAACTCACCTTGGTGAAATCGACAATTACCAGCTTTTGACCAAAGCGTTCAAAGGCGCAGATGCAGTAATCCACGTGGCAGCACTACACGCGCCACACGTCGGAATTTATGACGATAGCGAGTTTTACAGGGCCAATGTCGAAGGAACCAGTAAGGTCTTTCAGGCCGCTGCGGATTGCGGTGTTAAGACCTTGGTTTTCACGAGCTCCACAGCAGTGTACGGCTACGCATCCCAGCATCCGGACAGAGCGGCCTGGATAAACGAAACAACCATTCCGCAACCGAAATCTATCTATCACCGGACGAAGCTGGAAGCTGAACAATTTCTTGAAGCTGAGGCCAGCCGGAACCTCAAAGTAACTACGCTGCGAATGTCCCGATGTTTCCCGGAGCCAGCGCCTACGATGGCTATGTACCGACTGCATCGGGGTATCGATGCTCGTGATGTTGCCGAAGCACACAAATTGGCGTTGATTGAGTCGGAAGAAGACTATCGAATGCTCATTCTGTCTGGAACGACACCTTTCTCACGGGCTGATTGCAAGGCTCTAAAGCAAACCCCAGAACAAGTTCTCCAACACAAGTGTCCATCGATCTGTAACCTTTTTGCCTCTCGCCAATGGGAACTTCCCGAATCTATTGACCGTGTATATGACTCTTCACTGGCACAGCGGACGCTTGGTTGGACCCCATCATACGGTTTTGAAGATGTAGCCGTCTTACTCGACGCGCACATTCCAGAGGTTTTACCTGAAAATGCTGCTGAAAACACGATCTCAGAATAGGCGGAAGGGCTGTTATTGGCCGTTAGCAGTACTTGAGCAACCGATGAGATAGACTTCCGCTACTGAGCGCAAAGCGGTCTATGATTCTTGCCAAAATTACAAGCGGCCATAAATACCAACGCTCACAACTGAAACAGGGTGTGCTCCCCTGGGTGGGTAAGGTCGAATCAAACCAGCCACTCGACGTCGATGTTCAGCTATCGATTGTAACTGTTGTGCAACCAATCACCCACAACCCAAGCATTAACCACATACATTGGGGATTAACTAGTCCTTTCTTAGCGTCGTGATTGGCTGGCGCCCGGCGAACTCAACGATTATGAATTCGGGCAAAAGCCACTACATCCCTGCGGGCCTGGTCTTGCAGCAATGATTGTATTTCGGCTTCTGTTATGTTGGCATGGTCGATATGACATCCGTCGATTGCATCGATTTCGACATTCACCGCAATTTTATGAATTTTCGTGTCAAAATCTTCAAGCCGATCAGGCCTGACACCGGCGCCTTTGGCAGCGGAACCCGGGAGAATGAGCACTATTAACAATAATCTAAGCTGTTTCATACGTGGCACCATCGATGAAATACAACAGTTGCCCAGGGCCTGCGGGAAGTAAGATGCAAAGGGTTTTTATCGGGATACCTGTAGATGACCGGTGCCAGGGACCGATAAACAGGCTGCTAAGGCCGGTTAAAAGAATTTCACAGGATATACGCTGGGTGCCTGAACATAACCGGCACCTTACCCTCGCGTTCCTGGGCAACAAAACGAAATCTGAGATTATCAGCCTGCTACAAGCGTTTGATGAAACCTTTGGACAGAAGTCACCATTTCAGTTCTGCCTGTCGGCGCTGACGCGTTTTCCGGGTCCTGGAGGAAGGATCATCGCGCTTACCGGCCAACCAGGCGGTACGTTGGAGGATGTTCACTGGGCCACGCTGAACCTGTTGAAAAATTACAGGATTGAATTCGATCAAAAGCGCTTCAGGCCACACGTGACATTGGGCTACATCAGGAAGCCCGGGCAGGTAAAAACCGTGATTGATCAGCAAACGGAAATTCTGCTGGATGTAATGAGAGTTGTTTTGTACCAGGGCAAATCCACAGCAAGCGGCAGCATTTACACCCGCTTGAAAGAAACAAAGTTAGGTCCATATTGATGCCCGGAAATCTGTAAAATAGAACAATACCAATAGGAGTAAATCCATGAATTTTTTCAGGCTGTTCCCTGTTTATATCAGTTTGATATTGCTGTCCGCGCATTTTTTGTATCATACCGGTCAGCGAAGCATTGCGGTAATTCCCTTGATCTTCTTAATTCCATTGTTGTTCAGAAACGGTTGGGTTCCCCGCTTAATACAATTGGTTTTATTACTCGGAACGGTTGAATGGCTGCGTACTCTATTCGTTGAAGTACAACATCGCTCCGCCAATGGAGAATCATGGGTTCGCTATGCCATCATCCTGGGTACGGTAGCGCTCTTTACAGCCTTATCAAGCCTGGTTTTCAGAAGCAAGGGCCTCAAAAACAGATATTCGGCCGTTGAGACCCCAGGTCAGGAGTGACATGTGCCGGTGTAATTGGGTTTGTTTATACAAGTATCATCCCCTGGTGAGTCCGGAGCAATATGTATAACCTGCTGATCACATTTTTCCTGCTGGCGATCCTGGTCTCATTTCTGTGCTCACTGCTTGAAGCAGTGTTGTTGAGTATTACGCCATCGTTCGCACAGCTTAAACTGCAACAAGGCAGCCGGGTAGGGCGGCAACTCGAGTATTTCAAATCCAATATCGACCGGCCCCTGGCGGCGATCCTGACGCTCAATACGATTGCGCACACGGTGGGAGCCATCGGCGTTGGTGAGCAGTCAGCAAAGATCTGGGCCGACGCCAACCCCATGATCACGGGTGTGGTCGTGCCCACGATCATGGTGCTGGGTATTCTGATCCTGTCCGAAATCATCCCCAAAACGCTCGGCGCCAACCATTGGCAGAAACTCGTTCCATTCACGGTCAGCACATTGAGGTTCATCATCTTTCTTCTCTACCCGTTGGTCTGGGTCAGCCAGATCATTACGCGAACCCTGAAGAGGGACAAATCTCAAAGCGTATTTTCACACTCGGAGTTTATAGCCATGGCTGAGATCGGTGTGAATGAGGGAGTGGTTGAACAGCAGGACTCTGAAATTATCGGCAACCTGCTGAGGATGGTTAAAGTAAGGGCAAAGGACATCATGACACCCAGGATCGTGGTAAGGCGGGCTTCAGAGAAGCAAACGATCAAGGAGTTTTACAAAACTGCGGGTGAATTACCGTTCTCCCGGATTCCCCTGTTTGAAGGCGAAGTTAAAGAACACATTTCCGGCTATTTCCTGAAACCCGAATTGCTGGAAAATCTGGTGGAAGGAAAGGGTGATCTCCCCCTCATCACGATCAAGCGTCCGATAACCGTGGTGCATGAAAACTTTCCGATTTCGGACCTGTTCAACCAGTTCCTGAAAAAGCGTGAACATATAGCGCTGGTGGTCGATGAGTACGGTGGTATGGCCGGAATCGTTACCATGGAAGACGTGATGGAAACTTTGCTGGGTATGGAAATCACAGATGAGTCGGACAACACGGTCGATATGCAGGCCCTGGCACTCAAGAAATGGGAAGCCAGGGCCCGGCGTATTGGCTTGATAAAGGATAATCCGGAAAAGCCGGAAGAAGACTGATTATTCTACAAATAGCTGAATGTTCGGGTGAGCATAATGTAATGAAGAGCGGGAGTTACCTACACTTACCCTTCTGTTGGGAAGTTTTGTGTTTTGCATTGCTTTACAAAAGCTGATGGCGGGGGAAGGTCAGCAGCATTGGTCTTATGAAGGAAAGGCAGAACCCAACCTGCTACCACCAACACGGGATTACTTTGCCTACAGTGGGTTGCTGATAACAACCGCCCGGTACAACCATACAATGCGAGGATAATTCTCGATTAGAAATTTATTTTCAGCCAATTCCGTTCGAAATATCAGCTTGGTAGTTGGGGAAATGTAACCATTTTCCGGTAGAATCAGGTATGTAAAACCGTCGCGCAAATTGATCAGGAGATTCAAAGATGATGACCAGAATACTTATGATTGCTTCCGCCATTTTATTGCTTTTCTTTGCAGGCAACGTCCAGGCCAAGGGCAACATCGAAAGAGGCGCTGACCTGTCTTACGATTGCGTCGACTGTCATGGCATGGAGGGTAAGGGCACCTTTGAGACACCGCCTATCGCCGGTCTTGAAGAAGCCTATATCCTCAAGCAACTCCGGGGTTTCTCCAGCGGTAAGAAAAAATCCATGGATGACATGATGCACACCTATACAGAAGACCGGACAGATCAGGAATTGCAGGACCTGGCAGCATACTGGGCAACAAAGAAAAAATAAGCTGTATGAAAGAATAAGCTGTAGGAGCGATCGGCGCAGCCGGTCGCTCCTCCACAAAAAAAAGCGCTGCCCAAAACGAGGCAGCGCTTTTCCATCCATGGAAATCAGATCGGTATTTAATTCGACCCGTTGTCCTTGCTTTTTTTATTTGTCGATTATAATTTTTGCACACTTGTAACAAGTGGCTCTTCCTTTCTTGTGATTGCAATCATAAGGTATGGTGTTACGGCAAAAAATGACCTACATCAATATGCGCTGAAAGAATTCATTAGCCTATTGATTTTCGTCCTGTTTATGCTGAGAGTCGAGATTTGGTTAAACATGAAGTCTGATTTTTCTTGATATAGATCAAGTGTCTACAGTGGTATATTTGCTAGTTTCATAGACAGATGTCCAAAAAATTGCCAAAACATATCACCCGACTGCTTCTCTTGTTGGGCGTTCTCCTGATTTTAGCCTATGTCGCTAAAATCTATTTAACCGACCCCTCATTCTATAAATATGGCCATTATCGGGCAGATGCCATACCTGAGCTCGCATCCGGTGAACCGGTCTACAAAGGCTCGGCATATTGTCTGGAGTGTCACAAAGAAAGAGAGACAGACTGGTTAATCAATGCTCATGTGGCTGTCCAATGTGAAGTGTGTCATGGCACGAACCGTGAAGTGTGTCTAAGCCCGAAACACGAACGTTCCGAAAACGCTGAGACAACAATCCCGAGTGATACGATCAGGCTGTGCACAACCTGTCACCTGGCCCTGCCTGCACGACCGGATAAACAACCGCAGATCGTGTTGGGGCAACACCCATTCCCGGATGAGGAAACACCCCAGTGCTACACATGTCATAACCCCCACTCACCGTCAAACGAGGAGCCCACGGAAACAGAAGGAGCCTCGGTGGCCCCAATTTCAGAATCACCAGTCAAAGAACCTGCGGCAGTGTCGAAATGTGCAAGATGCCACGGCAAGCAAGGTCAGGGTCGAAATAAAATCCCGGCCCTCGCCGGGATGAAAACCGCTGTTTTTATTGATCAGATGAACAAATACAAGTCTGGCGCTCTTGAGCATAAAGCAATGGCCAGGTATGCCAAGTCATTAAGCGATGAAGAAATCGTCGAACTGGCCCATTACTACGAGAGCTTACCGGCACCAGCCCCTGAATAGCGCGAGTTGGACGTTGTAGCACCAAAGAGGAGAGAGACAGTGAAATGTGACAAGAAAAAAACGCAACGACGCGAGTTCTTGTGCACCACTGGAAAAGCTCTCGCCGGATTGGGTGTAGTAGCTGGTGGCGGAAACCTGCTCGCCCAGGGCAGCAAGGAAGACGCAGCAAAAAAGGCAGCTTCATTCCCCACAACCGACTATGACTGGACAAAACACCGCTGGGCATACGGCATTGACGTCACCAAGTGTATCGGTTGCCTGCGTTGCGTCGAGGCCTGCAAAGAAGAGAATAGCGTCGTCGGAGATGCCAACCACTTCCGTACCTGGGTTGAGCGTTATGTCTACCTGGAGGGAGAGGACCATGCACTGGTCGACAGTCATGCTGATCCACAGAATATAGCCGCATCGGGTTCCGAATCCGAATATCGTTTTGACAACCGTTACAAGGACGAGAAAGTAACCAAGGCCTTTTTTGTTCCCAAGATATGCAACCATTGCGCTCACCCCGCCTGCGTCCAGGTTTGTCCGGTGGGTGCAACCTTCAGGGCAGAAGACGGAACAGTCCTCATCGATCATGACTACTGTATCGGTTGCCGTTACTGTATCCAGGCCTGTCCATACGGTGCACGGTATTTTGTCGAGGAAGAGGGCGTTTCCGACAAGTGCACCTGGTGCTCTCACCGTATTACCAAGGGAATGATGCCGGCCTGTGTTGAAGTGTGTCCTACCGGGACCCGGGTATTCGGTGACCTGAATGATGAATCCAGCCCGGTCAGTGAATTTATCAAGAACAACGCAGTGCAGGTGCTCAAACCGGAGAGTGGCAACGCCCCGATGTGCTTCTACAAAGGTCTCGACAAGGATGTGTCATGACTGAAATTGCCCCTTTCACAGGTTATGTTTATCCAAACGAGACCATCATCCCGTGGGGCGTGCTGATTGTCATCTACCCTTACCTGACAGGCCTGGTGGCCGGTGCTTTCACGGTTTCGAGTTTTTACCACGTATTCGGGATGCAACAATTCAAGCCGGTTGCCCGTCTCGCCTTGCTGACGTCATTGAGCGTGATGCTTTTTGTACCTGCGCCGCTGTTACTTCACCTGGGGCATGCGGAGCGGTCCTATTACTCCATGATCACACCACACCTGACATCAGCATTTGCCATGTTCGGGTTTTTTGCGGCTTTCTACACGATATTGCTGGTTCTCGAGGTCTGGTTTGTATTTCGGGTGGACAATGTCGAACGTGCCAAAAAATCGACCGGCCTGGCACGTGTCTTTTACCGTGCTGTTACGCTCTGGTCCGATGACGTTTCACCCAGGGCCCGAGTTATTGACAAAAAATGGTTGCTGACGCTTGCCATCGTGGGTATTCCATCCGCTCACGGCTTACATGGTTATATCGGTTTTGTGTATGGCTCATTGAAGGCCCGCCAGTGGTGGGAGTCGGACCTGATGCCCATCATCTTTCTGTTTTCCGCCATCGTCTCGGGCATAGCCCTGCTGATGGTGTTGTATGTGCTGACATCAAAATTACGCCGTGTCAGGATCGATCATCAATGCCTGAAAGGATTAACCCTGGCGCTGTGGGGATTTTTGATGTTCACGGTGATTCTTGAAGGCCTGGAGTTTGCAAACCTCGTGTACAAGGGTAAAGAAGGCGTTGACATGATCATGGCGTACGTTCAGGGCCCGCTCTTCTGGCGCTATTTCGTGTTGCAATTCGGTTTTGGAGCGCTGTTGCCGGTTGCATTGATGGGCCTGATGATAGCTTTCGGCACACGTGGCAAAGCCTTTGTGACAGGTGCCATGGTCAGTGCATTCCTGGTTCTGATGAATGTGCTGTTGATGCGCTGGAATGTGGTCATTGGTGGCCAGGAAATATCCAAAACGGGCAAAGGTTTACTGACCTATCCCATGACTTTATTCGGGCACGAAAGTTTTGTATCTGCATCTGTCCTGATGATAGCGCCGTTTATACTGCTGTGGGTGTTGGTACGACTGTTTCCACCATGGGCCGACGGTTCGGCAAATAAGTGATGCTGAAAAGGAGCCAAGGAGATTTCGTCATGAGAAAATCCAGCATATCAGCTGTTGCAACTGGTCTTTTCCTGTTATCCCAAACAGTATTTGCCGAGGATGTGACTCTGCCTGCGCCGGTGCTTGAGTGGTCGTTTTACATATTACTGATCTTTGCAGCATGTGTTGCCGTTGGCATTTCTATTTTCATGAGAGGAAACAACGCGCCCAGCGACAGCGTGGACAGCCTGCTTGATGAGCATAATCCGGTGATTCATTCTGTCCGTCCCGATGTGTCGGTAACAGAGTGTGTCCGCCGTATGAATAAACTCAATATCGGTGCGATGCTGGTGATGGAGAATGATCAGTTGATCGGGGTATTCACTGAACGTGACGCAATTACCCGGGTGTTGGGAGCAGGACTGGACCCGGTCGGCACACTTATCTCCACGGTGATGACGAAAAATCCAGTTTGGGTCTCCCCTGCAACCAGCATGGAAGAAGCGATGGCCATAGTTACCAGCCAGCGTATCCGGCACCTTCCGGTAGTTGAAGGCGGCAGAGTATTAGGATTAGTGTCCAGCGGTGATCTTGTGCATAAGCTGGTTAAAGAGTAGATTTGATCTGCGTAATATCAAGAAAATAGACCTTGGTTTAGATTGATATGATTTCCCTATATGGCATACTTGCCAAAGTTGCTGCGCGCAATGATGCGAGAGAAACAATAAAAATGAAGAAAAACAGGTTTTTCCAACAAATTGTCTTCACTGTTCTGCTTGGATTGGCTTCCACCCTGGTACAGGGCGCGGGCCAGACCCAACCCGTTCAGGCAGAAGAACGGAGAGCCCTTTTCCCATCAACAAAAATGATCAATCAGGGCAGGGATGTCGCCGCGGCCGCCTGTGCAAGCTGCCATGGCATCGATGGTGTCAGTGTTATAAAGGGCACACCCCATCTTGCGGGTCAGCGGGCCGTCTATCTGTACCGTACCCAACAGGCCTACAATGAAGGCAAGCGGTTTGATGAGACCAATAAACACAAGGGTTTCCTGAAGGATGAGGCAGTGCTTTCTGTTGCTGCTTATTATGCCAGCCTGACTCCCACTCAAATCACTGTACCAATGGTCGAACCCGATGCAGACATGTCTGAGGAGGATGCCTTTGTCGGCATTAGGGAAGCCATGACCAGGTGCATCAAGTGTCATGGTGATACTGGCAATTCTGATAGCTCAGGGATGCCCAGCCTCACAGCCCAGCATCCTGATTATTTTGTAAGTTCAATGATGGGCTACCTCGATGGCAGCCGTAGTCATAATTTGATGAAAAGGCTTGCCGGCAAACTGGATGAGGTAACCCTTAGGGACATGGGTGTGTTCTATGCGGTGCAGAAACCCATGCGTACTGAGACCCAAGGTCAGGGTGATGCCAATGTCGGTCATCGTCTTTCACAGCCATGCGCAAGTTGCCATGGTGTAGATGGTAATGCGCATAAAGCAGACATGCCTACCCTGGCGGGTCAGGACTCAAAATACTTCATCAAGGCAATGAAGCACTACAAGGATGGCAAGCGTCTGCATCAAAAAATGTTTGAAGCAGTGGAAAATCTAAGTGAGCAGGACATGATTGACCTTGCAACATTTTATGCCACCCAGGAACCTGTCCAGAGGAATGTGCGACCGCCGCTGAAAAGCTCCGAGTGGATTGCACGTTGCGAACGCTGTCACGGCATCGAAGGAAACAGCAGCGACCCGCGTTTCCCGATGTTGGCAGGGCAGGACAAGGATTACCTGGTCAAGTCTCTCAGGCTTTCCGCTTCTGGGGAGAACGGCCACACCACAATGCTTAAAATGGCTGATCGCCTGAGTGCACTGGATATCGAACGTATTGCAACTTACTTTGCTTCGCAGCCACCGAGGGCCGTGGTCTACATATCGTTGCCATGCGAGGATGAGTAAAAGGATTAACACCCGGTAATTCAGATTAGGTATATTTTTTTGACGGACTTGGTTTCGGGTCCACATTTCCAGAGGAGAAGTAAAAGATGTTAACTAGAAAATTGATAGGCGCAATGATGTTTGTTTTGATGCTTTCAGCTGGTGGTGTACAGGCTGGCGGCGATGCTGCCAAGGGTGCAGAACTGGCTGCAGATTGCGCAGACTGCCATGGTGACGATGGTAAAGGTGATGATGAAGTACCAGGCATTGCCGGTATGGATGCAGCAGCGCATGCCAAGAAGTTGGCAGACTTCCAGTCTGGTGCCATAGATAGCGAAATGGCAGATTACGTGGAAGGCCTCAGTGAGCAGGATTTTGCTGATCTCGCGGCTTACTTTGCCACGTTACCTGCCGAGTGAAAGCAGTCGGTAAGAATATTAAAATAAAATGATTGACCAGTTTTGGCTGGTCAAAAATGCGGCCGGGCGCCATGGCTCGGCCGCGAGGATGAAGCCACATGATTGACCGTCGTATTCACCGCCTTTACCGGCATTTCCAGGAGTTGCCCCTTAGCATGCGCACCCTGTTTACAGGGACCCTGCTGGTGGTCGGCATGGGCTACATGTTTGGTCTGATTTATGTCTACGCCCAGGATGCAGGCCGGGATGGCAAACCCGGCTTATCGGTGGACGATATCATTATTTCTTACAGTGGCTCATCCGAGGGTACGAAACTTGAAGCCGCGTTGCAGGGGCCAATGTCATCAATGTTACCTGCCGGTGACAGCGCAGAAATTATTAGATGGATAAAAGATGGGGCAGACAAGACAGTATACGAGACAACGGTCCAACCCATCGTCGAACAAAATTGTCTCGACTGCCATGATGGTGGCAATCCACATTTGTCCAATCTCGATGGCTTTGAAAATATATCAACCCTGGTAGCACAAGATACGGGAGCGAGTTTACATACCCTGGTGCGTGTGTCTCATATTCACCTGTTCGGAATGACTTTTATCTTCTTCATACTGGGCTTTATTTTTAGCCACGCCTTCATACGACCCATATGGCTCAAGAGCCTGGTGGTGCTTACCCCGTTCGTGTGCATCATCGCCGATGTAAGTTCCTGGTATTTCACCAAGATTTACACTCCCTTTGCGTGGGTCGTGCTGGTCGCCGGTGGTCTCATGGGAGCAAGTTTCGCCTTCATGTGGATCACCTCCATGTACCAAATGTGGTTTTACAAGCCACCTGAGTGGGTTGATAAAACTGACGGGCACGGGCCAGAAGCAGACGACTAGATCATGTGACAGGCGCCTCGCCGCGATATCGCGACCAGCTGCGCCAATCGCTCTTACATAAGTCTGGAATCTCCAGGGGGCGCGCCTCCCACAGGTACATTTGGGTTTTTCGACCCAAGTAATTGAATCAGGATTGTGTGCCGTGGATCTGGGGTAGCAGGAAATCTACGCCTACATAGGTGAATATAACGGCTAAAAAGCCAATGATGGCCAGGATGGCGGCACGCCGGCCCTTCCAGTCCAGCGTGTAGCGTGCGTGCAGGTAGGCCATGAAAATCAGCCAGGTGATGAACGACCAGGTCTCCTTGGGATCCCACAGCCAGAGAAAGCCAAATACACGGTCACCCCACAACGCACCCGTGATGATGCCGAGGGTCAGGAAGCAGAACGCAAAAAAAGCCGCACGATAAGCCATCCGGTCAAATAACCCCGGCGAGGCTTCCTTTTTGTGTTCCAGGTACAGAAAGCTGACCGATGCAGCAAAGGTGATCGACCAGGCCGCGTAGCCGAGCAGGGTTGTCAAGACGTGGAATTTCAGCAACAGGCTATTAAAAATTACGAACACCGGCTGAATACCACGGGGCAAAAGCGCCGCATAAAACATCAGGAACAGCCCCACAGGCAATAAAAAGACCCCCAGCATGCGGTTTTTTTCATTGATCGAAAACAACAGGAAGACACCGATAACAAGCATCGCGAAGAAGCTCACGAACTCAAACGCCGTGATCAGGGGGATATGACCCGCCTGCCACCAGCGCAAGCCCATTAGCAGCAAGTGCAGCGCCCAGCCGGCCCACAGTATCCGGATGGCAACACCGGTTTGTCTATCTGAGCCCAGTTGCCAGCCACGTAAATGCCATACCCAGGCAACAACATAGAGCAGCGTTGTTAATGAGAACAGCAGAAGTTCGAGGTTTTCGTACATTTTCAAATGCATCCACGGAACATTGTAGGAGCGATCGGCGTAGCTGGTCGCGATTTATTG
>CALBDB010000015.1 GCA_937927755.1 uncultured Lysobacterales bacterium
AGTGGCAGATGTTGCCAATGTCGCACTGGCTGCAGTGGCGGCGGAGTATCGCGGCATTACCGTTGAGGAAATGACAGATTTGCGTGTTAAGGCACGTGAGAGTGGCGTTTATCTCAAGGTGGCCAAAAATACACTGGTTCGTCGGGCCGTGGAAGGTACCGAGTTTGAATGCATGCAGGAATCCCTGACGGGACCACTGCTCCTGGCTTTCAGTATGGAAGATCCGGGTGCTGCTGCACGTCTTGTCAAAGACTATTCAAAGTCTAATGGCAAACTTATTACAAAGCTTGTTGCTGTTGGTGGAGAGGCTTATGAAGCCTCTGAACTGGATCGTTTGTCCAGCTTGCCAACATACGATCAGGCTATTGCAATATTAATGGGCGTAATGAAAGCACCGGTCGAGAAACTCGTCCGTACCTTGGTTGAGCCGCATACCAAACTGGTCCGCAGTTTTGCTGCTGTACGTGATGCAAAACAGGCTGCCTGAAATAATTTAACTGAACCCCGGTAGCCGAAAGGTTGCCATAATCGATAAGTGGAGAGACGACAATGGCCGTTTCAAAAGAAGATATTTTAGAAACAATTTCTAACATGAGCGTGATGGATGTTGTAGACCTGATCAGCGCAATGGAAGAAAAATTTGGTGTTTCTGCCGCCGCACCCGTAGCAGTAGCTGCTGGCCCGGCTGCAGGTGGTGAAACTGCCGCTGCAGAAGAAAAGACAGAGTTTGACGTGGTTCTGGCTTCCTTCGGTAGCAGCAAGGTTCCCGTAATTAAAGCTGTCCGCGAAATCACCGGCCTGGGCTTGAAAGAAGCCAAGGACCTGGTTGAAGGTGTTCCTGCCTCCGTTAAGGAAGGTGTTGAGCAGAGCGAAGCTGATGAGTTGAAGAAGAAGCTCGAAGAGGTAGGCGCTACCGTCGAGATCAAGTAAATCAGAGTTTTTGATTTACTGGAAGAAAGAAGGAAAAGGCTGGGGATTCACATCCCCGGCCTGTTCCTGTTTGTCATTTAGAGACGCGACCAATGCCCGGGTCGCAAAGAGGCGGTAGGTAATATGAATTACTCATTTACTGAGAAAAAGCGTATCCGTAAGGATTTTGGTAAACGGCAGTCGGTACTTGATGTGCCAAACCTGTTGCAGACCCAGATTCATTCTTATTCGGAATTCCTGCAATTGGACATAAAATTGGACGAACGGCGTGAACGTGGATTACACGGTGCGCTGAAATCAGTATTCCCGATTGTTTCTTATTCCCGTAATGCTGCACTTGAATATGTCAGCTACAAATTGGGGAACCCTCCTTTTAATGTCCGTGAATGCAAGCTGCGCGGTATGACCTATGCGGCGCCGTTGCGTGTCAAGGTACGCCTGGTTATTTACGACAAGGAAAGCTCCGCCAAGCAAAAACCGGTGAAGTATGTAAAGGAGCAGGAAGTTTACATGGGCGATCTGCCCCTGATGACCGATACCGGCACTTTTGTCATCAACGGTACCGAGCGTGTCATCGTTTCACAGTTGCACCGTTCACCCGGCGTCTTTTTTGACCACGACAAGGGCAAGACACATTCGAGTGGGAAACTCCTATTCTCGGCCCGTGTCATTCCGTACCGTGGTTCCTGGCTGGATTTCGAGTTTGACCCTAAAGACGGTATTTTCACCCGAATCGACAGGCGCAGAAAACTGCCTGTAACGGTATTGCTTCGTGCCCTGGGTATGAACAACGAAGAAATACTGGATACATTTTTTGAAACCAGTAAGGTCAGCCTGCTCAAGGATGGCGCAAAACTGGAACTGATTCCCGAGCGTTTGCGTGGTGAGTCTGCGCTGGTTGATATTGCAGATAAGAAAGGCGAAGTCATTGTTGAAACCGGCAAGCGGATCACGGCTCGACATGTCAAGCTGATCGAAAATGCAAAAATCAAGGCTTTGCAGGTGCCAGATGATTACCTGCTGGGTAAAATCATTGCACATTCAATCATCGACAAGGAGTCCGGGGAACTGTTGGCTGACGCCAATGCAGAAATCACCGAAGAACTTCTGCAGCAGTTGCGAGAGGCTGGTATCAAGAAGTTTGAAGTGTTGTATGTTAATGACCTCGATCAGGGTCCATACATTTCCAACACGCTGAACATTGATTCCACAACCAATGAGCTCGAAGCACTGGTTGAGATTTATCGCATGATGCGCCCAGGTGAGCCGCCTACCAAGGAAGCTGCGCAAAACCTGTTCAAGAACTTATTCTTTACAGAAGAGCGTTATGACCTGTCCGGCGTTGGCAGGATGAAATTTAACCGGCGTGTAGGACGTGATGAAATCGAAGGTCCCGGTGTACTGGATCGCGATGACATATTGGCAGTGCTTAAAGTGCTGATCGATATCCGTAACGGTAACGGTTCAGTTGATGACATTGACCACCTCGGTAACCGGCGTGTGCGCAGTGTTGGCGAAATGGCCGAAAACGTATTCCGCGTGGGTGTGGTCAGGGTTGAACGTGCCGTTCGTGAGCGTTTGTCGGTTGCAGAAAGCGAGGACCTGTCCCCGCAGGAACTGATCAATGCCAAGCCTGTAGCTGCAGCAATCAAGGAGTTTTTTGGTTCGAGCCAGCTCAGCCAGTTTATGGATCAGAACAACCCGCTGTCAGAGGTTACCCATAAGCGACGTGTATCGGCACTTGGCCCCGGTGGCCTGACGCGTGAACGTGCAGGTTTCGAAGTACGCGACGTTCACCCGACGCACTACGGCCGCGTATGCCCGATTGAAACACCTGAGGGCCCGAACATTGGCCTCATCAATTCGCTGGCTGTATATGCCAGGACCAATGATTATGGTTTCCTGGAAACGCCTTACCGAAAAGTCAGCAAAGGCAAGGTCACCAATGACGTGGAATACCTCTCCGCCATCGTTGAAGGCGATTTTGTCATCGCGCAGGCCAATGCCGAGCTTGATAGTAACGGCAAGTTTGTCGATGACTTCATTCCCTGTCGTCACCAAGGCGAATTCACACTGAAAGAACCAAGTGAAGTTAACTACATGGACGTATCGCCCAAACAGATCGTATCGGTGGCTGCGTCACTTGTACCTTTCCTGGAGCATGATGATGCAAACCGCGCCCTGATGGGTTCGAACATGCAGCGCCAGGCGGTCCCAACGCTGAAAGCGGAAAAACCCCTGGTGGGTACCGGAATGGAGCGTGTGGTTGCCACCGATTCTGGTGTAACTGCCGTCGCCAAGCGTGGCGGTATCGTTGACCAGGTGGATGCGGGACGTATTGTCGTCCGGGTCAACGAGAAAGAAGTTCCTGCCGGTGACCCCGGTGTGGATATCTATAACCTGGTCAAGTATCAGCGTTCCAATCAGAACACCTGTATGAACCAGCGTCCGCTAGTGAATGTCGGTGACATGGTAACCGCGGGTGACGTGCTGGCAGACGGTCCGTCAACCGATCTCGGTGAACTGGCACTTGGCCAGAACATGTTGATCGCGTTCATGCCATGGAACGGTTACAACTTTGAAGACTCAATCCTGATTTCAGAGCGTGTTGTCGAAGAAGACCGCTTCACGACCATACATATTGTCGAGTTGACCTGCGTTGCGCGTGACACCAAGTTGGGCGCCGAAGAAATTACCGCGGATATCCCGAACGTTGGTGAGCACAATCTGAACAAGCTGGATCAGTCCGGTATTGTTTATATCGGCGCCGAAGTATCAGCCGGTGACATCCTGGTGGGCAAGGTAACGCCAAAAGGCGAAACCCAGCTGACACCGGAAGAAAAGCTGTTGCGCGCGATATTCGGTGAGAAAGCATCGGATGTGAAAGACACATCTCTACGTGTTTCTTCAGGCACCGATGGCACTGTCATCGATGTCCAGGTGTTTACACGTGACGGCGTCGAGAAAGACGAGCGTGCTATCTCGATCGAGAAGGACCAGCTTCGGCAGGTCCGGAAGGATCTGGATGACCAGTTGAGGATCGTTGAGGCCGCGATTTATCAGCGCCTGGAAAATATTCTGCTCGGAAAGGTCGCCGAGAAGGGTCCGAAGGGGCTGAAGAAAGGCACCAAGATCACCGCAGAATTTCTTTCCAGCCTGGATGCGGACGACTGGTTCAAATTGCGTATGAAAGATAATGATGCCAACGATTTGCTTGAGCATCTTGCTGACCAGGTGAAGGAACAGCGCAAGGTTTTCGACGAAAAGTTTGAAGAGAAGAAAGGCAAGATCACACGTGGTGACGATCTCGCTCCCGGCGTGCTGAAGATGGTCAAGGTCTACATGGCTGTGAAACGGCGCATTCAACCGGGTGACAAGATGGCCGGCCGTCATGGCAACAAGGGTGTTATTTCCATGATTGTTCCGCAGGAAGACATGCCATTCACGGAGGACGGCACACCGGTTGACGTGGTGCTTAATCCATTGGGCGTGCCCTCACGTATGAATATCGGCCAGGTCTTGGAAACCCATTTAGGTTGGGCCGCGAAAGGTCTTGGACATCGTATCGATGAGATGATCGAGCAGAATGCCAAGACAGAGGAAATTCGCAACTTCCTCGGTCAGATATACAACAGCGACCAGGCCGGTCGTGTAAACATGAACAGCTTCTCCGCAGGTGAAATCAAGGAGATGGCGAGTAATCTGAGAGAAGGCGTGCCCATGGCTACGCCAGTCTTCGATGGTGCGCCTGAACCCGAGATCAAGCGCCTGTTGGAGCTTGCAAATCTTCCGACTTCAGGCCAGACCATACTGTACAACGGCCGCACCGGTGATCCTTTTGATCGTCCGGTCACGGTTGGCTACATGTATATGCTGAAACTGAACCACCTGGTTGATGACAAGATGCATGCGCGTTCTACCGGGCCATACAGCCTGGTTACGCAGCAACCACTCGGCGGTAAAGCGCAATTCGGTGGTCAGCGTTTTGGTGAAATGGAGGTCTGGGCGCTTGAAGCCTATGGCGCAGCCTACACGCTGCAGGAGATGTTGACGGTTAAATCCGATGACGTGGCCGGTCGTAACCAGATGTACAAAAACATAGTCGATGGTAACCACGAGATGTCGGCAGGTATGCCTGAATCCTTCAATGTGTTAGTGAAGGAAATTCGCTCGTTGGCTATAAACATCGAACTTGAAGAAACGTGATCCGAGGAGATATGCAGTGAGAGACTTACTTAATCTCTATAATCGTCAGCGCCAGCCGCTGAATTTTGATGCGATCCGGATCGGATTGGCGCCACCCGACCTGATTCGTTCATGGTCTTTTGGCGAGGTGAAAAAGCCTGAGACCATCAATTACCGAACATTCAAGCCGGAACGTGATGGCCTTTTCTGCGCATCTATTTTTGGTCCGGTCAAGGACTATGAATGTCTGTGCGGTAAGTACAAGCGCATGAAGCACCGTGGCGTGGTTTGTGAAAAATGTGGTACCGAGGTCACACTGACCAAGGTTCGCCGTGAGCGCATGGCCCACATTGACCTTGCCAGCCCGGTTGCCCATATCTGGTTCCTGAAGTCATTGCCGTCACGCATCGGCCTGATGCTGGATATGACCCTGCGTGATATTGAGCGGATTCTGTATTTTGAATCCTATGTTGTACTCGATGAGGGTATGACCACGCTGGAACGCGGCACGCTGCTGACCGACGAGCAGTATCTCGATGCTGTTGAAGAGTATGGCGATGAGTTTGTGGCCAAAATGGGCGCAGAGGCAATCTTTGAATTGCTGCGCACCATTAATCTCAACGAAGAGCTGAAGCAGTTACGCGAAGACATTGGCGGGACCCGTTCAGAGACCAAGCTCAAGCGCTTTTCAAAGCGCGTCAAGCTGGTTGAAGCCTTTATTGAGTCGGGCAACCGCCCCGAGTACATGATCATGACGGTACTGCCAGTACTGCCGCCGGATCTGCGTCCGCTGGTTCCGCTGGACGGCGGTCGCTTTGCGACTTCGGATCTGAACGATCTTTACCGTCGCGTTATCAACCGTAACAATCGTCTGAAACGTCTGCTTGAGCTGAACGCACCTGACATCATCGTGCGCAATGAAAAGCGCATGCTGCAGGAATCCGTGGATGCGCTGTTGGACAACGGTCGTCGTGGCCGTGCCATCACCGGCACCAACCGCCGGCCTTTAAAGTCCCTGGCAGATATGATCAAGGGCAAGCAGGGTCGTTTCCGTCAGAACCTGCTTGGTAAGCGTGTGGATTACTCGGGGCGTTCAGTTATCGTGGTTGGTCCCACGCTCAAGCTGCACCAATGCGGATTGCCCAAGAAAATGGCGTTGGAATTATTCAAGCCGTTTATTTTCAGCAAACTGCAACTGCGTGGCATGGCGGCGACCATTAAAGCAGCCAAAAAGCTGGTAGAAGCAGAGCGTGCCGAGGTCTGGGATATTCTTTCGGAAGTAATCCGTGAGCACCCTGTACTGCTGAACCGTGCACCGACACTGCACCGTCTTGGTATCCAGGCATTTGAGCCGGTATTGATCGAAGGCAAGGCGATTCAATTGCATCCTCTGGTATGTACGGCTTTCAACGCGGATTTCGATGGCGACCAGATGGCTGTCCACGTGCCGCTCTCTATTGAAGCGCAGCTTGAAGCACGTACCTTGATGATGTCTTCAAACAACATTCTTTCCCCCGCCAACGGCGAACCCATCATCGTGCCTACCCAGGACGTTGTCCTCGGACTGTATTACATGACACGTGAATTGGCCGGTGTTCCCGGTGAAGGTATGTACTTCTCGGACATCACCGAGGTTCACCGTGCCTATGAAAACAACTCTGTTGACGTGCACGCGCGAATCCAGGTTCGTATCGACGAAACGATTATCTCCGAACATGGTGAAGAGCGACACGAAACCAACCTGGTTCAGACCACGGTGGGCCGTGCCCTTCTGGCAGAGATCCGGCCCGAGGGTATGCCATTCCGCTTGTTAAATGAGCCCTTGAAGAAAAAGCAGATTTCCGGGCTGATCAACTCCTGCTACCGTCGGCTGGGTCTTAAAAAGACCGTTGTATTCGCAGATCGCCTGATGTACACGGGATTCCGCTATGCAACCAAGGCTGGTATCTCGATTGGTATTGATGACCTGGTTATTCCGGAAGAAAAGAAAAGCATTCTTGAAACCGCGGATAACGAAGTGATTGAAATCCAGAACCAGTATATTTCTGGTCTTGTAACTGCAGGTGAACGCTATAACAAGGTAGTTGATATCTGGTCTCGCACTAATGAGCAGGTAGCTCGCGCAATGATGGACGGCATGGGTAAAACCGCTGCCAGGAACCTGAAAGGCGAAGAAGTCGAAGAGGATTCCATGAATTCAATCTTCATCATGGCTGATTCCGGTGCGCGTGGTTCTGCCGCGCAAATAAGGCAGTTGGCGGGTATGCGTGGTTTGATGGCCAAACCGGATGGCTCGATCATTGAAACACCCATAACCGCGAATTTCCGCGAAGGTCTTGACGTACTTCAGTACTTTATCTCAACCCATGGTGCTCGAAAAGGTCTGGCGGATACGGCTTTGAAGACCGCTAATTCGGGTTACCTGACCCGTCGTCTGGTTGACGTAGCCCAGGATCTGGTCACTACGGAAGTCGATTGTGGCACGGAAAACGGTTTGACCATGATACCCATTGTTGAAGGTGGAGATGTTGTGGAGGCACTCAGTGAACGTGTGCTTGGTCGAATGACTGCAGCCGATGTACTGAAGCCGGGCACCGAAGAGGTCCTGGCCCCGCGTAACACCCTGCTCGACGAGCAGTGGGTGGACAAGCTTGAAAAAGAAGGTGTGGATCAGATTCTCGTCCGGTCAACCATTACCTGTGAAACCCGTTACGGTGTTTGTTCGTATTGCTACGGTCGTGATCTTGCCCGCGGCGACCTGGTTAACCTTGGCGAGGCAGTTGGTGTTATCGCTGCCCAGTCGATTGGTGAACCGGGCACGCAGTTAACAATGCGTACCTTCCATATTGGTGGTGCCGCGTCACGTGCCGCCGCCGTGGATCACATCCAGACCAAGTCTGGCGGTACAGTGCGTCTGCTGAACCTTAAGTCGGTTGTGAATGCAGACAAGAACCTGGTTGCTGTTTCACGCTCCGGTGAACTTTCGGTGATCGATGAGCACGGGCGGGAAAAGGAACGATACAAGATTCCTTACGGCGCGATCGTTACCATCCGTGATGAAGACAGCGTGAAACCCGGCCAGGTTGTGGCCAACTGGGATCCGCATACCCATCCGATCGTAACGGACGTGGCGGGTATCGTCAGTTTCCATGATTTCATCGACGGTGTCACCGTAATTGAAACAGTGGATGAAATTACCGGCCTGAGCAGCTTGACAGTAACAGACCCCAAACAGCGCGGCAGTGCTGGCAAGGATCTGAAACCGATGGTGAGCCTGAGCGATAAGAAGGGTAAGCCGCTGTACCTGGCGGGCACAGAGATTCCTGCGCAGTACTTCCTGCAGGCTCTCTCAGTCGTCGGTATCCGGGATGGCCAGGAAGTTGCGGTTGGTGACGTTATTGCACGTATTCCGCAGGAGTCTTCCAAGACCCGTGATATTACCGGTGGTTTGCCGCGTGTGGCAGACCTGTTCGAAGCCCGTAAACCGAAAGAGTCGGCAATACTTGCCGAGGTTTCAGGTATTTTCAGCTTCGGCAAGGAAACCAAGGGCAAGCAGCGTATTGTGATCACCCAGGATGACGGTGAGCAATACGAAGAGTTGATTCCCAAGTGGCGTCACCTGATCGTGTTTGAGGGTGAGCGGGTGGAAAAGGGTGAAACCATCGTTGACGGTGAACCGAATCCGCATGACATCCTGCGCTTGATGGGTGTTGAGGCATTGTCCGACTACCTGACCAAGGAAATCCAGGACGTGTATCGTCTGCAGGGCGTAAAAATCAATGATAAACACATTGAGGTAATTGTCAGGCAGATGCTGCGCAAGGCTGAAATTCGTGAATCGGGTGATACTAACCTGTTGATGCGCGAACAGCTTGACGTGGTCCGTGTTACGGATGCCAATGCAATAGCAGAAAGGGAAGGTGGTGAACCTGCCGAGTATCAGCGCTTGTTATTGGGTATTACCAAAGCTTCACTGGCAACCGAGTCATTTATCTCGGCGGCTTCGTTCCAGGAAACCACAAGGGTATTGACTGAAGCTGCCGTGCGGGGCACAACAGATCATCTGCGTGGACTGAAAGAGAACGTCATTGTTGGTCGCTTGATTCCTGCCGGCACTGGTATGGCGTATCACAACTCACGTAAAAAGGCTCCGGAGGATGACCCGGAAATTGATTTGGCCGCACTGGCCGCGGCAGTTGCTGCGGAAGAGTTCGGCGAGTTGGATGAAGCTGAAACCACTGAAGACCAATTGGGCGAGTAGTCTGTTACCCGCAAAAAAGAAAGGGGTCCGGGTTAAACCGGACCTTTTTTTTTGCCTGAAGAGGGGTTTCTTCAATCAAAACGCAATTCATCAACAATAAATTTTAATTTCCTATTGCGCGGAAATGACTACCCTGTCATAATTGAACGGCTAACAAAACCAATCCCTTCAAAAGAAGGGTCGGGTGGTGGAAATTTCCTCTGACAGAGGTTGATGCTGACCATTCCGGATAGCCGATGTCGCCGGCGCGTGGGCCGGAATCATGGGTGCCCGATCCAGGCTGAGAGCCGGGGTTGGGCATTTGACATTGTCAGAGGGCGTGCGTAGAATTCGCGGCCTTCGACAGACTGGGGTTTTTGTCCCGTCTGTCGTTTTGTTTTTAGCATTATTAATTTTTGCCATTTTAAAACCGGGTAATAGTTATGACGACTGTAAATCAATTGGTACGCAAGCCTCGCAAGCCTAAAATATATAAAAGCGGCGTACCCGCCCTTGAAGGATGTCCGCAAAAACGTGGCGTATGCACACGTGTTTATACAACGACTCCTAAAAAGCCGAATTCTGCGTTGCGCAAAGTCGCACGTGTCAGGCTGACCAATGGTTTTGAAGTCACCAGTTATATCGGTGGAGAAGGTCACAACCTGCAGGAACATAGTGTGGTTCTCATCCGTGGTGGTCGTGTGAAAGATCTCCCGGGTGTTCGGTATCACACCGTTCGCGGAAGTCTTGACACCTCGGGTGTCAGCGATCGCCGCCAGGGACGCTCCAAGTACGGCGCCAAACGGCCCAAGAAATAGTACGGACCTTTAAGGATCAGGTAGCACAATGTCAAGAAAACATTCAAATTTTGCACGCGAAATTTTGCCGGACCCGAAGTTCGGCAATGAAATGATCACCCGTTTCGTGAACATGGTGATGAACAGTGGCAAAAAATCAACGGCGGAACGTATCGTTTACGGTGCGATTGAAACCATCGAAGACAAGAACAAAAGCGCTTCAGCAGTAGAGTTGGTTGAAACAGCACTGGAAAACGTAAGCCCGATGGTCGAGGTTAAATCGCGCCGCGTGGGTGGTGCGACCTACCAGGTGCCTGTTGAAGTACGTCCCAAACGCCGCCAGACACTGGCCATGCGTTGGATTATCGATGCTGCGCGCAAGCGTGGTGAAAAGAGTATGCCCCAGCGTTTGGCGGGTGAATTGTTGGATGCTGTTGAGCAGCGCGGTTCAGCTGTCAAGAAGCGTGAAGACACGCACCGTATGGCAGAGGCCAATAAGGCTTTCTCCCACTACCGCTGGTAGCAGGGTTTAGAGGAAACTATAGTGGCACGTAAAACGCCAATTGAAAGGTATCGCAACATCGGCATCATGGCTCACATTGATGCTGGTAAGACGACGACGACTGAACGAATCCTGTTCTATACCGGTGTATCACACAAGATCGGTGAAGTGCATGATGGCAATGCCACCATGGACTGGATGGAGCAGGAGCAGGAGCGTGGTATCACGATTACCTCTGCTGCAACCACTTGTTTCTGGAGTGGTATGGACAAGCAGTTCAAAGAGCACCGGATCAATATCATTGATACGCCGGGACACGTTGACTTCACTATCGAAGTCGAGCGTTCATTGCGCGTGCTTGATGGTACCGTGGCTGTTTTTTGTGCCGTGGGCGGTGTTCAGCCCCAGTCTGAAACTGTATGGCGTCAGGCTACCCGCTACAAAGTTCCGCGGATGGCGTTCGTCAACAAGATGGATCGTACCGGTGCAGATTTCAGTCGTGTAGTCCGGCAGATCAAAGAGCGCCTGGGCGCCCGTGCTGTCCCTATCCAGCTGCCTATCGGCGCTGAAGAAGGTTTTGAGGGTATCGTTGACCTGGTCAGGATGAAGGCCATTTACTGGGAAGCCGAAAACCTGGGTGTAGCATACGAAGAGCGCGAAATACCCGAAGACATGAAGGCCGAAGCCGAAGCAGCACATGAATACATGGTTGAGATGGCGGCGGAGGCTTCAGAAGAATTAATGGAAGCCTATCTCGAAGAGGGTGACCTGTCTAAAGAACAGGTCACTAAAGGGCTGCGTCTGGGAACTTTGAATAACGACATCGTACCTTGCCTGTGTGGCACGGCGTTCAAGAACAAAGGTGTCCAGTCCCTGCTTGATGCAATCATTGATCTGATGCCTTCACCCATGGATGTGCCGGCCATTACCGGTATCCTCGAGAATGAGGAAGAAGGTATTCGTGAAAGTAACGATAACAAGCCGTTTTCTGCGCTGGCATTCAAGATCGCTACCGACCCTTTTGTGGGTACACTGACATTTTTTCGGGTTTATTCTGGCGTTCTGAACTCCGGCGACACAATTTATAACCCGGTCAATGGTAAAAAGGAGCGTGTCGGCCGTATTTTGCAGATGCATGCCAATTCCCGTGAAGAGATCAAAGAGGTTCGTGCAGGCGATATCGCGGCAGCAGTCGGCCTCAAGGATGTCACGACAGGTGACACACTTTGTGACCTGAAAGACGTGATTACGCTGGAGCGTATGGAGTTTCCTGATCCGGTCATCTCGGTTGCGGTTGAGCCCAAAACCAAGAGTGACCAGGAGAAAATGGGTATCGCCCTCGGTAAACTTGCGCAGGAGGATCCGTCCTTCCGTGTCAAGACTGACGAAGAGTCAGGTCAGACGATTATTTCCGGCATGGGTGAGCTTCACCTGGATATCCTGGTGGATCGTATGCGGCGCGAGTTCAGCGTTGAAGCCAATGTTGGCCGTCCGCAGGTTGCGCACCGCGAAACAATCCGCAAGCCAGTTGAAGCTGAAGGTAAATTTGTCAAGCAGTCCGGTGGTCGCGGTCAGTATGGTCACGTCAAGATTCGCCTGATGCCTATGAAAGCCGGGGAAGGCTACGAGTTTGACAACCAGATCGTGGGTGGTGTGGTGCCCAAAGAATATATCGGCTCCGTTGACAAGGGCATACAGGAAGCCTTGCAGAACGGTGTTGTTGCCGGTTACCCGGTGGTGGATGTCAGAGTTGAACTGTTTGATGGTTCTTACCATGAAGTTGACTCTAATGAAATGGCATTCAAGGTCGCAGGCTCAATGGCATTCAAGAACGCTGCCAAGACCGCCAACCCGGTATTGCTTGAGCCAATGATGAAAGTGGAAGTTGTCACACCTGAAGACTACATGGGTGATGTGATGGGTGATGTAACCCGTCGACGTGGCATTTTGCAGGGTATGGAAGATTGTCCGTCTGGCAAGATCGTCAACGCGCACATCCCGCTTTCAGAAATGTTCGGTTACGCAACTGACCTCAGGTCCCAGACCCAGGGTCGTGCAACATACACCATGGAATTCGACCACTATTCAGAGGCCCCGGCCAGTGTGGTTGAAGAAATCGTCAAAAAGATCGCCTAGGTCCCGGACCGGCTAAGAAGAGGTAAAGAGGCATGTCCAAGGAAAAATTTGAAAGAACAAAGCCCCATGTAAACGTGGGAACAATTGGTCACGTTGATCATGGCAAGACGACATTGACGGCAGCAATGACGATGATCTGTGCAGAGGCTCGCGGTGGTGAGTTTATTGC
>CALBDB010000016.1 GCA_937927755.1 uncultured Lysobacterales bacterium
GACAAATCCTGTGCAATGGTCACACCACCAGCACCGGTAGCCTGTCGGCTATCAATGTAGTCTCTGAGCGCGAAGGGCAGGGTGTGTGGTTTGGTTCGATCAAGGGCGATCTGTAGCCTTGTAAGACAGGCATTACGGGTACGGCCACCCGCTGTGATATTTTCTCGATACATCTTAACCAGTTTGCCAATGGTCAGGCCCCTGGGTGTGATGTATCCACCGGCCTGAACCTGCAAAGCTTGTGCTTCAATTTCAGTTGCCCAGGTCTTGGCCTGTCTTTTCAAATCGAAGGTGTGTGCCCTATAAATATCACCTCTCCGGACTTGCGCTCGCCACCGTCCAGAAGGTAATTTAGAATATGTTGCCATAGTCAATCCTGAGTTGATGCTGGTATCAGGTCGTTCGGGGGATGCAACCCCCGATTGGCCAAACTCATGTGCACTTGGTGTGCAACACGTTATGGTATTTATTATACATTCTAATGGTATTGTGTGTGCAAAATATGTGCACACTAGTGAACATGATCGAATATGAGTAAAAATAAACAAAATAAAATCAATAGGTTATTATCAGTAGCACCCATGATGGACTGGACCGACCGGCACTGCCGCTACTTCCATCGCCTGCTGGCGCCCTCGGCGCTGTTGTACACGGAAATGGTCACCACCGGCGCCATCATCCATGGCGACGCGGACCGCTTTCTCGCCTTTAACCCCGAAGAGCACCCCGTTGCGCTGCAACTGGGAGGCAGCGAGCCCGCGGACCTTGCAAGTTGTGCCCGTATCGCGGAGCAGCGCGGCTATGACGAGATCAACCTGAATGTCGGCTGCCCGTCCGACCGGGTGCAGCGCGGAAGTTTTGGCGCCTGCCTGATGCTGGAGGCTGACCTGGTCAGGGATTGTATGTCCGCCATGCGGGATGCAGTCGATCTTCCGGTAACGATCAAGACACGCCTGGGTGTGGACGATCACGACAGCTACCAGTTCATGTCCGATTTTGTCGGTCGTGTCGCCGAGTCGGGCTGTTCGGTTTTCATCATGCACGCACGCAAGGCGATACTCGAAGGCCTCAGTCCAAAACAGAACCGCGATGTACCGCCATTGCACCACGACTGGGTGTACCGGCTGAAACAGGAATCGCCGGACCTGGAAATTGTCATCAATGGCGGAATCGACACGGTAGACACCGCGAAAAACCACCTCGCACACGTGGATGGTGTCATGCTGGGCCGTGCCGCCTACCAGTCCCCATGGATTTTGGCCGAATGTCAGCAACGGTTTTTTGAAAATAGCACGCTCGTCAATCGCGAAGACATCGTTGAAGCAATGAGTGTCTATCTCGAGCGCCAGGTGGCAAGCGGCACGGCAGTGAAGCACATCAGCCGGCACCTGCTCGGCCTTTTCCAGGGGCTGCCCGGCGCAAAAGCCTGGCGCCGGTACCTGAGTGAAAACGCGTACAGGGACGACGGCAATATCCAAATATTGAGGCTCGCCCTGGCCGCCATGAAGGCCGGTTGAAGTTGGATCATCCGGGTCGAATTTCCGATACTTTGCCGACCCCAAATATATTAATATACACGCACCCGTTACCACTTCTCAGGGAATAAATATGCGTCATGTGATCTCGGTTCACGATCTCTCGGCTGAGCGAATTGTAGACGTTCTCGACCGGGCTGAAGGCATGCTGGCGACCGCCAGGGGGGAGGCGGTAAACGACTGCCTCAAGGGCAAGGTGCTGGGCAGTATCTTTTTTGAGCCATCGACACGTACGCGGCTTTCATTCGAGACGGCCATGAACCGTCTCGGTGGCGGGGTTATCGGCTTTGCAGGAACCGAAGCGACCTCGGTCGTCAAGGGCGAGACCCTGGCGGATACCATCAGGATGGTCAGTGGCTACGCCGATGCGGTTGTCCTGAGACACCCGCAGGAGGGGGCTGCAAAACTCGCCACGCAGTTCTCTGAAAAGCCCATCATCAACGCCGGCGATGGCGCCGGGCAGCACCCGACGCAAACCCTGCTCGACCTGTTTACGATCAGGCAGCAGATGGGCCGCCTGGTGGATTTGAACATCAGCCTGGTCGGTGATCTCCGCTATGGAAGGACGGTGCACTCGCTGGCGTATGCCCTGTCCAAGTTCGGCAACACCATCAACCTCGTGTCGCCGGAAGGCCTTGAAATGCCGGGTGAGGTCGTGGAGCATCTCGAGGGTTCCGGACAGTTCGGAATTGCCTGCCACACACCCGAAGACGTCATCTCAAATACCGATATCCTGTACGTTACCCGGATCCAGAAAGAACGTTTCCCGGACCCGGTCGAATACACGAAGGTCGCGGGCAAATACCTGATCGACCCCGAGCTTGTATCGAAGGGCCCGGATCACATGATCGTCATGCACCCCTTGCCAAAGATCAACGAGATCGCAGCGGAAGTCGATTCCATGCCACAGGCCAAGTACTACGTGCAGGCGTTCAACGGTGTGCCGGTAAGAATGGCATTGCTCGAGATGGTAATAGGAGGGCGTTGAAATGTCTCAAAAGTACATGAAAGTCGAAAAGATCGATCACGGCACGGTCATCGACCACATCCTCCCATCGAAGGCATTTGACGTACTCGGCGTGCTCGACCTGCCGGGCGGCACGACCATGAGTATCCTGGTCAACAGCCATTCCAAGAAAGGCGGCAGGAAAGATATCCTGAAGTTCGAGAATGTCGAGCTTACCGACGAGGAAGCCAACCTGGTTGCCCTGGTTTCACCCCAGGCGACGATCAACATCATCGTCGGGGGTAAGGTGGTCAAGAAGTTCAATACCGAGGCGCCGAAGGTCGTCCGGGGCATCCTGACCTGCTCGAACCCGAATTGCATATCGAACCAGAACGAACCCATAACGACCGAGTTCACGCTGGCATCCGACGAGGGCCACAGGTACGTTTGCTCTTATTGCGAAAGGGATATTGTTGATCTGGCCAAGAGCGTAAGTCCGTAGGTCAATCCCCATGTTGTAGTCCGATGTGTTGCGTCGACCGGTTGAAATCACAGCCAAAAGGAGCCATTCAATCCTTCGGCTTAGCCGGCCCACCTTATGCAGTCGGCATGGCTTGCCAGTACTCCAGCAGATTCAAATTTTGCAGTAATTCGCTCCACCTGGAGTCGTCCCACAAGCTTTTGAAAACCCTATTGGCGAGCAGATATGCAAGTCCTATGTCTTTTTGCTTACGAGCTTTTTCCAGCCACTCGAACGCTTGATCCTTTTCTCCACGCCAACTGTATGCTTCAGCGACAAAGGCGGGGCTCTGCTCGCCATATTCGGATACCAGGTTTTCCAGTGCAGTCCGGGCCTCAGCCTCACGCCCCAGCGTTGAATATGCCAACACCAGTCCTAGATCACGGTATACATTGGATGGATTCTTTTCGATTTCCACCAGGGCCTGTGCCGCATCACCCTTGAAAAGGTAGCATTTACCGAGGTTAAGATACGCCCAGTGGTAATGGGGCCTGAGTGCTACCTGTTTTTCAAATATTAGAATCGCATCGTCGAAGCGGCCCGTTGTCCGGTATAAAATCCCCAGTGAACTGTAAATAGACAAATTTAACGGGTCTACTGTCAGGGCCTGCTCATAAATTTCAATGGCCTCTTCCAGACGTCCGAGGCTCTGGATTAGGGAAGCGCGCCAGATTCTGATAATGTTGCTATCGGGCTCGAGTTGATGGGCCTTGGTGAGGGCCGTCAGTGCGGAGTCCCAGTCCCAATCAAGATTTTTTTTCAGAAAGCCATAGGCGCCTTGTATTTCGCCTAGATCAGGAGAGAGGCTCATGGCCTGATTGATCGCGTTCATGGCCAAGGCATAACCTTCTTCATGATCTCTGGAATTTTGCCTGACCTGTGAGTAATAGGTCATGGCCAAGAGCGACCAGGCTGCAGCATAGCCAGGCTCAAGTTCAATCGCCTGCAAAAGCACATTTTCTGACTTCTTGTAGTTTTCTTCTCCCCTTTGATTCAGGAAATACAGTCCCTTGAGCCAAAGTGCATAGGCATCCGGATTGATTTCCCGTGTCTTGGGTGACTGACCCAGCATGGTAAGCTGGAGCCCGCTCACCACCTTAGATGCAATCTCATCCTGTACAGCAAAGATATCGTCCAAAGTGCGGTCAAAGTTTTCTGACCAAAGGTGAAAGCCGTCATCGGCTTTGATCAATTGCGCTGTGATGCGCACCCTGTCGCCGGCTTTACGCACACTGCCTTCCAAGACATGGCTGACATTCAATTGCTGTGCGATATCGGAAATCTGGATATCCTTGCCTTTGAAGGAAAACGAGGATGTGCGGGCGGCCACCCGCAGTTCCGGAATCTTCACCAGCATGTTGAGGAGTTCTTCCGACAGGCCATCTGCGAAGTATTCGTTTCCAGCGTCTTCACTCATATTTAAAAACGGCAATACGGCGATGGAGTGGTCGGTTGCCGGTGCAGCAGTGGCAGCCTCATCAGCGGGTTCCTGTACAGCTTTGCGCAATGCCGATTCCAGATCGGCCTTGTCACGCTGCGGATCGGCGATGAACTTGTCCCAGGAAAACCAGGCCAGCGCCATGATCAGTGCAAGGATGATCGCCCGGTCGAGATTGCGGGCGGTAGCGCTGGTGTTGGACTGGCCGGGTTGCAAATCCGATTCCCGGCGCAGCCCGTCAGGTGAGAGTTCATAAGCCCAAGCAAGGAAAACGGCTAACGGGAACCCCAGCAGAAGCATGGTGATGATCATTTTCATTACCCAGGCCGGCGCCCCAAAGCTGTCAGCAGCAAGCTCCGCCACCTGGGCAATCAGCCACGCCGCAATAATGTAGGCGATTCCGACGCGGAATACGTTGCGGCGTTTGAGTTCGTTAAATAGCGACAATTGACTGACCTTTGTTTCTATACTTTTCAGTTAAAGCATAGGTGATGTGGTATCCAATTCCAAATAGTTGTGTGTGTCTGGGTGTCGGCTTCTGGCCGCTTGCTGCTGTTCACATTCTGGAAGTTTATGGTTGATGAATGGCTGCTTTCTATTGCGAAGCAGAACTACCTAACCAGCAGTTGCGCATGGCTGCTAACGGCCTATTCTGTTGAAAAACTCTTTTTTGTCGATTTTTGGACGTTCCCGCGGAAACGCGTCTCAATAAAAACAATGGGTTACCTTGGGTAAATTTGTCAAAATTGATCGAATTTACAATTTAGTCGAGTTTTTCAACACA
>CALBDB010000017.1 GCA_937927755.1 uncultured Lysobacterales bacterium
TACGCCCAGGGTTACCAGTTGATGCGGGCGGCAGCCGGCGAATATAACTGGGATTTGAACTATGGCGAGATTGCCTTGATGTGGCGTGGCGGTTGCATTATCCGTGCGCAGTTCCTCGGTAACATCAAGGAAGCCTACGACAACAACCCCGACCTGCAGAATTTGCTTCTGGACGATTATTTCAAGGACGCTATTGAGAAAAGCCAGCTGGCGTGGCGGAAAGTTATCGCCACCGCCGTAGAGCACGGTGTACCGGTTCCGGCCTTCAGTTCGGCACTGGCCTATTACGATGGCTACCGCAGCGCCGTATTGCCGGCCAATTTGCTGCAGGCCCAGCGTGATTATTTCGGCGCCCACACCTATGAACGCCTGGACAAGCCTGCCGGCGAGTACTTTCACACAAACTGGACCGGTACCGGCGGCGATACCGTATCGACCACGTACAACGTTTAAACTGGATCAAGATATGAGCTTATTAGATATACGCAAAGACGAATGCCAACTGGATTTCCTGTCACTTGGATCCCTGATCCACCGGCTGGATCCCGGTGTTGTCCCCTTCCGCAAAGCCCGCTCGGTTGATATCCATGTATCCGGCGGCGAATACAATGTTGCGGCCGGTTTATCAGATTGTTTTGGAATGGATACCGGCATCGTCAGCGCCATGGTCGACTACGGCATTGGTGAACTGGTTGAATCCAGGGTTAAGGAGATGGGCGTAAAACCCTTCTTCAAGCGCTTTGAGCACAACGGTGTTAACGGCCCCAATATTGCCACTGTCTACAGCGACCGTGGTTTTGGTGCACGCCCGCCGGTGGTTTTCTACAACCGCGCCAACGAGGCGGGCGCCATGCTCAAAGCCGGTGACTTTGACTGGGATGAAATCTTTGGCCGTGGCGTACGCTGGTTCCATTCGGGTGGTATTTACGCCGCCCTCTCCGGCACGACTTCCGGGTTGATCATAGAAGCCATGAAGGCAGCCAAGAAACACGGCGTCATAACATCCTTCGACCTGAATTACCGCCCGAAACTGTGGGCACCCATCGGTGGGCTAGAGCAGGCCCAGAAAACATTCCGCGCCATCGTGGAAAATGTCGATGTGCTGCTGGGCAACGAGGAAGACCTGCAACTTGGCCTGGGCATTAAGGGCCAGGACGTGGAGAAGTCATCGAAGCTCGATACCAGCGCATTTTTTGGCATGATTGATCAGACCATAAGCGAATTCCCCAATATCCAGGCGGTAGCGACTACACTTAGGGAAGTGGAGAACAGCAACCGTCACCAATGGGGTGCGGTGGTATGGTGCAAGGGTGAGCAGTCCATCACCCCTGTTTGCGAGCTTGGTGTTATCGACAGGATTGGCGGCGGCGACGGTTTTGCCACCGGTTTAATTTATGGCTTCCTGAATGGGCGCAGTCTTGATGAAACCGCGCGGCTTGGATGGGCACACGGTGCATTGCTGACAACCTTCCCGGGTGACACCACCATGGCCAAAGTGCATGAAGTGGAAGCATTTGCCAAGGGCGGTTCGGCACGCGTACAAAGGTAGAATCAAGATATGGCAACAGCACTGGCAACCTTACAAAAACACAGAAATGTACTGCTGATCGATGTGGTTTTGCTGGTTGCCCTGTACCTGGTGCCCAGCTTTTCCCACCTGACGGCAACGCCGCTGTACAAGTTTGAGCCCATGCGCATCGCACTGATCGTTGCACTGCTTTTCACCAACCGTGCCAACGCCTACATCATTGCGTTTACCATACCGCTGGCCTCGACCATGATTACGGGCCACCCGGAGCCTTTCAAGGCGCTGTTAATGGGTATCGAGTTTTCCATCCTGGTAGCCAGCTACAGCTATCTTGCACAGGTGGTGCGTATTCCGGCTTTTGCCGCACTGACTGCAGCCATCCTGGCAGGTAAAGTGGTTTATTACGCGATGAAATTCGCGGCGCTGAGTGCCGGCCTGCTTGCCGGCAGTTTGGTTTCAACGCCCCCGCAAACTCAATTGATCCTTGCCGTCGCAACAGCTGCGGTCTTTGGCATCATTGAGCACTACCGGCCGGGGAATAAGCAGCTTTAACAGGATATGGCCAACACCGTTGCGCAAGCATGTTCGTTAAGCCAACTGCATCTGTTGGTCACCGGCGAATGTAACTTTGAGTGTGACCATTGCTTTGTTTGGGGCGGGCCCACGCAAAGTAACACGATGACACGTGAGACCATCGAACATATCCTGGACCAGGCTGAAGATTTAGGCACTATCGAATGGATCTATTTCGAAGGTGGCGAACCATTTCTTGATTACCCCCTGCTGCGTTTCGGTGTTCAGCTGGCCACTGAACGTGGTTTTAAGACAGGAATTGTCAGCAATGCTTACTGGGCGACCAGCATTGACGAGGCCCTGGAACTGTTAAAACCATTTGCTGGCGTAGTTGAAGACCTTTCGATAAGTGATGATGCCTACCACGGCTGCAAAGAAGGTCCACGGGAGACCACGACCGCCCGCGAGGCCGCAAGGCAACTGGGTATCCCTGTTGACTTCATCAGTATTTCCGGCCCGGGCGCTGAAGACACATGCCAACAGCAAGCAGACGAAGAGTCGACGGTCTGTTACCGTGGCCGCGCAGCCGTCAAGCTTGCGGCGCTTGTGAAACCAAAGCCATGGGATCAGTTCACCCAATGCCCCTGGGAAGATCTACGCAACCCAGGCAGGGTGCATGTTGATTCACTGGGAAACCTGCATATTTGCCAGGGCCTCTCGATTGGCAACCTGGTTGAGCGACCACTCGCTGAAATCATGCGTAATTATGATCCGGATACACACCCGGTTATCGGGCCTTTGCTGGCTGGTGGGCCGGTGGAGTTGGTTGAAAGGCATGACCTGGCTCACTCGGAAGTTTATGCTGATGCCTGTCATTTGTGTTATCTCTCCCGGGATAAACTCAGGCAAAAGTATCCTGATGTTTTAACACCTGGCCAGATGTATGGAATGAAGGAATAAACCCAATGGTGAAGCAATTCACAACCTTGCTGATGTTCTGCCTGCTTCTCGTTCCTGGATATGCCTTCCCGGTAGAAAACTATGCAAATGCAAAGTTTACGGCATTGAGCTCTGCACCTTGTATTTACCCTCAAACAAACATGATCAGGCAGTTCGACAGGTTTGATGGGACTTCTTACCCAAACGACGAAAGATTTATGATAGTCAGGCATATCGGAGAGCCCGGAACCACCGAGCTCGCAGATGAGATTGCCAATCCTGTCACATGGGATGTAGGGCTGTTGACTGGCTTGCATATACCAGCCTTTCAACGAAGCTACTTTCAACGCGGTTATCGAAACGACTACACGAACGGTGCTCCGGCTTTTCAGCTTGAATGCAAATCTGCCGGGTTCCTCATCAATACTTTCCAATTCGATCATCAATCAGGAAATACCGAATGTCCAAATGGCTTTCCAGAGTGCCAGGGTGGCCCCCACGCTATGTTGTACGAGGAATTTGGTAAATATGGACCTGTCATCTTCAGAACACCCAGTTCAGAGCTGACCCTCCAGGTATATGCCAAGTTGCCCTGGGCCCATTGGGCAGAGAACCCCGCTGCTGCCCAACAATACATGTTTGCATACCTTATTGACCAGACAACAGGTTCGACATTGGCATGGCTGGCATCTATCTACGATTCGCGCCCTTTTGGGCAGGGTAACGGCGACACTTATGTTTCTGATGATGGCATAACATCATTCGTCAGCGCTCCGGTTTCCACGACACTTGCCAACGGCCAAGCTAATCCGTACGTCACCAAGAGCCCTTACTCAGCCCCAATGGCAAACGGTTATGCATGGGGTTCTTCCGAGAAGTTCTTCCGTGCACATCTGAAGAGAGAACAATTGGAAGGGATATTAGTTGACGTAAATTTGAGCCGCCTGGAACGCGACCAGGCACCCGTATCCGGAAACCCCGATGACTGGCGACTTTATTCCATTGGTATTGCTGCCGAGATTGGGTGGCTTAACAGTCCCTCCAGTGAAATCTCTGTTGGCGGAAGCTGGCGTTCTTTTGAAGCCTATGAAGCCTACGAGTAATTAATAGCACTAACAAACCAGCAACCAAGAAAGGGCACGGAAGTTAGCTGGAAGAGGAGTGCACCAATACCGTCATATAACAAAATATGCAGTTTTCTGGCACTATATCTTTAGTGCTGCCGGTGTTTCGCAGTACGGCTATTGTATGTCGTCAAAGGATTCCGGACTTCAAGGAATCACATTTAAGAGAGACTTTCAGCTCATCAAGGTGCGAGGTGCACCACTTGACTCAATTGCAACCAAAATCTCACGGTTCGCTATTGCTCTTTGAAGTTCTGCTAAGTTTCGCTGTATTGACCTTTTGTAGTTGTCCATGCCTCTATTCTAACCATTAGGTACAGCGTATGGACAACACTTGTACCAAAGCTGTGTGAGAGAATCGAAGGCGGAGAACATCGACCATGAAAACCATACTCACACCGAAACAACGCACCTTTGTTGACGAGTACCTGGTGGATCTCAATGCCACTCAGGCTGCAGTAAGGGCTGGTTATAGCTCGAAAACGGCCAGAACCATAGGTGCACAGAACTTAGCAAAACTTAACATCCAAAAGGCCCTCACAGACGCCATGAATGATCGGGCCGCGCGCACTGGTATCACCGCAGATCGGGTCCTTGAAGAACTCGCCAAGATAGGCTTTGCCGATATACGTAAAATCTTTACGCCGGCTGGTAATGTAGTTTCACCAACAGATCTACCAGACGACATTGCAGCGGCCGTGCAGGCTTTTGAGACTTTAACCAGGCAATCAGACCAGCCCGATAGCGATGGAGAAGTTGAGTGCCTTCACAAGATCCGGTTATTAGACAAGATAAAGGCTCTTGAGCTCATGGCCCGACATCTTGGTATGCTCAACTACAATACTGCCCCCCAGCGTAATGTGATTATCACAATGAACTACGGAAACGGCATTGTTAAGCGGATCGAGAACGGAATCGTTAAATAGATCAGAAACGGCTCTACGGTCGCAGACTGACGGCCACACGCAGCGCAAGTCTTGGGGGAAAGCGAAGTCTACGTTGGTGGAGTTTCACTTCTAAAGTTCACTGTTTCAAGCGCAAAAACTATCCCACTTCAAACCGCTAGAACTAAACTGTTTCACTTAGGGTGCACTTAGAAGGCATACAAACAAACGGCTTATTGATTGTAAGCCGTTGTTATATTTGGCGCGCCCGACAGGATTCGAACCTGTGACCCCTGCCTTCGGAGGGCAGTACTCTATCCAGCTGAGCTACGGGCGCTTAAAATTTTGAGTTGCGTAGTTTAGCCCTTTTATTGGCATAAGGGAACGTAAGCTTACTTCCGGTTGCACGGTGTTACGGCTATACTTATCCCCCTTTAGAGGTCTGATTTTGGCGCTTGCCAAGGTGGCCAAATTCCTTTTCAGAGGTGTTTCGTGGAAGAACAAACCGATAGTACGTTTATCAAAAATATCAGTATCGTCATCGCCATCCTTGTTGTGTTTACCATCGCCATTATATTTCTTGCCAGGGATATTGGGTTCAAAGAGGATGCGGGTGATGGTCCTGGCAGTGTTGCTGTAACCGAAGAGCGCATCAAGCCGGTCGGGGGTGTCTACACCGGTGAGGATGGCGCCGCCGCAATTCAGCAGGCCGCCACGCAGGAAGCTCCCGTCCAGGCCGTAGCCTTTGACGGCAGTCTTGATGCTGAAATGATTTATACCAGTGTCTGTTCTGTATGCCATGGAACCGGTGCGGCCGGCGCCCCGATGCCGGGCACTGAGGCCATGTCTGACCGTGCAGCCAAGGGTATGGATGTCCTGGTGCAATCCGCACTGAATGGCCTGAACGCCATGCCTGCGCGCGGCGGACGTGCCGACCTGACGGATGAGCAGGTCCAGGTGGCAGTTGAATACATGATGCAATAAGGTCAACGAAGGTGGCCGCAATACTCAGAACGCCGCTCGATGCGGCGTTTTTTTGTGTCGCCGTTGCGGCCTGTTGTACTTTGGTTCTACCGGAAAAGGCCGGTGCCGATAGCCTGTGCCCCGTCCAAACCACACCCATTGCCCGGGTGCAGGGCAATGCCACCGAATCCCCTATGCGCGGCCAGCGTGTCACCGTCAAGGGTGTAGTAACCCTGCTCCAGGACGGCCATGGCCTTTACATAGAGGAACCCGGCTCCGATTCTGATGACCGCACATCCAATGCCTTATTTGTTGAAACGGCTGACTG
>CALBDB010000018.1 GCA_937927755.1 uncultured Lysobacterales bacterium
CGGATCACTGGAAGGTGTAAACCTGAGCCTGTTGGATACCTTTATCCTGGATGAGCTTTTCAGTTTGATTCTGCCAAAATCCGAAGATGACGATAATTTGGACATTACCTGCGCAGCCACAGTTCTGAAGATGACTGACGGCTTGGTGGAAACCGATCCAGCGCTCACTTTTACAACCAGCCAAATTGCGCTGATTGCAAAGGGGAATCTTGATCTGAAGACGGAAAAAATGCATTTCAATTTCAACGCAACCCCCAATAAGGCGCTCAAAATAAGTGCAACGGAATTGCTCAATCCTTATATCCTGGTTGGTGGAACACTCAGTGAGCCGGCTGTGGGTGTAGACCCGGCAAAGGTCATATTGCATGGCGGTGCGGCGATCGGGACTGCGGGTATTTCAGTGTTGGCCAAGGGCTTAATTGACCGGGTAGGTAACGTCGCCCCTTTATGCGAAGAGATTCGCAGCCAGGGCCAACAGAAACCATGAGTTGAGTGCGTTCACAGAATTCGGTTTTAACGTCCCCCTGGTACTGAAAACTAACGCATACGGGCCTGGAGCTTTGCCAATTCCTCGCTACCCGGATTCAGATCCTCATACTCAAGGTCTTTCATAGGTGTATCAGATGTTCGGTAAATACGGTGCATTTCCGGTAGCTCTGCATTGATGTATAACAAGCCGGTGACAACCTCACCCCGGGCGCGTTGCTGCTCGAGGTAGCGCATCACCGAGCTTCTGTTGGTTGCGTCATAGCCGCTATCTGTTTTCTTCAGTAACAGTTTTGAACCGTCGTGCAATTCCACGATAATACTTTCACCTTCCGCATAACTCGCCCTGATTTCATTGGCCTGCGGCACAAAATCCGTTTGCGAAGCCGGGTGGTAGTGGTCACGCGTGTAGGTGTAGCTCTTGGTCGAGCCGGGGTGGTTGTTAAATGTCACACAGGGAGAAACCACATCAATAATGGCGCAGCCGGGGTGCATGATACCTGCCTTCAGCAACGTGACCAGTTGCTCACGATCACCTGAAAAACTCCTTGCGACAAAACTGCTGCCCATTGAAATTGCGGTGGATACCGAATCAATGTTTTTCCACTGGTTGATATCGCCTTTTTTTGCCTTGCTTCCCTTGTCAGCCGCAGCTGAAAACTGACCTTTGGTTAAGCCATAAACACCATTATTTTCAATAATATAAATCATATTGAGGTTACGGCGTACGGCGTGCCCAAACTGCCCGAACCCGATCGAAAGCGAATCGCCGTCACCGGATACACCAATACAGATCAGTTCACGGTTTCCCGCCTGGGCGCCAGTGGCTACCGAAGGCATACGCCCATGCACCGAGTTGAAACCATGTGCCCCGGACATAAAATACGCCGGTGTTTTTGAGGAGCAACCAATTCCTGAAAGTTTGACAACCTTTTCCGGTGGTATCGACAGTTCCCAGAACGCCTCGACAATGGCCGCGGTAATGGAGTCATGCCCGCAACCCGCGCAAAGCGTTGACATACCGCCTTCGTAATCCTGTTTGAGCAGGCCAATCGCATTGGCTCGCTGATTGGGCAGATCTATTCTTGGTTTCCTGATAAAACTCATACCACCAGCCTCACCTGTAGGTGTTCACATATCCCTTCAAGCACGCACTGTGCCGGAATCGGCATGCCGTTGTAATGCAATACCGCTACCAGTTTGCGGGCATCGGTATTGGTTTCCAGGATCAGTAATGAACGTAGCTGTGCGTCACGGTTTTGTTCGACCACGAATATTGTTTCGTGGCTTTCAACGAACTCGGTGACCTCGCCATTGAACGGGAATGCACGCACGCGCATGTAGTCTGCATGGATCTCCATGTCTGCGAGGTAATCCAGAGCTTCAAGCACCGCGCCGTCAGAACTGCCATAGGCGATAATGCCGATACTGGTTTCCTGGCGCGCCGACCTTACAACGGGCTTGGGCACCAGGTTCCTGGCGGTCTTCCACTTGACCAGCAGACGGTCTACGAGATCCTTGTATTCTTCGGAACTCTCGGTATACATGCCGTGCTTGTTGTGCCCGGAACCACGTACAAAATATGCACCCTTGGGGTTCTCTCCTGGCAGTGTGCGCGCGGCGATACCATCGCCGTCCGTGTCCAGGTAGCGATAGAATTTCTCCAGCTTGTCAACATCGTCCGAAGTCAGAACTTTGCCGCGGTCGGGTTTGTAGCTGTCATCCCACTGGAGTTCGGGAATCATCCAGTCGTTCATGCCTATATCCAGGTCGGAAAGCACGAAAACCGGGGTCTGTAAACTTTCTGATATATCAAAAGCCCTGACCGCCATCTCGAAACACTCATACGGGTTGGCGGGCAACAACATCGGGTGACAGGTGTCACCATGCGAAGCATATGCGCACATCATGATGTCGCATTGTTGAGTGCGTGTTGGCATGCCCGTGGATGGGCCGACACGTTGCACATTGAAAAATACAGACGGGATTTCAGCGTAGTAGGCAAAGCCGATGAACTCGCTCATCAGGGAAATGCCAGGCCCGGAGGTCGGTGTAAATGCCCTGGCGCCCACCCAGTTGGCCCCGAGCACGATACCGGCGGCCGCAAGTTCATCCTCCGCCTGCACGATAACGTAGTTTTTTTTACCGGTTTCCTGATCGATACGATATTTTTTGCAGTAGGCCTTGAATGCATCCATCATCCCGGTTGATGGAGTAATCGGATACCACGCTCCAACCGTGGCGCCGGCATACAAACAACCCAAAGCTGCCGCAGAGTTGCCATCAATCATGATGTGCTTGCTGTTATCACCCATGGCTTCAACCCGCACCGGCAACGGGCAGGTGAAATTATTCATCGCGTAGTCGTAACCGAGATTGATGGCTTTCATATTGCTCTCGATCAGTTTGGGCTTACTGGCAAAAGTCTCCTCGATCAGTTTTTGTAATATCGTGGTATCTATGTTCAGCAATGCAGCCAGCACACCCACGTAGGCGATATTCTTCATCAGTATGCGTACACGGGAATCACTGAAATTTTCATTGCAGAGCTTTGCCAACGGCACACCGAGCACCGTGATATCTTTACGGACCAGCTCACGTTCGCGTGGCCAGGTCGAGTCATAAACGAGGAAACCACCGGGGCAGAGGTTTTCCATGTCACGCTGGTAAGTCTGGGCGTTCATGGCTACCAGCACGTCTACCCTGAGGGCCCGTGACATGTAGCCCTTGTGGCTTACACGTATGCCATACCAGGTCGGCAGCCCCTGGATATTGGACGGAAACAGGTTTTTACCCGTTACCGGGATACCCATGCGAAACAGGGCTTTTAGCAGGAGGCCGTTGGCACTGGCTGAGCCGGTGCCGTTCACGGTGCCGATTTTCAGAACAAAATCATTTACCCGGACTTCAGACATTCGTTTTTTCCATCGTGACTTTACCCGGCGTGGTCAATGGCACGCGGGAAATTAAACAATGACTTTTGCATGTCCCAGGCGGCCGTCGGGCAACGCTCGGCACATAGGCTGCAATGTAAACAGAGGTTCTCATCCTTGACCATAACCCGCTTTGTCTGTTTCAGCTCTTCGGATACAAACAAAGGCTGCTCATGATTTCTTCGCGGCGCCTTCAGGCTATCAATCAGGTCTACCCTGTCCGCATTCGGTGTCATGGTCAGGCATTGCGTCGGACATATATCCAGGCAGGCATCGCACTCAATACATTCGGACGCAAAAAACACCGTCTGGATGTCACAATTAAGACAACGCTCGACCTCCCGTTGGGTTTGCTCTGCGGTAAAGCCCAGTTCAACCTCCGTAGTGAGGTCCTTAAATCGTTGTGATAACTCCACGTGCTCCATCTTGCGGCGCGCAGCAGGGTCAAAGTCGTTGGAGAAACTCCACTCGTGCATACCCATTTTGCGACTGCCGAGATTCATCAACACCGGCAACCGCTCGTTCAGGTCTTCGCCCTGGCAATGACGGTGTATCGAAATTGCCGCCTGGTGGCCATGTTCGACCGCCCAGATGATGTTCTTGGGCCCGAATGCCGCATCACCGCCGAAAAACACACCCGGCAAGGTCGATTCGAAGGTGGTCGTGTCCACCACCGGCACATCCCACTGGTCAAACTCCATTCCCAGGTCACGCTCGATCCACGGGAATGCATTCTCCTGCCCAAGCGCCAGTATCACGTCATCACAGGGCACCATGACTTCGCCGGTGGTGAGTTGATTGACAATCCGACCGTGCTCGATATCGTATTCCACCTGGTTGAAAACCATGCCCACCAAGCGACCGTCCTCGATGACGAACTCCTTTGGGGAGTGATTGACGATTATTTCCACGTTTTCTTCTTCAGCGTCTTCCAGTTCCCAGTCGGATGCCTTGAAGAAGTCACGGGGCTTGCGCGCCATCACTTTAACGTCTTTCGCACCCAGTCTCAGGGAAGTGCGGCAGCAATCCATGGCCGTATTGCCGACACCGATGATCAACACGCGTTTGCCAATGCTTTCGGTATGCTCAAAAGCAACCGACTCCAGCCAGCTGATTCCGATATGGATGTTGGCGCTGCCTTCTTCACGGCCGGGTATCTTCAACTCCTTACCTTTTGGTGCACCACTGCCAACAAATACCGCATCGTAACCCTCGTCCAACAGCCCTTTCATGCTCTTGATGGGATGGTTCAGACGCAGGTCGATCCCCATGTCCGTGATGTAGGCGATTTCTTCGTCGAGTACTTTTTCCGGTAAACGGAAGGACGGGATATTTGTGCGCATCAGGCCGCCAGGCTCAGCCAGTGCTTCAAAAATTGTGCACTCGTAACCAACCGGCATCAGGTCGTTTGCAACCGTTAACGATGCACAACCCGCTCCGATCAGTGCAATTTTTTTGCCATTCTTCTTTTTCGGGATAACCGGGAGCAGGCCGGAGATGTCTTCATCCCGGTGGTCGGCAGCCACCCGCTTAAGCCTGCAAATCGCAACCGGCGCCTCGTTGGTGCGTCCGCGCCGGCAAGCCGGTTCACAGGGGCGATCACAGACACGCCCAAGTATCCCTGGAAAAACGTTACTTTCCCGGTTCTGTATATAGGCTTCGGTAAAATTGCCCTGGGAAATTTTTCGGATGTATTCTGGTACGTCCGTATGTGCGGGACAGGCCCACTGACAGTCCACGACCTTGTGGAAATAATCCGGCTTATTAGTATTAGTGGGCTTCATTTCTGACGCCAATCATCTCCACGTTCCCCGCTCCCCCGTCGGGGCAAGGCGCAAGGATACCCATTTTGCCAGGGCAAGTCATCCACGCCTTTCGAGTTCTCATGGCTTAAGCTTAGGTAACAAAGCAACAGAAATAAACAGGCGCTATAGAACCCCGTCCAATGCTGCGATCAGGCGTGACACTTCCTCTTCACGTGTGTAATGCACGAAAGAAGTCCGCACCACACCCTGTTCCGGTGGTATTTCCAGTGCCTCCATCAAGCGATAGGCATAGCAATTGCCATTGCCAATGCCAATTTTTTGCTGCGCCAGCTTTGCTGCAATATCAGCAGGGTCACGGTTTGCAACGGTAAAAGAAACCGTGGGAGCACGGTGCCTGGTGACGCCTTTACCAATAAGGTGCACGGATTTTTTTTGAGCGAGGAAATCCAGCAACGGTTGCAGATTATCGCGTTCAGCATGCTGAAATAACGCCCGTACCCGGCTGGTTTTTTTTGCCTGGCCGGAGTCATCATCACCAAAATGGTGTGAGTACACCGCTTCGAAATAATCGATCACGCCATTGACCGATGCGATCTGCGCATGGTCCGGTCCGGCCGGGGTAAACCGGTCCGTCGGGTGGTCTTCGTTAAAGAAATGGCCCTGGTAAGGCAGTATCTCATTGACCGCTTTACGCATGGTCATGACACCAAGGTGCGGCCCATAAACCTTGTACAGGGAGAACAGGTAAATATCAGCGCCAAGTGCTTCCACATCCGGCAAACCATGCCCCGCATAGGAAACGCCATCGACAATGGCCAGCGCGCCCGCCGCGTGAATCCGGTCTGTCCATTCACGTACCGGGTGCATGCTGCCAACGATGTTTGAACAATGTGTAAACGCGACCACCCGGGTGCGGTCATTCATCAGGTTATCCAGGTCGGCCGGGTTCAGCTCGGCGCTTTGCGAATCTACCTGCCATTCCCGGATGACCATCCCCTCAGCTTCAAGCCTGCGCCAGACGCCAACATTGGCTTCATGGTCCTGGTTGGTAACAATGATTTCATCGCCCGGTTGAAGGTGCTGCCGCAAAGCCTGGGCCAGCACGTAGGTATTTTGTGATGTGGATGGCCCAAAATGGACCTCGTCCGTCGCCACGTTCAGCCACCCGGCCATCCGCGCCCGAGCCCGGGCCATCTGCTCGCCCGCGCCATGCGACGGCTCGAAGCCATAACAGGGCTGAACCTTGGTTTCCCGATAATAACGGTGCAGGGAATCTATCATCTTTCCGCAGGCAAATGACCCGCCCGCGTTTTCAAAATGCGCAAAGCCTTCAAGAGAAGGTTCGCTAAAAGCAGGGAATTGTGAACGAACAAAATCAATGTCTAGTTTAATCATGGTTTTTCTCTTGTATGTAATCGCGTCGCACATCCATGTGCTCTTTCGCGAAGCACCATTCATCCTGAACATAACGGCGTGTCTCAGGAACAGTTATCGACTCCGGTGCCATTTGCACGGCGGTCGTGTTCGCTTTTCCTGAAACTGTCATTTCCAATGTATAACCGAGCGTATAATACACATGTCAGAGCCCTTTCAACATCGACAATAACAAGGATAAAGACCCGGATTGTGCCCGACATAATCACCACCACCCTGCTCCTGTTCGTGGTCGGTCTCATCGCCGGCACATTGAACGTAATCGCCGGGGGCGGCTCACTGCTTACATTGCCGGTGCTGATCTTTTTGGGCCTGCCCCCAACTGTGGCCAATGGCACCAACCGTGTTGCCATTATTGTCCAGAATTTAGGCGCATCATGGAGCTTTAGCCGTCGCGGCCTGCTCTCAAAAGATTGGTTGTGGTTGGCAATACCACCAGCGTTGCTTGGGGCATTACTGGGATCATTCGCCGCAGTTCACATCGACGATCTCGCGTTTCAGAAAATCCTGGCTGTGATCCTGGTTATTGCGGCTGCGTGGATGTTATGGCATCCCGCTATACCGCCCCTGCACAAAGATGCGGAACTTCCCAAAGGCTCAAGACGTTGGAGTTTTATCGCAGCGTTTTTCCTGGTCGGTTTATATGGCGGTTTCATCCAGGCGGGTATTGGTTTCCTGATATTGGCAATCGCATCTGCCGCAGGCTTTGACCTGATTCGCAGCAACGCCCTGAAAGTTACATTGGTGCTGGCCTTCATGCCTATCGCACTGCTTATCTTTGCCTGGAACGGCAAGGTTGACTGGGTGTTGGGTTTAACCCTTGCAGCGGGAAATTTTCTCGGCGGCCAGGCCGGTGTTCACCTGCAGATCCTTAAAGGCCACAAATGGGTGCGTGGCGTGGTTACGGTAACCATCATTTTGTTCGCGCTTCGCCTGCTGTTTGGCGGCTGAGGCCTTTTTAAGGACTCTTACCCAGGCCTTTGTAGTACTTCCTCAAAATTTCAATTACTTCGGGGCGGCCAAATTCGGGTGGCACCGGTGCTCCTTCGGCCAGCATGGCGCGTTGCTGAGTGCCGGAAATATGTATCCGGTCCGAATCGTCATGGGGGCATGTTTTACCGGTCGCCATACCAAAGCACTTGTTACAGAAAAATGTGATGTCAATCTTCAGTGGCCGGGTCTGGAGGGCGCCGTCCCATAGCGTGCTAAAAATGTGGTGGGCATCGAACGGTCCGTAATAATTACCCACACCGGCATGGTCACGGCCAACGATCAAGTGGGAGCAACCGTAGTTTTGCCGGATCAACGCATGCAACAAGGCCTCGCGCGGCCCGGCATAGCGCATTTCGATCGGATAACCGGCCTGGATAACCGTACCCTCTACAAAATAATGGTCGATCATCGCCTGGATAGCTTCGGTTCGCACATCTGCAGGTATATCACCCGGTTTCAGCTTGCCGAGCACCTGGTGGATGAATACACCATCAGTTACTTCGATCGCGATCTTGACCAGGTGTTCGTGCGCGCGCTGCATCGGGTTGCGGGTTTGAAACGCCGCCACGGAAGTCCAACCGTTCTCAAGGAACATGGCTCGTGCCTGTGCGGGCCGGATATACAGTTCCGGATATTTTTCAGGGTATTCGCCTTCGGAGAGGCACATTACACGTCCGGCAAGATTTATTTCGCCCTGCTCAAGTACTTTTTTAACCCCCGGATGGGCTGGGTCCGTGGTTCGGTAAACATGTTCGCACTCGAGGGTCTTGTCCGGTGCGTATTTCTCCGTCACTTCCATGATCGCGAGAATTTCGCCGCTATACCCATCAACCAGAGCAACCTCTTCTTCCACGTGAATGCTGTCAGCGAGGGCTTTATCGGCGGAAAGCGTAATAGGTATCGGCCAGAAAACACCATTTTTCAGTTTCATATCGAGACAGACACGACGCCAGTTGCCTTTACCCATGAAACCGTCGAGTGGTGTGTAAGCGCCCATGGCCATCATTAACACGTCCGATACTTCCCGGCTTGTCATGGGTACCTGGGTTAAACCCCGGGCACGGTCCAGTTGTTCCGCCCGTTGAGACCTGGGTGCAAGCAGTGCTTTCAAGCCACCGCCACCGTGTGGGGATACCAGTTTTGACATGATTCATTTCTCCTTAAGGGAGTGACAGATTCAAGAATAACTGGGGTCAGAATAACTGGG
>CALBDB010000019.1 GCA_937927755.1 uncultured Lysobacterales bacterium
CAACAGGTCATGGGGACTTAACTGGGTGGTCCGAAAAACTGGGGCAGGACCATATGGCCGGAAGCGGACCCTGACATCGCTGAAAATTGCACTCAATCGACGCCCGTTAACCACCCGAAAGCAGACATTCAGAACCCTGAACTGTACGGAAAGAAGAAGCTTTCGGACTGCGTGTCGGCGGTTGACTAGCCTAGAGAATCGAACTGTCCCTACCTGCCTCGTGATAGCTCAACTGCCCGTAAGATTAAATTATTGGGCGCGGTAGCGGTGGAGATCACTGCTAATTCAGGCATGGTTTTTATTTAGAAATTTGTTGTATGACATAGGTCAATTTGAAATGGTGAGAAGGTGGTATCTTTCCCGTGCCGCCCTGCAGGGGTGTCGGATGTATACCCCCTATACATGGAAGTTGCTCCCCCCAAAAGGCAACGGACTGCCGACAGCTTTCAGGGTGGCTTTTTTTATTTGAGAAAGCAGCAAAAAAACGCGCCGATTTTTCTGAGCAGTATTAAGTAAGGACTGATAGAGAGTCAGAATGTTGGCAACTACCGAATACCTTTCCTCTGGGTCGAGCGTCCGTTGCATGCTGCCTTTGGTTTTGGAAGAAAACTTCGCTTGGCTTTGCGCCTTCAAACTCTCTCACGGCGGCAACAGGGGTTCGAATCACTAGTCGGGCGCAGCCCGGCTGGGGTCGACAAATCGGCAGGACAGCCGATTTGTACTTCGAGCAAAGCAAGTGGACTTTCCATCACGGATATCATTAAATTCAATGTCAGAAATAACCTACCGACTTTAAAACGGATCAAACAAAGATCGTACAGATACACAGGCTCATTGATAAGATATGAAAACAGAACTGAAAACCCTTTGTACCATGCTCTTACTGGCAACAATCCTCTGGACCCCGCCGCTTTCAGCCAAGTATTGCAAAAAAAATTCTGCCGGCAAGCCAACATCATGCAGATTTACCGATAATACCGGCCGCCCGCATGACGCCACAATCTCTATCTCCTATACCCAACAGGGTTGGTCGCTGATGCTTGCCTTCTATATCAAGGACTGGTTGATGCTCGAGGGCGACGCAAAAATCAAGATGGGGGATAGTGAAATACAAACTATTCCGTATGTCACTACGCGCAAGGATATTACATCAACGGAAGAGCTTATTGAGGCCGTGGTTTATCGCCCCAGTGAGGAACTGTTATGGGAGCTAGACGAGTCCAGCGGCATGATCAAGTTCTGGCTTCCTTCATCCGAGGGTGAAGAACTGGAAGTCAAATTCCGGGCGATGAGATTTAAGAATCTCGATAAGTTTATCGCTGAAACCAAGGAAACCCTGGGGCTCTGAAGAACGTTACCGCAGAAAAATACTTCTTATTTAGTGCTGAACTCAACTCTTGGGCAATAGAGCCTTGAAACGTGGGTGATCGCGTAAATTATCCAGATCGCTATCGTTCATCATCCAGTCTACTTCTGCCATACCCTTGCGCACACTTTTTTCGAGACAATCCAACGCTTCTTCGATCTCGCCAATATTTGAGTAAACACAAGCGACATTGTAGAGGTTCAGCGCATCATCACCCTGGCTGGTCTTCGCGCGTTCCAGCCATTCCATCCCCTTCTCAGTCTGGCCTGCTTCCAACAAGTTAACCGAACCGAAACACAATGCCCTTGCATCATTGGGTGAGTTTTGCAGACGTTTCTCAATAACTTCCAGTGTCCGTCTCCTGGCCTCATTGCGTTGATCTTCCTGACCCAGCGCACGGTAAACCTGTGCAAGCAACGCCAGGGCCTGGTAGTCGTCGGGGCGCACCTCTGTTGCCTTCTCAAACAGGGTAGCTGCCTTTTCAAGCTTGCCTTTTGTGAATGCGTGTCGACCATGAAAGTAGTAGGCATCAAATAATTTCGGATCCAGTTCGACAGCCTTTTCAAAGGCCTGTTCAGCCTCAGCCTGACGAGCGCTATAAGACAACGCCAATCCTCTTGATGCGTGAACCTGGGCAAGTTCTGGCGCTAGTTGTAACGCCAGGCGACTATTAGTTTCAGCCTGAAGACGAACAGAAACAGCACTGTCGGCATACATATAGATAAATGAAAAGCAATCTGCCAGGCCGGCATAAGCAAGGGCATAATCGGGATCGAGATCTATTGCCCGGGAAAATTCCTCACGGGCCTTTTTCCACCCCTGGTCACTAAATTGATAAAAATGCCGGCGCCCACGCAGATAGAACTCGTAGGCCTCCATGTTCTGGGTTGGTTGTTGATCAACAGCCTCGCCATCATTGGAACCCAGAGATAACTTGAAAGCCTTGGCAACATTTTCAGCGATTTCTTTCTGTATTCCGAAAACATCCTTCAATTCCCGATCAAACCCTTCTGACCAGATGTGGTATCCATCCCCGACATTAATCAACTGAGCAGTCACACGCAGATGCTCCCCGGCTTTACGGACACTGCCTTCCAGCACGGTGTTGACATTCAGCCGCTCACCGATGGAATCGATATCCATCGTTGTGTCCTTGAATTGAAAAGAAGCCGTGCGTGAGGCTACCTGCACACCCTGGATCCTGGCCAGCGAATTGATGATTTCCTCGGCCATACCTTCACAGAAATGCTCCTGGTCTTTATCCGGGCTCATATCTACAAATGGCAGCACCGCAATCGACGGCTCCGCCTGGCCAGCGGCTTGCCTGCTGACACTGATCGGTTTACGGCGTTTTTGGGTTCGTCGAATACCTTCCGGGGTAACTTCCAGCGCCCAGGCGAGTATCAGTGCCACTGGGAAACCAAGTATCAGTAACCACAGCACCATCGTGGTAGACCATTCCGGCAGATTGAGCGGTTCGAACGTCGCATCGGCAACTTGCATCAGTAACCACGCACCAACGATATAGGCGATAGCGACCCGCACTACTTTTCGACGTTTCAGTTCTTCGAAATAGGCACTCAAGCCAGACTGTTTTTCACTCATTGAATTACTCTCTTGCGTAGTATGCAACCCGACCCACCATTGTTGCACCATCCTTTGAGCAAACTGGCCGTGGGAATATCCTACAGCAAATTGCCCGCTGGGCGTTAAGGCAGCAGTAATTAAAAATGTTTTAGAAATTAACTACCATTTTTACAGGGCGAATTTGACCGGGACATAATAATCTTCATGTACACTTCAAACCTGCTCCAGAAAACTGGTAAAGATAAAATCAATGGATCAAGCATGAATTTGAAAACATATTTCCGACAGACAGTATTGACAGCAATCTGCGCGTGTGTACTTTTCGCCTGTGAACAGACAACAACGCCATCTGGCGAAACCAAGGCTGAACCTTTAGCCCTCGACCCGATTACTGCGAATGCAGCGGCAGTTACCCGGATTGCCGACCAATACTATGACAGTGCCCTGCAAACGACGCCTGAAATCGCTTACTTCGCCGGTGTGGAGATAGCACGCCATGACGGTATGGAAGACAACAGCCCTGCAGCCCGGAAAGCGGTCGACGCTAAAATAGACGAAATGCTCAGCGCCCTTGAGGCAATTGATGCCGGGACGCTCAACGGGCGGACGGAATGGATAACCCATGCTTACCTGTTACAGACGCTGCGTTCCGACGTCGCCCAGCGTGTCTGCCGCTATGACCTGTGGAATGTCAGCCAGATGGGTGGCTGGCACTCCGGCTACGCCCAGATCGCTCAACTGCAACCGGTAGGAACAGCGGAGTCAAGGGAACAGGCCATTGCGCGCTGGTCGAAGATGGCCGCTTACATTGACCAGGAAATCTCGCACCTCGAGCATGGCCTCGAACTCGGTTACTCGGCACCCAAAACCGTGGTGCAGAGGGTTATCGACCAGGTGGACGGCGTACTTGGCCTGGAGACCGAAAAATCACCGTTCTACTCCCCCGCTGTGCGTGATGGTGACGAGGTGTTCGCCGAGACAATGCAGGAAATCGTAGAAGACCAGGTCTACCCGGCCCTGCAGCGTTACCGGGATTATCTTGCCGGAAATTATATGGAAAATGCCCGCGAGGAACTGAGCGTAACCGCCAATCCCGACGGCCTGGCCTGTTACGAGGCGTCGCTGCAGGCATACACGACCTTGGGCCGCTCCGGTAAAGAGGTTTACGAACTCGGTCAACAGACGGTGGCAGCCAACAAGGCCATGGTCATAGAACTCGGCAAGGCGGCCTATGGACTGGATGATTTTGCCGCAATCATCGACAGGGCGAAAAAGGACCCCGCCGACAAGTTTACCAGCAAGGAAGAGCTGTTACAGTTTTCCCGTGACATGGTCCAGCGGGCTGAATCCGAGATGCCAAAATGGGTTGAGAATATGCCGGAACAGCCTGTCGAGGTCGTGCCGTTCGAAGAGCACGAGGAAGGCACCGGCATGTCGGCCCACTACCGGCCGAGCAGCGCCGACAGGCCAGGTGAATACCGGATCCCGCTCCACCAGCCCGAAGAACAATCACGCGGCAATGCCGAATCTACCGCCTTTCACGAAGCCTGGCCCGGGCACCACCTGCAGGTTGCGGTGGGGCAATCGGTCGAGGGCCTGCACCCGGTAACCCGGATCGTCTGGTTCTCAGGCCCGGGAGAGGGCTGGGCGCGTTACTCGGAGGCGCTGGCCGAGGAAATGGGTCTTTACACGACCGTTACAGGCCCGATAAAACGCCGTGCATGGCCGGCTAGAGGCATGGTCGCTGACCCCGGTATACACCTGTTTGGCTGGACCCGCGAGCAGGCTATAGAGTTCATGATGGAAGCCGGTCGTTTCCCCGATACGATGGGCGACGAAATGGTTGACCGCATCGCCATTATTCCCGGCCAGCTGACCGCCTACGACTCGGGCGGCCTGGAAATCCTGGCACTGCGCAAGATGGCGGAAGACGCGATGGGTGAAAATTTCGATATCCGTGCGTTCCACCAGAGAATCCTGGAAAACGGAACCATACCGCTTATCCAGCTACGCGCCCATATTGAAGCATGGATCGAGGATTACAGAGCACACAATTGAGCGATGATCGCCGCGAGACGCGCCTCAAACAGGGCTACTCGGGGTTTGCCCCGCCAAACTCACCCATGAATTTACGGTAGTAACGCAGTTCATTGATGGACTCGCGTATATCGGACAGGGCTTCGTGGCGGTTCTCCTTGTAGAACTCCCTGAGCGGATCCGGCATCCACAAACCAGCCAGCAGCTTGAGCGTACTGACATCCAGGTTGCGGTAATGAAACCAGTTTTCCAATTCAGGCATCAGGCGGTGCATAAACCGCCGGTCCTGGCAGATACTGTTTCCACACATCGGCGAAACGCCCTTTTCGACCCATTCATTCAAAAATTCGATGGTCGCCGATTCCGCCGCAGCCATCGTGTAGGGACTGTGCACGACACGCTGCCAAAGCCCGGAATCCGTATGATGGCTGCGGTTCCAGTCATCCATTGCCAGCAAAATGTCCTGTTCCTGCTGGATGGCTAAAACAGGGCCTTCAGCAAGCACATTGAGTTCACTGTCGGTGACAATGGTTGCAATTTCAAGGATTGAATCATTGACCGTGTCCAGGCCGGTCATTTCCAGGTCAACCCAGATCAAATTGTTTTTAATTTCGGAAGCCATATTGATCTTTCAAATTGTTTTGCGAACTATACCGACCTGAGCGCGACTGCGCCATGCTCAATTTGTCACGTGCAGGTACAATAGCCTCATGCACACATTCAATAATGCGACGTGACAGGCAAAACCGGCACAGAAGCCCTGGTGCTTGTTTCCTATGGCAGCCAGGGCGTCGTACTGATGCCGGACGGGGAGCGCAAAGCCTGCAAATTCCGGCGCAAGGTTGGACGGCCCTTTTGCGGTGACCGTGTGCTTGTAGGCCGCGCCGATGATGAGAGCCTGGTCGCCGAAACCATACTGCCGAGAAAAAATTGTTTCGTACGTGCCGATGAACGCCAGCGCCAACATGTCATCGCAGCCAACCTCGACCAAGTCCTGATCGTAGTGGCTGCCCGCCCCCTGCCCTCGCGGGACCTGACGGAACGCTACCTCGTGGCCGTGCACAGTATGGGGATCGAACCCATCATCGTATTGAACAAGACCGACCTCGAAGTGCCGGAAGACGAGACTGCAGCCGGCGCTTCCGTGCTGGAACACATGCCGGAATACGAAGCACTCGGCTATACCGTCATACGCACGTCCTGTAAAACAGCACCGGGAATTGCCGGGCTGCAATCCGTCCTGCAGAACCGCACCAGCATCCTGGTTGGTCAATCCGGTGTCGGCAAATCTTCACTGATCAATCAGCTGTTGCCCGACCTGGATATACAGACCGGCGCCCTGTCCACCAGTACCGGCAAGGGCACACACACCACCACCACGACAATGCTGTACCAACTCACCACCGGCGGATACCTGATCGATTCCCCCGGTGTTTGGGAATACGGCATCTGGAAACTGGAAAACGCCGAACTTGCAGCGGGTTTTATCGAGTTCAAACCCTGGCTCGGCCAGTGCCATTTCAATAACTGCGTACACGCCACCGAACCCGGTTGCGCGATCAAGCAGGCAGTTGCCGAAGGAAATATCCGAGACTGGCGCTACCGGTCGTATTTACGATTGCTGGAACAGAACGTCTAGGCTCACCATGTGGGGGCGCACCCCGCGGTGATACGTTTTTAATATCCCCACAGATTTGACAGATTGAACCCACCACACGCAATTAGCGAGCAAATCGTCATTTATATGGTATTCTGAGCACCCCTGAACATAGATTTACAGTGGAGAAAGACGATGACAAGGACTGTTCTGGCTTTCATGCTGGCTTTGGCATTTCAAATTGCTACCGCGGACGTTCTGATTATTGATGAGGTGCGCCAGGCAGAGCGCATGGAATTGCCGAAAAACGGACAAAGCAAGACAGAAATCGAAACAAACTTCGGAACTCCCGCTGAAAAACAACCAGCGGTTGGCGATCCGCCGATTTCAAGCTGGAAGTATGATACTTATAGTGTCTATTTTGAGTATGATCTCGTTTTATACTCTGTTCTGCACCCAGGCGCGGTTATAGAAAAATAAGCACGGGAAACGCATCTGCGTTATCCTTGCGCCTTTTCAACATACGGAACCTCTAAAGGGGTTCCCATAGCTTAATGCCTGAATCAATTACCGTACCAGCGCCGGAAACGGCGGCCCAAAATCACGAAACAAATGAGCAACCCACGCGGGAGATTACGCGTGACGGTGTCCACTACGTGTTGTTGGGCACCGCGCATGTGTCGCGCACCAGTGTCGATGCTGTCACCCGCATGGCGGACAGCGGCGAATTTGATGTCATTGCTGTGGAACTGTGCCCAGCGCGCCACCAGGCCCTGACAAAGCAGCAGCAATGGAAAGACATGGACCTGTATCGCATTATCCGCGAGAGAAAGGCCGGCCTTGTCATGGCCAACCTTGCGCTGGGGGCCTACCAACGCCGCATCGCTGAACAATTCGGTATAGAGCCTGGCGCCGAACTCAAAGCCGCTGCGGATGCCGCAGTTGCCCATGATCTGCCGCTGCAGCTTGTCGACCGTGACCTGGCCACAACGCTTAAGCGCAGTTACCGGGCCGTGCCGTGGTACAAGCGCATCATGCTTTCGACCGGTCTTGTTATGAGCACGGTAAGTTCGGATGAGATCGACGAAGAACAGATCGAGAAACTCAAGGAAGGCGATATCCTCGAATCCACTTTTACCGAGTTCGCCGAGCAATCCCCGGAATTGTATGAAGCCCTGATCGGCGAGCGTGACCGCTTTATGGCCGCCCGTCTGCGGCAGGAGAACCGGGATAATGCCGGTAAGCGCGTGCTCGTGGTCATCGGTGCGGGCCACCTCGAAGGATTGGCAAAATACCTCGAAACCGACCAGCAGGACCCTGCGGCCGAGGTGGAGAGCCTGTCGCAACTGCCCCCACCCAACCGCTGGCTCAAATTTGTTCCATGGCTTATCGCCGCGCTGGTATTGACCGGTTTTTTGATCGGTTTCTCCCGCAGCCCCGAACTGGGGTGGCAACTGGTTACGATCTGGGTGGTGATAAATGGCGGAATGGCGGCGCTCGGAGCTTTGCTTGCACGCGGCCATCCATTAACCGTGTTGAGCGCCATGATTGCAGCGCCGTTGACATCCCTGAACCCGGCCGTGGCCGCCGGCATGGTCACTGGAATCGTGGAATCCTGGCTGCGTAAACCCAGGGTCTCCGACCTTGAGAACCTCAGGAACGATGTCACAACGCTAAAAGGCTGGTTCAAAAATCCCGCGACGCGCATATTACTGGTATTCTTTTTCTCAAACGTCGGTTCCGCCATCGGCACGTGGGTGGCCGGATTCCAGATATTTGATGCGTTGAGTTGAATTTATCGACAAACCCGGCAAGTGGCCGCCATGAAAATTGGATCCTACACATTACCGAACCCCATTGCCCTTGCGCCAATGGCCGGCGTTACCGACCGGCCGTTCCGCCAGTTGTGCAGGGAATTGGGCGCCGGTTACGTGGTAACCGAAATGGTTACGTCCAACCCGCAACTTCGTGCTACCCGAAAGACCACGTGGCGCAGCAGCTTTGACGGCGAGCCGGCCCCTATCGCCGTACAGATTGTCGGTGGTGACCCGGAAAGGCTGGCGGAAGCCGCCATCTACAACGTCGGTCTCGGTGCGCAGATTATCGATATCAACATGGGCTGCCCTGCCAAGAAGGTCTGCGGCAAACTCGGCGGCTCGGCGCTATTGTCGGATATCGGTCTGGTCGAAGATATACTCAAGGCCGTTGTCAGTGCTGTTGAAGTACCGGTTACACTGAAGATCCGGACCGGCCCGGACAGCGGCAACCGGAATGGCGTTGAAGTAGCGAAGATCGCGGAAAGCTGCGGCATAGCGGCTTTGGCCGTTCATGGCAGGACACGCGCGGACAGGTTCCGGGGCAAGGCCGAGTACGACACGATTCGCAGTATCTGCACTAGTCTGTCGATACCTGTTTTTGCCAACGGTGACGTGACCAACGCCCCGCAGGCACGGGAAGTGCTCGACTATACCGGTGCTGACGGATTGATGATCGGGCGTGGCGCGCAGGGCAACCCCTGGGTATTCAGGGAGTTCAGTCACTACCTGTCCAGCGGGGAAATATTGCCGCCGCCGAGCGCGGATGAAGTACACATGGTCATGCGCGATCATTTACAGCGTTTACACGAATTTTATGGAGAAACCCATGGTGTGCGTGTCGCCCGCAAGCACATCGGCTGGTATCTCAAGGGACGCCAAGGATCAGAGCAGGTATTGTATGATCTGATGCGCGTAAATACTGCGGAAGAGCAACTCCGGTTACTGGAGAAGCACTTCCTGGAACCATCCAGACCGGGGCTTGCCAATAATCATCGAACCGCCGCGGAAGGAGTCTGAGCCGAAATGAACTGGAAGCAACAATTTAGCAAGCCAAAATGGCAGAATAAGAACGCCGGCATACGCCTCGAATCCGTCAGTACAGAACAACACCCCGACCTTATCAACAGCCTTGTTGAGATAGCAGGTACCGACGAGGATAAACGGGTGCGCTCTGCAGCGATCAAACGCTTACACCAGCTGGAAAATATCCTGAAGCTATACCCGGGCGAGAAAGACGGGGAAGTCAGAACAGTACTGGAGGAACGTATACGCCAACTGGCTGCCTCATCCAGCGATGCCCGTCCGCCATTGAAGTTCAGAATGCAGGTGCTGGAACTAACTTCCGACCGCGACCTGATTGAACACCTTGCCGGGCACGCACCCGAGGCCGAACTGCGCCGGGCCGCACTGGCCAAAGTGGAGAGACAGGGTGTTTTGGGAGATTGTTGCATCCAAGACAGTGACGCCGGTAACAGGGCATTTGCTGCCAGTCGCATTAGCCAGCACACAACACTGAAGCGGGTCATTGACGCCCTCAGAAAGCGCGACAAGGCCCTGTACGCAGAACTGCAGGCACGCCTGCATGCTGAGTTGCTTGAGCAGGGCGATGTTCAAGCCGTCCATGCTGAAGCCCTGAAGATTTGCACATCGCTGGAAAAACTGGCGCTGGCTGAAGGCGGCGGAGAAACCGCTGAATGCAAAGCGCTTCACGCTGCCTGGAAGAAAATTGCAGACAAGGCAGACAGCGAAATGGCCCAGCGCTACCAGAGAGTCTGTGAGCGTCTCGCCGAACCCGTTGCCACGAAGCCGGAACCCGAAAAACCGGCAGCGCAAGAAACGGCAGCGGCAGCGGTGTCCATTCCGGAACCCGCAGCAGATACGCAACCTGGCAGCAAACAAAACCCGGTCGCCAATGAACAACTGGCACAGGCCGCAAAAGACATATCCCTCTACGAATCGGAAAACACCGGTCAATTGCGGGCTGAAAGTGTCAATAAACTAAAAAACCACCTGGCGAAAACCTGGAAACAGTGCCAGCCCCCGCATCCGGATGACCAGGCCAACTGGGACAAGGCAAGCGCTACGCTGCAAAAGCTGGAAAAGAGGATCGAAAAACAGGATCAGTTGCTGGAAAAGGAATTAGACCAGGCCCGGGAGCTACTGACACTGATGGAAAAAGAACTGGAAGACGGAGAATTGCACAAGGCCCTGGAGACCCGCGCAAAACTGCAAAAGCTGGCTAAGGGTCACGGCAAAAACCGGGACTGGAAAAACATCAATGCCAAGATGGCCGTCATGCAGCCCCGCCTGCGTGAATTACGCGACTGGCACCACTGGTCAAACAACAAGATCCGCAAACGCCTGATTGCAGAGATGGAAGTGCTGCCTGCGGCGGACCTGCACCCGGACGCCCTGCTCGACCGGATCAAGAGCCTGCAGATGGAATGGAAAGCACTGGAGCAAAGCGAGCAAATCCCGGGGGACAAGCACTTCGCGGCCGCCCCGTGGATGTGGAGAAAATTCAGTGCCGCCGGTCACACGGCATTTGACACAGCAAAACCGTATCTCGAAAAACGCACCGAAATCCAGTCACGCCACGCACAATCCCTGGCCACATTCTGTGCAGAACTTGAGCAATTGGCGCAGGCTGATCCTGTCGACTGGACAGCACTCGGCAAAGGCCTGAACCGGGGCCGTAAAAAACTGCACGGCCTCAACAATATCCCGGCCGGCCAACGCCACAAATTTGCCAAAAAACTCAAGGCTGCACTGGATAAGGCCAACACCGTGATGCAGGCGCGTTACAAGGAAGTTGAAGTTGAAAAAATGAAACTGATCCGGGCAGCGAGCCAACTGATTCACCTGCCGGAGCGCAGCGAAGCGATCACACAGGCAAAATCACTGCAATCTGACTGGAAGGCAGCGGGTAGCCTGTGGCGCAGCAAGGAGCAGAAACTCTGGAACGAATTCCGTGATCACCTCGACCCCCTGTTCGACGAACTCAAGGAGCAAAAGGCAAGCATCCGCGCCGCTGATAACGAACGCCTGGCCGCGCAGAAGACACTGTGTGCGGAATTAAAAGACATTCTGAAGTCCGGAGAGGACCTGGCCGCCCAGCATGGCAAGGTCCAGGGCCTGCAGGATGGCTGGAAAGAAATTCAGTATCCAGACCGAAAGTTAGTGCAACAATTCCAGAACATGGTCGTCGAGTATCAGCAAAAAGTCGAAAAGGCACGTCAGCAGCAAGTGGACGCTAACCGCGAGCGCAGGTGGCTCAAATCAGCACTTTTGCACGAACTGGCGGTCAGTGGCCGTACCGCGAAAGGCGCCATCAGCAAGAAAACCGAAACCAAGGTCAGCAAGACCTGGCCCGAGGCGAGTTCCGACAACCCCCTCGAAACCGAGATGGACCGGGTCTGCAAGGACTTATTGGCCGGAAAACAGCCTGACCCGACCACAGACGAGGTCGAAACCATGGCGCTGGAGGCAAGGGCCTTGTGTATACGCCTGGAGTTTATTGCCGGCCTGCCGTCGCCGGAAGAGGACCGTGACCAACGTATGAAATACCAGGTTGATCGCCTGGCGGAATCGATGTCCGGTGGGGGCACGCGGCTGTCGGCAAGCGAAGAAGCGCACGAAGCAGAGAAGGCCTGGTTGGGTATGTACGCCCTGCCGGAGTCTGAGTTCGAAGCCTTTAGCAAGCGCGTCAAACGGGCATTATCAACAATATCGGGGAACATTTAGTGTTAAATAATAATAAGTTATTTTTTTTTATTAATGTATTTTATCTTTTAGTTTTCAGTTCCGTTGCCAATGCCACTGAAGCCGCGCCGGCATCGGCAGGAAGCTGGGTGGCCATACTTCCGCCGGTACTGACGATTGCCGTTGCACTGGCATTCAAGCGCGTAGTCCCGGCCCTTTTCCTGGGTATCTGGATGGGGGCGTGGGCGATCAATGACTTTGGGCTGGTCGGTTTGTGGACCGGCCTGCTCGATACGTTCCAGGTGTTTGTGAGCAACGCGCTGTCCAATCCGGACCACACTGCGATCGTACTGTTCTCAATGATGGTTGGCGGTATGGTCGGTATCATTTCGCGTAACGGCGGTATGCAGGGCATCGTCAACCACATCGTCAAGTGGGCAAATTCCGCCCGGCACGCCTGCCTGGCTACCGCTTCACTGGGGCTTGCCATCTTTTTTGATGACTACGCGAATACACTGGTGGTAGGAAACACCATGCGCCCGGTGACCGATTCGATGCGTGTCTCCCGTGCCAAGCTTGCCTATATCGTAGATTCAACTGCAGCGCCCGTGGCCTGCATCGCGGTGGTGACAACCTGGATCGGTTATGAAATCGGTCTGATTGGCGACTCGATTGGTAAAATGGAAGGCTTGGATACAGAGGCCTACCTGCTTTTCCTTAACACCATCCCCTATAGCTTCTACCCCATAATGGCGATTGCCTTTGTATTCATGGTATCCGCCAGCGGCAGGGATTTCGGGCCCATGCTCGATGCCGAACTTTTGGCGCGTGAACATGGCCCGGAACATTCTGACCCGGAGAAGGACAGCAACCAGGAAACGGAAACCATCGAACCGGTTGAAGGCAAGCCGCAACGGGCTTTCAATGCCTACATACCCGTGGCGGTCATGGTGCTGGGCGTTCTGGTAGGGCTCTATGTAACCGGCAAACAGGCTTCTGCTGATGTGGCTGACCCGACGCTGAAGGACATTATCGGTAACGCCGACTCATATACCGCACTTATGTGGGCATCCCTGGTCTCGATGCTGACAGCGGCAACGCTGTCGCTCGTGCAGAGGATTATGGGCCTCGAAGAAGTGGTTAACGCCTGGTTCCACGGTGTACGCGCCATGCTGATGGCGATGATCATCCTGATTCTTGCCTGGTCGCTCGGCGAAGTTACCGACATCCTGAAAACCGCCGACTTCCTCGTCAGCGTACTGGGTGATGCTCTGCCCACCTTTATTTTGCCGACAATGGTGTTTTTGCTGGCAGCGGCCACTGCCTTTGCAACCGGGTCCAGTTGGGGTGCGATGGGTATCCTGTTCCCGCTGGCCATGCCCCTGACATGGGCCGTAATGGTCGCACATGGCCAGGCGGGGCCGGAACATATGCATATCCTGTATTCCGCCATTTCCGCGATCCTGGCGGGTGCTGTCTGGGGTGATCATTGCTCGCCCATTTCTGACACCACGATATTGTCATCGCTGGCATCCGGTTGTGATCATATTGAACATGTCCGGACCCAGTTGCCCTATGCAATGACGGTTGGCGGAACGGCAATCCTGTTCGGCAGCATTATGACGGCGCTGGGCTCGCCCTGGTGGCTCGGTTTGTCCATTGGGCTGGTCATACTCTGGCTGATTCTCAAGTTCTTCGGCAAGCCGTCGTACCTGCCCCAGGCGGGTTAATGACTGGTCCCGGGCCTAAAAGCCCAATTGAAGCCCGTTTTGAAACGGGCCGTGTAAGCTGGACAGGCCTGCATGGAAGCAGTGCCGCACTGGCGCTCTTGTCCGCTGCCCGCGAGCATGATGGCATTGTCCTCGTGGTCACACGCTCCAGTCACCAGTCCCATTTACTGGAGCAGGATATCCGCCTGTTCAGCAGGGGCGAAATTCCAGTCCTGCATTTTCCGGACCACGAAACACTGCCTTACGACCCGTTTTCACCGCACCCTGACATAGTCGCCGAACGACTCGCCACCTTGTCCGAACTGTCCGGCCTGAAAAGGGGAGTACTGCTGGCACCCATCGCAACATTGATGCAACGACTGCCGCCGCGAAGTCATGCACTGGGCAGAAACATCGAGCTTAAAACCGGGCAGACACTGGTCATTGATGAATTCCGTCAGCGCCTGCTACAGGCTGGTTACAGCCATGCCGATCCGGTCTACCAGGCGGGTCAGTTCGCCGTGCGTGGTTCTGTTATCGACCTGTTCCCCAGCGGCAGAAAGCAGCCGCTGCGTATTGACCTGTTCGATGAAGAAATCGACTCACTGAGAGTGTTTGACCCGGAAACCCAGCGTTCCACGGGCGAACTGACAGATTTCACCATGCTGCCCGCGCGTGAATACCCCTGCGACCAGGACTCCTTCGATGCAATGCGCAAGGTATTTCGCTTCCGCTTCGTGGTCGACACGCGCAAAGTGACGCTGTACCAGGACCTGCGCCAGGGGCTGCATCCGCAGGGATTGGAGCAATACCTGCCGCTGTTTTACGAACAGACTGAGAGCCTGCTTGATTACCTGCCGGCTAAACCAATGGTGGTAACCCAGCAAGGCGTCGAAGAAGCCGCCGTTGACTTCTGGTCATCCACCAATGAGCGGTGGGAACAAAGAAGGTATGACATCGAACGGCCTGTGCTTGACCCGCTTGAACTGTACTTCTCCCCCAAGGACACACAGGATCAACTGGATGCCGCCGATAGCGTAAGCCTGCTTGACCCCGGCGACTCTTCGCAGCGTCAGCCTGCATTTCGCTTTGAAACACAGCCTCCCCCGGACCTGCACATCCACGAGCGCGGTAACGAACCCGCTGCGGCATTGCTCAGGTTCACGCAGGATTTCCCCGGCCGCATCATGTTTGCTGCAGACACGGCCGGGCGTCGCGAGGTGCTGACCGATACCTTGCGGGCGTTCGGCTTAAAACCGCAGCGCTACGAATCCTGGGCCGAGTTCGAAGCGGCCAGAGCAAGCATGGGACTGGCGGTGCTGCCCGTGGAAACCGGGTTCGTAGCCGGCGATGATATTGCCATATTGACCGAGAGCCAGTTGTTTGGCGGCCGGGCCAGGCCCAAAACCACGCGGAAGCTCAGCGAGCGCGATCCCGAGGCCATCATCCGCAGCCTTTCGGACCTGGAGCCGGGCGACCCTGTCGTACACGAGGACCACGGAATCGGGCGCTACCGCGGGCTGCAGTCCCTCGAGATCGATGGCCGCGAGGCGGAGTTCCTGATGCTCGAATACGCCGGTGAAGACAAGCTGTACGTGCCGGTCACCTCCATGCACCTGATCAGCCGCTATACCGGTGGCGCCGCAGAAACTGCACCATTGCACCGGCTTGGCAGCGAGCAATGGGCAAAGGTACGCAAGCGGGCCGCAAAAAAAATTCGCGATGTGGCCGCAGAATTGCTCGATCTGTATGCGCGAAGGCAGGCGCGGCAGGGTTTTGGCTTTGAACTCGACAAGTCGATGTACGCCGAATTCTGTTCCGGCTTCCCATTTGAAGAAACACAGGACCAGCAAAGAACCATCGATGCCGTACTTGAAGACATGGTTGCCACCCGGCCCATGGACCGGGTCGTGTGCGGTGATGTGGGCTTTGGTAAAACCGAGGTGGCCTTGAGGGCGGCCTTCGTCGCGGTCCAGGGCCAGAAACAGGTTGCCATACTTGTTCCCACCACCCTGCTCGCCCAACAGCACTACTCAAATTTCAGCGACCGTTTCGCCGACTGGCCGGTGCGAATCGAACTGCTGTCGCGCTTCCGCACCGGAAAGCAACTGGATACCGTGCTGACCGACCTCGAGGAAGGCAAGGTCGATATCGTTATCGGAACGCACAAATTATTGCAGCGCAATATTCGCTTCAAACGCCTTGGCCTGGTCATCGTTGACGAGGAGCAGCGCTTCGGGGTCCGTCAGAAAGAGCGCCTGAAACAACTGCGCTCCGAAGTCGACCTGCTGACATTGACCGCAACGCCGATACCGCGCACGCTGAACATGGCGATGTCGGGGATACGCGATCTGTCCATCATTGCGACGCCGCCAGCACGCCGTATGGCAGTTAAAACACTGGTTTCCGAGTGGGACACCGCTTTGCTGCGCGAAGCGCTCCAGCGCGAAATACAACGTGGCGGACAGGCTTTCTTCCTGCACAATGAAGTGCGTAATATCGAACAGGTCGCCCGCGAGGTTTCCGAACTGGTGCCCGCAGCACGGATCCGGGTCGCCCATGGCCAGATGCCCAAGGGTGAGCTTGAAAAGGTCATGTTCGATTTCTACCGACAGCGCATCAATGTGCTGGTGTGCAGCACCATTATCGAAAACGGTATAGACGTGCCAACGGCGAACACGATCATCGTCAACCGCGCCGACAAATTCGGTCTCGCCCAATTGCACCAGCTAAGGGGCCGGGTCGGCCGCTCTCACCACCGCGCTTATGCTTACCTGGTGGTGCCGGATAAACGCAGCATGACCCGCGACGCGCACAAACGCCTGGAGGCCATCGCGTCCCTGGAAGAGCTTGGCGCAGGTTTCACGCTGGCGACCCACGATCTCGAAATTCGCGGCGCGGGCGAATTGCTCGGCGATGAGCAGAGCGGCGAAATCCAGTCCATCGGTTTCAGCCTGTACAGTGAATTGCTCGCCCGCGCTGTCGAGGCGATGCGCGAAGGCAAGGATGTCGCTCTCGAAGGCAGCCTGCACGAAGAAACAGATATCGAACTGCACATATCCGCGCTGATCCCCGATGACTGGCTGGGTGATATACACACGCGCCTGACGCTTTATAAACGCATTGCCAGCGCAACCGACAAGGCCGGCTTGCGGGACCTGCAGGTCGAGATGATCGACCGCTTCGGCCTGTTGCCGCCCCAGACGAAACACCTGTTCCAGGTGGCCGAACTGCGCCAGAAGGCGCGCACCATCGGTGTAAGCCTGGTCGACTTTGGCGAAACCGGCGGCCGTATCGAGTTTGCCGAAAACACCAGCGCTAACCCTGCAGCGTTGCTGGAGATGATCCAGCAGCAACCCTTCGACTACAAACTCCAGGGCCCGCACAAACTGCGCCTACTGTTTGACGAGGAGTCGCCCGAAGAGCGCATCCGCATTACCCACGAGATTCTGGACAGGCTCACAGCCTGACGCCTTGGTGTCCACCTTTGTGGGAGGCGCGTCTTGCGGCGATTGTGCCAATGGAATGTAGGAGCGACGCTTGCGTCACGATTTCTTGGGTCTCGTGCGAACCTGAAACAATC
>CALBDB010000020.1 GCA_937927755.1 uncultured Lysobacterales bacterium
CTCGCGGCGATTTTTAGCTCTTCAAACTCTCCAATCCAGCACACCCCGGCAGCAGGGGGTAGGTACCCTCCTTCAGGAACCTTCGCGAACAGGATGTTCGCGGCAGAGCCCCCATGGATGGGTTCACGGCGTGTTCCTGAAGGAGGGTACCTGCTCCCTGATGCTCTCTGGCACAAGTGTTGGGGCTATTTGAACTGAACCTCTAAAGCCATCCGTGGATTGCTGTGTGGATTCGCCGGCAGTTGGGTATATCTCCTGAGACACGCTGTGAATACATCCCTGTAAGCTCATCGCCAACGTCCTGTTGGCGAAGGTCTCAGGAGCTACACCCAACCCCCGCCGAATTGTGCGAGAGCAAGGTTTGGATCTACTCAGATAGGTAAATCGGCGCGAGACGCGCCTCCCACAATGGGGCTTCTACGTGAGTCATTCTTAATCTGTAGCGGGTGGTATTGACCTCTCTTCCCGGAACCCCAACCTAATTACCTGTCCGGCGATAGCTGGACGGTTCTTCAGCGTTTATAATTGCCGGCCCCGTGATTGTCTGCGGGTTTGGTGGAGACAGGAGATATTTTAGTGCCGATTTACGAATACCAATGCCAGTCATGTGATCATGAGCTGGAAAAGCTGCAGAAAATGAGTGACGACACACTGGTGGATTGCCCTGAATGTGAGCAACCGGAGTTGAAGCGTCTTATTTCTGCGGCTGCCTTCCGCCTGAAGGGCAGTGGCTGGTACGAAACCGATTTTAAAAAGGACAACAAGCGTAATTTGGCGGATACTTCCGGTGCAGATGCTTCAAACAAGAAGTCATCCGGGAGTGAAGGCAAAATGAATGGCAAATCGGCCACCGAAACAAGCTCAAAAAAACCGGATTCAAGCACTGCGGAAAAACCTGCAGCCAAACCTGTGACCAAGGAATCAAAAAATGCGTAGTCATCTATGTGGTGAAGTCAATGAAACACTGGCTGGACAGACCGTCACCTTGTGTGGCTGGGTGGATCGCAGGCGTGATCTGGGCGGCTTGATATTTCTTGGTCTGAGGGATCTCGCCGGTATTGTGCAGGTCGTTATCGAGCCTGAAAGTGATGCTTTTGCAGGTGCCGAGCGTTTGCGTAACGAATATTGCGTACGGCTGAAGGGCACGGTACGTATGCGCCCTGAAAGCCAGTGGAATGAAGATATGGCAACTGGCAAGGTCGAATTGGTCGCAGACGAGGTTGAGTTGTTGAATGCATCGGCTCCGTTGCCACTGATGATGACAGAGGAAGACGGTGAAGAGGTCCGGTTACGCTATCGTTATCTCGATCTTCGCCGGCCCCGCATGCAGCACAATATGCGTATCCGCGCGAAACTCAACCAGGCCATTCACAAGCACCTTGACGGCAACGGTTTTTACGAATTTGAAACACCCATTTTGACCAAGGCGACACCGGAAGGTGCACGTGATTACCTGGTCCCCAGCCGTGTGCACGCCGGGCAGTTTTATGCCTTGCCGCAGTCACCCCAGTTGTTCAAGCAGCTGCTGATGATGGCTGGTATGGATCGTTACTACCAAATCGCCCGTTGCTTCCGCGACGAAGATCTGCGCGCCGACCGCCAGCCGGAGTTTACCCAGCTGGATATGGAATTGTCCTTTGTTGAAGAGCCCGATGTACAGGCGGCTGCCGAAGGGCTGGTCCGTGCGGTTTTCCAAGACGTTCTCGATGTTGAGCTGCCCCAGCCGTTCCCGCGTATGACCTGGCACGATGCAATGGAAGAGTTTGGCTCAGACAAACCTGACCTGCGTTACCCGATGCGCCTGCACAGTGTTGATGAACACGTCAGCCACCTGGAATTCAAAGTATTTTCCGGCCCGGCAAACGAAGACGGGCAGCGTGTTGCGGCACTCAGGGTGCCAGGTGGCGCCCAGTTCTCCCGCAAGCAGATCGATGAATACACAAAGTTCATAGCACGTTATGGTGCCAGGGGCCTGGCGTGGATCAAGGTCAATGACGTTGAGGCCGGTATCGAAGGTCTGCAATCACCCGTAGCTAAATTCCTGGACGACAAGGCCTGGAGGGGTATTGCTGCACAAACGGGTGTTCAAAGCGGTGACATATTGTTGTTTGGCGCCGGTGACTGGCTGCAGGTCAGCACTTTCATGGGTCATTTACTGGTCCGTTGTGGCGAAGACCTGGAGTTGGCGGTGGAAGGTTGGGCGCCATTGTGGGTAACCGACTTCCCAATGTTCGAGTGGGATGAAGAGAGCGGCCGTCACATGGCCATGCACCATCCATTTACGGCGCCACAGTCCGATTCACCTGAAGACCTTGTCAACAATCCCGGACAGGCACTTTCGAAGGGCTATGACATCGTTCTCAATGGCGCCGAAATCGGCGGCGGTTCTATCCGTATCCATAATCCTGAAATGCAGGCGGCAGTATTCAAACTCCTTGGTATCGGTGATGAAGAGGCACAAGCCAAATTCGGATTCCTGCTGGAGGCGCTGAAGTACGGGTGCCCGCCGCACGGCGGTATCGCCTTCGGGCTTGACCGGGTGGCAGCACTGATGGCCGGCGAGCCGTCGATTCGCGACGTGATCGCCTTCCCGAAAACCACCACTGCCCAGTGTCCGCTAACGGACGCGCCATCTCCTATTTCGGACAGCCAGCTGGATGAATTGCACATCGGTGTAAAAACCAAACCTGAATGACGGGCACGAAAGAACAGGGGCTTGACCGCGGTGGTGTGACCGCTGCGCTGGCTGCCTTCGTGTTCTGGGGCCTGGTGCCCATTTACTACAAGGGATTGCAAACTGTTGGCGCCTGGGAAGTGCTGGCGCACAGGATCATGTGGTCGGTTCCGGTTCTGTTGCTTTTCCTTCTGATCCGTGATGGCAGGCAGGTCTGGACAAAGCTGAAGCTGCCTTTCAAGAGTATTGCCTGGTTGTGTCTGTCAGGCACGGTACTGGCAATTAACTGGGTGGTTTTTGTCTGGGCAGTCGCGCATGACAATGTACTTGATACCAGCCTGGGTTACTTCGGCACACCATTGGTCAACGTGCTACTGGGTTACCTGGTTCTGAATGAACGTCTGACCACACTGCAGGTGATAGCGGTGGTAATAGCCGCTGCCGGCACCGTCTACCTGGCATGGTTTTTGGGCAGACCGCCCTGGATTGCCATCACGCTGGCGACGTCATTTGGTTGCTACGGCCTGCTGCGAAAACGCCTGGATGTGGGGCCGATGCTGGGTTTGCTGTGGGAAACAGTATTGCTGTTTCTACCCGCCCTTGCCTATGTGTTGTGGTTGTCATCGCAATCCGCCCAGCAGTTTATGCAAAGCTCCGTGAGTATTGACCTGTTGTTGATTGGTTCCTGCCTGGTCACGGTATTGCCATTAATCTGGTTCAACATGGCGGCGCAGAAGCTGCCTTTGAGTATCCTGGGTTTCTTCCAGTACATCGCGCCAATCATGAGTTTTATGCTGGCGGTTTTCCTGTACGACGAACTGTTTACTACCGGCCACGCAGTGGCTTTTACCTGCATCTGGCTGGCACTCGCGCTGGTTTCCATTGAGCCATTCCGCCGTGTGAGGAGACGTCTGCGTGGCTGAACCCGGCACTTCAAAGTACAAGATTGTCCTGGTTCACGGCCTGTGGAACCGGGGCTGGTACATGACTATCATGGCAAAACGCCTGCGCGCCCACGGTCACGATGTGGAGGTCTTCAGTTACCCCACCCGTAGCGACTCCCTCGACGGTCACGCGGATGCACTGAATGCTTTCCTGGGCAATATCAAAGCCGATGAGTTGCACCTGGTCGGCCACAGTATGGGCGGGCTGGTTATTCTGAATATGCTCAGCAGGTTTGATGATCTGCCGCCTGGTCGCGTTGTGTTGATGGGAACACCGGTCAAGGGCAGTGGTGTGGTTAAACGTTTGGAAAAACTACCGGGCCAGAAAGTGTTATTTGGCAAGGCCCGTGAAAACCTGCTGCAGGGTTTCAAGCATACCCCGTTAGAACATGAGACCGGTATGATCCGGGGTACACGGGCACTTGGCCTGGGACTCATCGCCGGCAAACACGGCGAACCAAATGACGGCAGTGTAACGGTCAGTGAAACAGAACTCGAGGGCCTGAAAGACAGCGTTGAACTGGATGTGACACATACGGAAATGCTGGTCTCGGCCGAGGTTGTAAAGCAGGTCGAACAGTTTTTATTTCACGGTAAGTTTGATAAGGCTTACTAAAAGCCCAGTTTCCGCCCCCGGATTGTCAGGGTTTCGTGATAAAATTTCTGAATTCAAATTTCAAGGTACGTTCTTTATGGCAGGTCATTCCAAATGGGCAAATATCCAACACCGTAAAAAAGCGGTAGATGCCAAGCGCGGCAAGATATTTACACAGATCAACAGGTTGTTATCCGTCGCGGCAAGGGAAGGCGGCGGCGACCCGGATACCAACCCTGCATTGCGCCTGGCAATTGAGAAAGCCAACGCGGCGAACATGCCAAAGGACAATATCGAACGGGCGATCAAGAAAGCGACCGGTGATCTCGATGGCGTTACCTATGAAGAATTAAAATACGAAGGTTACGCACCAGGCGGTGTTGCGGTGATGGTCGAGTGCCTGACGGACAACCGTAACCGCACCGTGGCCGAAGTACGTCATGCATTTACCAAGTACGGTGGCAACCTGGGTACGGACGGCTCCGTGGCATACCTGTTCTCAAAGATTGGCGTTTTGAACTTCGCCCCGGGTACATCCGAAGATGATGTCATGGAAGTGGCGCTGGAAGCCGGGGCCGATGATGTCGTTACAGAAGATGATGGTTCAATCGAGGTTGTAACCAGCCCCGAAGCTTATACCGAAGTGGCGGCGGCCATGCGGGAAGCGGGTTTGAAGGCCGAAAACTCAGAGGTCACCATGCGCGCCAGCGTCCAGGTTGAATTGGACGTTGAAAACGGTGAGAAAGTTTTACGTTTCCTGGATGCGCTTGAAGACCTGGACGATACGCAGGATGTGTACTCCAACGCAGAAATTCCCGAAGAGGCATACAACTAAATTGCAAACATACCATTACTACCCATATGCCTAGCCTGCGCATACTTGGCGTTGATCCCGGTTCACGGATGACCGGTGTCGGAATCATCGAAGTCAACGGCGACCGTGTAACGCCCGTATATTACGATGCCATCAAGGCCGGTACCGGCGAGTTCAACGAGCGCCTCGGAATCATCTTTTCCGGTTTGCAGGAATTGATCAGGGAGCACAAGCCGGACCAGGCTGCCATTGAAACCGTTTTTGTCGCTCACAATGCCGCCTCGGCGATCAAGCTGGGCCAGGCGCGTGGTGCTGCGGTTTGTGCGGCGATTTCATGTGATCTGCCGGTATCGGAATACAGTCCCCGTTCCATCAAGCAAGCCATTGTCGGCAGGGGTGGGGCAGATAAGTCGCAGGTCCAGCACATGGTTGGATTGCTGCTCGGCATCAATGGCCTGATACAAACCGATGCGGCCGATGCGCTGGCCGTGGCCCTGTGCCACCAACACACTTCGCATACGCTTGAGCGTATGGCGATGATGCAGGGGTAGCGCAATGATTGCCCGTCTTTCAGGAGTACTGCTGGATAAGAACCCTCCCTACCTCGTTATCGATGTCAATGGCATCGGTTACGAAGTCGAAGCACCACTGGGGGTGTTTTCGGACCTGCCGGAAAACGGCAAGCAGGTTGCGATCGTTATCCATCATCATTTTTCGCAGGATAGCCAGACACTGTACGGCTTTGCTTCCCTGGGTGAACGTGAGTTGTTCCGCAAGCTGTTAAAGATCAGCGGAATCGGCGCCAAGATGGCATTGAACATATTGTCAGGCGCCAGCGGTGATGAACTGGCCAGTTATGTGTCTGCCGGTGATGTGGCTTCATTGACAAGGCTGCCGGGTATCGGTAAAAAAACCGCAGAACGTATCATCATTGAATTGCGTGACAAGTTGGATGGCATCACCCTTGGCGGTGGAAGTCCGGTAGCTGGTGGTGCAACCGGCGGGACTGATCCCGCCAGCGAGGCCAGTCACGCACTGGCGGCGCTCGGATTCAAGCCGGCAGAGGTCAGCCGCATGGTCAGTGCCGTGGCAGAGGCCGGTATGGACGCTGAAGAAATTATCCGCAAAGCACTACAGACCCGGGTAAAGTCGAATGAGTGAATCAATAGACCGCATCGTGACCCCGCTGGATTCACCATCAGACAAGGCCCTGGACAACACCCTGCGGCCCAGGACGATGGACGAATATATCGGCCAGGAAGCCATGCGTGAAAAGCTGAACATCTTCCTGGAAGCCGCCCGCCGCCGCAATGAGGCACTGGACCACGTACTGATCTTTGGCCCGCCAGGCTTGGGCAAGACAACGCTTGCCCACGTGATTGCCAACGAAATGGGTGTCAACCTGCGCCAGACTTCAGGGCCTGTGCTGGAGCGCGCCGGTGACCTGGCCGCCATACTGACGAACCTGCAACCCGGTGATGTTTTGTTCGTAGATGAAATACACCGCCTGTCGCCGGTGGTAGAAGAGGTTCTTTATCCGGCCCTGGAGGATTTCCAGCTGGATATCATGATCGGCGAAGGTCCTGCAGCACGCTCCATCAAGATCGATCTGCCGCGCTTTACGCTGGTCGGCGCCACCACCCGGGCCGGGCTATTGACATCGCCTTTACGCGACCGTTTTGGCATTGTCGAGCGTCTTGAGTTTTATAGCCCCAGGGAATTGCAGCAAATCGTGACACGTTCATCCGGCATCCTGGATATACCCTGTGACGAAGAAGGCTCCATGGGAATTGCCAGCCGGGCGCGTGGCACACCACGTATTGCAAACCGCCTGTTGCGGCGGGTGCGCGATTTTGCCGAGGTCAAAGGCGATGGCCTGATCAATGCGGAGATCGCATCGGGTGCAATGGATATGTTGAAAGTGGACGCCTGTGGTTTCGATACCATGGACCGGCGTTTGCTGAAGTTGATAATTGACTATTTTGACGGCGGGCCGGTCGGAATTGAAAGCATTGCAGCGGCACTGTCGGAAGAACGTGGAACCGTGGAAGACGTACTTGAGCCATTCCTGATTCAGCAGGGTTATATCACCCGCACATCGCGTGGGCGGATGGTAACTGCTAAAGCCTACCTGCATTTCGGTCTGGAGCAGCCGGGAAACGATAAGAACAATGGCAACACCGATTTGTTCTCCGGCAAATAACCCCTTTTTGAAATTTGTAACGTTATTACCTGAAACCTTGATGAATTATTCGGGATTAAAGAACCAAATATGAATCCCTTTGTCTGGAAAGTTAGAGTTTACTGGGAAGATACAGATGCGGGCGGTGTGGTTTACCATTCCCGCTACCTGAATTTTTTCGAGCGCGCACGGACCGAGTGGTTACGCAGCCTGGGTGTTGACCAGTTGAAATTGGCTGAAGAAGAGAATGTTCTTTTTGCCATACGCCACATGGATATTGGTTTTGAGCAGGCCGCGCGTCTGGATGATGAACTGGATGTCACGGTGCATTCCGTTGACACCGGTGGTGTGAGAATGACGTTTAGCCAGGATATGACCCGCTGCTCCGATGGACAGCTGGTGGCATCTGCCGAATTGACCGCTGTCAGTCTGAAAGCCGACAGCTTTAAACCAACCCGAATGCCCAAATGGATCAGGGCAGCCATTGATGAAAATTAACAGGACCTAACAATGCAAAATGACTTACAAGTCTGGCAGCTGATTTTAGACGCGAGCTGGATGGTAAAAATGGTGATGGCGATTCTGCTGGTAGCGTCAGTAACATCCTGGATGATGATTTTCCGCAAGCGCCAGATGTTGGCTGCAGCGGAGAAAGGCGCCGATGCATTTGAAGAAAAATTCTGGTCGGGGACGGATCTGACACAGTTATATGAAACGGTTAGCCGCAACAATACCGGGGACGGCCTGGAGCAGATTTTCGAATCGGGGTTCAAAGAATTTACACGTATGCGCGAACAGGGGCGCATGACACCGGGTGTTCTGGTCGAGGCCGCCCAACGCGGTATGCGTATTGCCCTGGTCAGGGAAACCGACCGTCTCGAACACCATCTCAGCTACTTGGCGACGGTGGGTTCGACCAGTCCTTATATTGGCCTGTTTGGCACCGTCTGGGGCATCATGACCTCGTTCCACCAACTGGCAAACGTCAACCAGGCCACGATCGCAATGGTGGCGCCGGGCATCTCGGAAGCACTGATTGCAACCGCGATGGGTTTGTTTGCTGCGATACCGGCCGTTATTGCCTATAACCGTTACTCCAACCAGGTGGAGCGTCTGGAAACGCGCTATGACAATTTCACCGAAGAATTCTCCAGCATTTTGCAGCGCCAGGCCCATGCGCTGGTAGAGACCTAGGAGTTCGCGCCACATGCAGACCATGCGTAACAAGCGAAAGCCAATGGCCGAGATCAACGTCGTTCCCTATATCGACGTGATGCTGGTATTGCTGGTGATTTTCATGATCACGGCGCCGTTGTTAAACCTCGGTGTCGAAGTTGACCTGCCCAAGGCCGATGCCGAGCCGCTGGAGAGCCAGCAAAATGAAGAACCAATGGTGGTCACAGTGCTAAAAAACGGTGACCTGTACCTGAATGCCGGTGGTGAGGCTGATGGTGTCAACAGCGGACTGATCGATCCGGAAACACTGGTAACGACGGTATCAGCCATCGTGCGCCGCAACCCTGAAATACAGGTCCTGGTGGGTGGTGACGAGGCAGTGGGTTACGGCCATATCTACGGAGCCATGGTTCTGTTACAAAAAGCCGGGGTATCAAAGGTGGGCCTGATGAGTGACCCGCTTGATTCGATTGAGGGTCAGGACGGAGGCTGATCGCAGCATGCGGGAACTTTGGGCACAAACCAAGGCATTTAGCCTGGCTGTCGGCGTTCATGTACTGATGGCCGCGCTGGTCGTGCTGGGCACAATGGACTGGAAACCCTTCAAGCCACCGGCACTGACCGGTATGACCATCGAAGCGGTGATGGTGGATACCAGCGTCATCAAGCAGCGCCGGGAAGAGGCGAAGCGGGAAGCGGAGAGGGCGGTCGCACGCAAAGCGGAACAGGACCGGCGCCAGAGGGAACTGGAAGAACGCAGGAAACGCGAAGAGGAAGCCGAAAGACAACGCCAGCGGGACCTGGCGGCGAAAAAGCGGGAAGAAGATCTGCGTTTGCAGAATCTGCGTAAAAAACAGGAACAGGACCGCCTGGAAAAGCAAAGAAAGCAACAGCAAGAACTGGAACAGCTTCGCAAACAACGCGAAGAAGCAAACCGGCAGGCCAAAATCGAAGAGGAACGGTTAAAACAACTCGATGCACGTAAAAAAGCCGAGGCTGAAGCCCAGCGGCAGGCGCTGGCCGAAGCGGAATTGCAACAGCAAATGGCAGCTGAATTCAGGGCCGGGCAAATTGCCACCAAGGGTGAAGAATATTACGCGGCAATCCAGGCACAGGTGACAAACAACTGGTTCCGGCCACCCACGGCACGTCCGGGGTTGAAATGCAGGTTGAGAATTGTACAGATACCGGGAGGCGAGGTGATTTCAGCGGCGATTGCAGGAACCTGCAATGCAGATGAAGCCACCCGCCGGTCGTTGATAGGCGCGGTGGAACGTGCAGGCTCTTTGCCTTATCGTGGTTTTGAAGAGGTGTTTGAACGCGAGATTGATTTTATATTTACCTATGATGAATAAAATTATGAAAAAAATTATGTACGCCCTGTTGCTTTTGATGGTTTCACAACTGGCCCACGCAAAGCTTGAGATCGAGATAATCCAGGGCAACGCGGCAGCCTTGCCGATCGCGGTGATCCCTATGCAATGGAATTCATCCGACCCGCGGCCAGAAACCGGCGTGGCCGAGGTTGTCTCTTCAGACTTGTACCGGTCCGGACTGTTTGACCCGCTGGATGAAGAGGACATGGTGGATCGGCCGATTGATGCCGAATCCATACGTTTTGGCACCTGGCGTCTTTTAAAGGCCGATTACCTGGTCATCGGTCATGTCAATGATGCACCCAATGGCAATGGATACGACATCGTTTACCAGCTTTTTGACGTACATACGCAGGAAAGGCTGCTGTCCCAGATAACCACCGTTGGCTACGGTGACCTGCGTTTTGGCGCCCACCGGGTAGCGGACGCGATATATCATAAATTAACCGGTGTTCCGGGTGCGTTTTCCACCCGCATTGCGTACATATCGGCCACGGGTATAGGAAATGACCAGGACTACAAACTGTTTGTTGCTGATGCCGATGGCTTTAACCCGCAGGCCGTCGTTGGCTCGCCTGAACCCCTGTTGTCACCCAGCTGGTCGCCGGATGGAACACGTCTTGCTTATGTTTCGTTTGAGAAAGGCAACTCGGCAATTTATGTGCAGAATGTGTCCACCGGCCAGCGCGAACTGATTTCGAGCGGCAAGGGCATCAATGGCGCCCCGTCGTTTTCACCGGACGGTCGTTTCATGGCCATGACACTGTCCTACACGGGGAATCCTGAAATCTATGTCAGGGACCTGACCACCGGCCAGAAACGCCAGTTGACACAGCACTGGTCTATCGACACAGAACCGGTCTGGTCACCCGATAGCGAGTCGATTTATTTCACCTCTGACAGGGGCGGCAGACCGCAAATTTACAAGGTTGCCGCAGCGGGCGGAAAGCCCACCCGCATCACCCGTGACGGCGACTATAATGCGCGTGCCAGCATTTCTCCCGATGGAGAGAGAATCGCGGTGGCACACGGACGTGGAAACGAGTATCGTATAGCAGTGGTGGACATGAATACCGGGCGTATGAGAATCCTTACACCAGGGGTGCTTGATGAGTCGCCCAGTTTTGCACCAAATGGCAGCATGATCCTGTATGCTACACGCGAGGACGCAAGGGGAGTCCTCTCTGCGGTTTCAGCCGATGGAAATGTTCGTCAGCGATTAATTTTGACCGAAGGTGACGTAAGAGAACCCGCGCGGTCTCCCGTTATCAGGTAAACTTGGCACACAACCTTTTGCGGTTTTATTTTTTTAAAAATCTGGAGATAAGAAATGAATACTACGTGGCGTCTTTTGCTTGCCCTTGTCATCGCAGTTGCGATCTCGGCCTGTAAAACAACCGAACCTGAAACTGAAGCTGTAACCGAGCCGGAAACCGCCCCTGTAGTTGAAGAAGTCACTACAGCTGCTGCCCCGGATCCACGCGACTACAGCGATGCCAGGAATTTTGACAATGCTGAGAGCCTGCTGTCCAAGCGCGTTATCTATTTTGATTTCGACAAATCAGAAGTCAAAGCAGAGTACCGTGGCATCGTAGCAGCCCACGCAGCTTACATTTCTGCCCACGGCAGTGCGCGCGTAACCCTAGAAGGCCATGCAGATGAGCGTGGAACACGTGAATACAACCTCGGTCTCGGTGAGCGTCGTGGCAACGCTATTTCCGGCCTGCTGTCAGCAGCTGGCGCCAGGGGCGGCCAACTGGATACGGTCAGCTATGGTGAAGAGCGCCCTGTATGCCGTGTTAGCGATGAGAACTGCTGGTGGCAGAACCGTCGCGTGGAGATCGTTTACACCGCGAGATGATGATGAGTTTCAGGAGATTCCATAGTGGTTTGATGGCCAGCTTCGTGCTGGCCATCGTCGTTTCGACGTCGGCAGTTGCACAGCAGACCAACAACCAGGCAGTGGTCGACTTGGTGATCCAGGTTCAGCAACTGCAGGACGAGGTACGGATGCTGCGGGGCATGCTGGAAGAACAGACCATGGAACTGGAAAACCTGTCCAACCGGCAACGCGACCAGTACCTGGATCTTGACCAGCGAATTACCGCCATGCGCAGCACATCGCCGGGGCCGATTGTAACGACCGGCGGTGCGACCGGTTCCGGCTCATACAACCCGTCCGGGCAGACATCATCCGCAGCCAGGGAAGACGTGCCCGAAGTACGGCAGCCCCTGGATACGCCATCCACGACGACGGCAATAGCGGTACCTGATACACAGGCCCGCGAAGTAGCAGCATCCCCGCAGGATGAAAAAGCTGCCTACGACCAGGCATTCCAGTCACTGAAAGATCTTAAGTACGCGGATGCGGCGCAACAGTTCCAGTCATTCCTGGGGCAATACCCCAACAGTGAATACGCGGACAACGCGCAGTACTGGCTGGGTGAGTCCTATTACGTGACCCGAAATTACGAGATTGCATTGGAAGCTTTCCAGAACCTTCTTTCAAACTATCCGGACAGCCCCAAAGTGGCCGACGGTCTGTTAAAAATCGGCTACACCCATTACGAGTTAAAACAATGGGACCAGGCCCGCGCAGCATTGACCCAGGTGCAGGAACAATATCCCGACACAACGCTGGCCAGGCTGGCCGGCAGCCGCCTGAGAAGCATGAAACTGGAAGGCCACTTCTAAAGCAGAATGAAACCCGGAAAACCGCTGTGGGGCGCGCCCCACATGTAGGAGCGATCGGCAAAGCCGGTCGCGATTGGTTCAGAATTGCACAATACTTGAGAAATCGCGATGCGAGCGTCGCTCCTACATCTAATCGTCTAAAATACCCCCATGCCTTCAACCACACCCCAATCCACCACCCCCGAATCCCGTCAAGGCATGCTAAAAATCACGGAGATCTTCCATTCGCTGCAGGGTGAAGCCCGCGATGCCGGCAAACCAACGGTTTTCATCCGCCTGACCGGCTGCCCCTTGCGTTGTGTCTACTGCGACAGCGAATACGCATTTTACGGTGGTGAATGGATGCACATAGACCAGGTCATGGACAAGGTCGCGGGCTACAAGACGAAATACGTATGCGTTACCGGTGGAGAGCCATTGGCGCAAAAGCGCTGCCATGAATTATTGGACAGATTGGTGGAGGCGGGCTACCAGGTCTCGCTTGAAACCAGTGGTGCGATCGATATCAGCAAGGTTGATGAAAGGGTCAGCCGCGTACTAGATCTGAAGACACCTGATTCCGGTGAAGTTGAAAAAAACCTCTGGTCCAACCTGGGTGGCCTCACCCCGCATGACCAGGTCAAATTCGTTATCTGCTCACGCGGGGACTATGATTGGGCTGTTGGTGAATTGCGGTCCCGGGGTCTTGAAGAGATAACGGAAGTCCTGTTTTCACCAGCCTGGGGTCAGCAGGATGCAACCGAACTGGCCGCCTGGGTATTGGAAGATCAACTGCTTGTCAGGGTACAGTTACAGTTGCATAAGATTCTTTGGGGCGATGTGCCCGGAAGGTAAATGGGGTTTGATATTTGTTTTGATGTAGGAGCGGCCTCTGGCCGCGATGCTTACCTGATCAATCGCGACCGGCTATGCCGGTTGCTCCTACAATTAAAATACAGGAACAGTTCGCACGGAAGCGATCAAGAAAAAGCATACCAACCCTGGGTTTGCATGGAATTTATGGGAAGGCAAGATTAATGAACAGGTCCACTGAAAAAAAAGCTGTCGTATTACTGTCCGGTGGCCTGGACTCGGCCACCGTGCTGGCAATTGCTACAGACCTTGGTTACCGGTGTTACGCGCTGTCAATCGACTATGGACAAAGGCACCGCTCCGAGCTGAAGGCCGCCGAAAACGTCACGCAATCCATGTCAGCTGAATTGAAAACCATCGAGCTGGATTTACGAGCCTTTGGAGGCTCGGCACTGACCGATGACATCGACGTGCCCGAAGAAGAGAGCGAGGGTATACCGGTCACCTACGTGCCTGCGCGCAATACGATCATGTTGTCACTGGCGTTGGCCTGGGCCGAAGTACTCAAAGCCGACGACATATTTATCGGGGTAAACGCGGTGGACTATTCCGGTTACCCGGATTGCCGCCCCGAGTTCATCAATGCCTACGAGGAAATGGCCAACCTGGCCACAAAAGCCGGTGTAACCGGCAACCGCCTGGTAATCCACACACCGTTAATCGACCTCAGCAAGGCAGACATTATCAAGCAGGGTACGGCACTCGGAGTCGACTATGCCCTGACAGTTTCCTGCTACCAGGCAGACGACGAGGGCAGGGCATGCGGCGTGTGCGATTCCTGCCGGATACGCGCTGCAGGATTTGAAGCAGCCGGCGTCGGCGACCCAACCCGCTACCAATCTGCCTGATTTGTAGTTTTTCCCTTGAGTGCTGCGTTGTTTTCAAATAAAATGCCGCGCTCCTCGAGTTAGTCTCAACGGGCCGTTAGCTCAGTTGGTAGAGCACCGGACTTTTAATCCGATGGTCGAAGGTTCGAATCCTTCACGGCCCACCATTTTTCCCTGGTCCTTACCGGGGACATAGGTAACAGTTTATACCGAGCACATGGGTTACAGTTTTGGAGCGAATGGGTTAATTCCCATTGG
>CALBDB010000021.1 GCA_937927755.1 uncultured Lysobacterales bacterium
TACCATGAATGATATCGTTACCGTCCAGCCCCATAATGACATCAGGTCCACTGGTGCCAATCAGAACATCATCACCATCGGTTCCAACAATTGTCGGTTGCAGGCCATTACAGGTGGCCAAGGGCGGCGCTGCCAATGCATTGGCGGCAAAAACCACCATTAAAACAAACAAAATTTTCATTATTTTCTCCTTACCAGAACTCCAGGATAAACATCCTGGCTTTATCAATATTTTTTCAGGGTATTGCTAATTCAGTGGCTGGCAGGTCATGCCATTGGGATAAACATCATCGTATCTGCAAAGTGTTGCCCTGACGTCATCAGGCTCACCCGACCATGTAACGGAGCAGTAGTACATATCATTAATATTGACGCCGCTCCAGAAAAGGTCTATCGCCCGCCATGCCCCCGGTTCGAAATGAGTCGCAACAGAAACACTGGCGTCATATCGCGTCCTTTCGATAGTTATGAACAGAGGGGCCGCTGTAACATTGCTCACTATGCAACTGAAGCCCCCACCCCTCAGAGCAGGGGATACAATCATCTGACTGGATGTCGGCTTCGCAGCATTTGCCGTCAGGGAAAATACAACAGAAATGATTGCTACCAGCAGAGCCGGGGGGAAATTGATCTTCATGAGAAACTCCAAGTGTTTTTTTATTCTTTTTAGTATTTATTACTTTGCGGGTTTTTAGAATAAGCAAAACGCATCATTTTTATGATGCAAATGAACTATTTTTCAGGGAAATATGCCCGTGAAGGAAGCTGGCTTGGGCCAAGACACTTCAAGCATCTCCGCTTGAGGTTTGGCAATTCACTTCTAAACTTAATGTAACCGGTTAAATGCGCCCGTATATTTCTGCACCAGCCAAGCCTGCTGCATGGAACTGGAGGGAGGATAGATGCGACGGAAGAAAGTCATACCCAGGACTGGCAGAATCATGGCGGAAGACACAGGGCAGCCGGTCGAATCAAGCCGAATCCGGTCCCTGCCCTTTGCCTTTCGTGATGAGCTGCTAATTTAGTACGACAATTTCCACGCGCCGGTTAAGGGCGCGGCCGTCGGCCGTGTCGTTGGGCTGGGAGGGTGCATCCTCACCGTATGAAATGGTTGCCATGCGGTCCAGCGCCACACCCTGCAAATGCAGGTGACGCCGAACGGATTCCGCACGTTGTAAACCGAGTTGCTGGTTGTATTGCGCCGACCCGGTTGCATCGGTGTGCCCCTGGATTTCCAGGTACACGTTCCGGTTGTCTGTCTTAAGATTGCCGGCCAGCTTGGTCAGCCGCGATTGCGCATCACCGGACAACGTCGACTTGTCTGTTTCGAAGGTAGTTTCAACATCTGTGTACACAACCGTGTAGAGGAACTTTCCCTGGGCGAGGACGCCCGAGTCGGTCGCACGTTGCAGCGCTTGCCGGCTGGTTTCCGTCAATTCATTTATTCTCTCATTTTGCTCATCCAGACGAGCCTCCAGCCCGGCCACTCTTTCGTCTACGTAGCTCTGGGTGGCACAACCCGATAGCGAGACAATCATGACCAGCAGCAGCATTACTCTAGTTAAATACATAATCTTTCCTTTGCGACATCGATTTATTGAGAAACTTCCGTTTCACAAACTATTATCCGCCTGGAAAGAATAAGGAGTCCTGTGAGTTTGATTAAATTTACTTAAATCTTGATAGGTCCGCGTTGAGGCAGGTAAAACTGATATCAGGCTGGACTATCCAACGTACCCCGCATTTGAATGGGAAAATTATTAATCAGACCGTCTGGTAGTACAAATTCTGCGGGTGATTGGCCTGCGCAAAGAAGAACCAGCGTTCCATCAGCAAACCGGCGTATTGCACCAGGAATGCGGCAACAAGCAAACCAGGGACTCCTGCGCTAAGACCTGTTGATAACAACAGCAGCGGTAACGGAAACACCAGCAGCAGGAAAACCCACTTAACGGATTTATATTTACGTTTTGACGCACCGTGAAAAAAATGGCGCGTATTGAATGAACCCGCCATGGCGCCCTGGGCTTTTTGCTGGATAGCCGCGTGGCGGATACCGATCGCAGTTTCGAGTGTTGACTTGTGTTTCAGACGTGCATTCCGGAACAGGCTGGCGCCGCGTGTCAAAAAGGCAAGGATGGTCAATACCATCGACCATCCACCAAGAAAGTTGACAATACCGGAGCCCTGCCAGGCTGCAAAAGCCGTTGCGAGAATAAAACCAGAGGCACTGCCAAACAGTGTGTAGTTGATGACGGTTAAAGGCGTCGCCCACTCCTGCAGCATTTTGATACAGGCGTAGATCATTCCGGTGCACAGAAACAGCGTGAAACACAGAAGTGTAGCCACGCCGCCCACCAGCAAGGATAAATCGACCTCAGCACCCGCAATTAAGCTGAACAACACTGGGTTCCAGCCCATGAAATGGATCAAACCCCAGGCGGCAACCGAACCCATCAGGGCCGGCAAGACGATCACTTCACGCGACAGCCACGAAGTACGCCAGCGCGCCGCTGAACGCCAGGCGCGTTCAGGGCGGCCGAGGTGGAAGAATGAAGCGAACAGGCCCGCAACCAGCAACACAAATACAAGCAGGCTGCCATAAGCGTAGAAATGCACGGAATCCTGGGCTGGCAATAACTTGAACACCGAGTAAAACTGGCCGGTGTAAAGTGCGAGAAACAGGCCCTGCCCCGCACCGATCAGCGTGGTTAAAAAAATAACTGAAAATGCAGGATGCATAGTTATAGCCTCACAATTTGTCTAGCGCTACCAGCTCGTTATCTCGTCAAGTGTTGGATCCTTGTCATCCGGCATCGGCAGCTTACGTTCCTTCTTAAGCGGGTTATCCGCCCGCACCAGTTCATCCTCGTGGATGGTGATGCTTGCCTTGCGGCGCGGCAGGTAATGATTGGCCGGTTTGGTGCCCCACTCGGGCATCAACTGGTAACCACCGCTCTCGCGGATCGCGATTGCAACTTCTGACTGCGGGTCGTTGACGTCGCCAAACAGCCGCGCCTCGGTCGGACAGGCCATCACGCAGGCCGGTTTGCGTTCCTGCTCCGGCAGGGTCTCGTCGTAGATCCGGTCCACGCACAGCGTGCACTTCTTCATGATCTTCTGCTCTTCGTCCAGTTCGCGGGCGCCGTACGGGCAGGCCCAGGAACAGTAGCTGCAGCCGATACACTTTTCACTGTCGACCAGCACGATCCCATCCGACTCGCGCTTGTAACTGGCGCCGGTCGGACAGACCGGCACACAGGGCGGGTCTTCACAGTGCAGGCAGCTCTTCGGGAAATGAACCGTCTCGGTATTGGGAAACTGACCCACCTCGAATGTCTGCACGCGGTTGAAAAAGGTACCTGTCGGATCCTTGCTGTACGGGTTCTCGTCGGCCATCCAGCCGGCGGTGCCGGAGGTGTTCCACTCCTTGCATGATGTAACGCAGGCATGGCAGCCCACGCAGACGTTGAGATCAATCACCAGTGCCAACTGTTTCATGTTTTACCCCCCTTGCCGGCAAAGTAGGTCAACCAGCGGCCACGCTTCAAATCGACTGCCTGTCCGGGTAGTGTTTTCGCAGTTTCAAACTGTGGTGAACTGACCTCCGGCTCGCCTTCGGCGGCCGGGTAAATACGGACCTGCACGTCATACCAGCCAGCCTGGCCGGTAATCGGGTCAGAATTTGACAGGTGATCGCCATCTGCCGATGGTGGTAATTCCTCAGCGATCAGGTGGTTCATCAGGAATCCCTGCTTTGCTTCATTGGCATCGCCGTCCAGGCCCCAGGCGCCGGAGGCCTTACCGATGGCGTTCCAGGTCCAGACGGTTCCGGGCTCGACTGCCTCCGAGTAACGGCACAGGCAACGGACCTTGCCGTGCATGGATTCGACCCACATCCAGCCGCCATCCTCAATTCCCGCCTCACGCGCCGTTTTGGAGTTCACGTTCAGGAAGTTGAAGGTGTGAATCTGGCGCAGCCATGCATTTTGCGAATCCCAGGAGTGGTACATCGCCATGGGGCGCTGGGTGATGGCATTGAGCGGGTACTTGTGCAGGTCCGACTGCTGTGTTTCCAGTGGCTGTGAATAAAACGGCAGCGGATCAAAATGCGTCTCTACGCGTTCGCGCAGGTGGTCCGGTGGCTGCTTGCCATCTGATTTGCCCTGTGCCGCCAGGCGGAACTTCTGCAGCACTTCCGAGTAGATGTGGATATTGATGGGCTCGGTGTAGCGCAGCAGCGAGTGGCGCTTGGCCCACTCAAGATAACCCTGGTTCCAGTTGCGCATGTATTGGTAAGAGCGTGGCAATTCATAGTGAAACACGCAGTTGTTCTTCTCGTATATTTCCCATTGTTTGGGGTTGGGCTCGCCCTTCATGAATTTTTCACCGCCCTTGCCTCTCCAACCGGCCAGGAAGCCGATACCGGAACCGGGGGCAGTCTCGTAGTTGACTACGAAATCCGGGTAGTCGCGAAATTTGCGGCTGCCATCGGCATTGATAAAAGCAGGCAACTCCAGCCTGCTGGCCAGTTCGATGATGACATCGTTGAAAGATTTGCAATCACCTTTCGGCGGTACCACCGGGATACGAACGGAATCCACCGGACCTTCATATTCGGATATTGGGCGGTCGAGCATGGACATCACATCATGGCGTTCCAGGTAGGTTGTGTCCGGCAACACAAGGTCGGCAAATGCAACCGTTTCTGACTGGAACGCATCGGCAACGATAATGAACGGAATCTTGTATTCACCGTCCTCGTTCTTGTCGTTGAGCATCTTGCGCACTTCGGAGGTATTCATGCTCGAGTTCCATGCCATGTTGGCCATGAATAGCATCAGTGTATCAATCGTGTAGGGGTCACCCCGCCAGGCATTTGTAATGGTGTTGTGCATCAGGCCGTGCACCGACAACGGGTACTCCCACGAAAAGGCCTTGTCGATACGCACCGGGCTGCCGTCGTCGTTGACAAACAGGTCATCCGGGTCGGCGGGCCAGCCAAGCGGCATGCCGTCCAATGGTGTATTGGGCTTTACAGCGCGCGGATCATTGGGCGGCTTGGCGCATGGCGGTATCGGCCTCGGGAACGGCGCTTTGTGACGGAATCCGCCGGGCCGGTCGATGGTGCCGAGGATACTCATCAATATGGACATGGCACGGATGGTCTGGAAACCATTGGAGTGCGCTGCCAGGCCGCGCATGGCGTGGAAGGCCACCGGGTTGCCGGTCACTGTGTCGTGCTCGTCACCCCAGGTGTCGGTCCACGGGATTGGCAATTCGATCTTCTCGTCACGCGCCGTGATACCCATTTCATGGGCCAGGCGTTTGATCGTTTTCTCGGGGATGCCGGTTATCTCGGAGGCCCACTCCGCGGTATACCCCTTGACGCGGTCCACCAGCAACTGGAACGAAGGTTTTACCGGCGTACCGTCATCGAGCTTGTATTCACCCAGGAAATAGGGGTCGGCGCCCGGCGTATGGGTTGAGATCGGCTTATCCAGGCCCCGGTCCCACCACAGCTTGTTCTGCGGTTCAAAACAGCCTTCCTCGTGAGGTACTTCAAAGCGCACAAACATACCGTACTCGGATGAGTCTTCATCCATGTTGACCAGTTCCGGCGCATTCGAATACCGGGTAAGAAATTCCCGGTCGTACAGACCCTGCTTGATGATTTCGTTGGTCAGGGCCAGGAACAGCGCGCCATCGGTGCCGGGCCTGATCGGAATCCACTCATCTGCTATGGCGGAATAACCGGTACGCACCGGGTTGATGGAAATAAACTTGCCGCCCTGGCGTTTGAATTTGGAAAGCGCCGTTTTCAGCGGGTTGGAATGATGGTCTTCCGCCGTTCCGATCATTAAAAACAACTTGGCGCGCTCGAGATCCGGCCCACCGAACTCCCAGAAAGAACCGCCAATGGTGTAGATCATGCCCGCTGCCATATTGACTGAGCAGAAGCCGCCATGCGCCGCGTAGTTGGGCGTACCGAACTGCTTGGCGAACATACCGGTCAGTGCCTGCATCTGGTCACGGCCGGTGAACAGTGCGAATTTTTTTGGATCGGTGGCACGCAGATGACCCAGTCGGTCCGACATGATCTCGAAGGCCCTGTCCCCGGAAATCTCTTCGAAGTCGCTCTCGCCGCGGTCACTGCCCTGCTTGCGTAACAGGGGTTTGGTCAGACGCGCCGGTGAGTACTGTTTCATGATCCCGGATGAACCCTTGGCGCAGATCACACCCTTGTTCAACGGGTGGTCCGGGTTGCCCTGTATGTAACGAATCTCTCCATCTCTCAAGGTAACACGGATACCGCAGCGGCAGGCGCACATGTAACAGGTGGTGTTCTTGACTTCCATACGACTGGCGTCATCTACTTGCTTCGACAGGGGGTCATGTATCGGCTTGGACATAGGTGATTCCTGTTGGGCTCGCTTGCAAAGGAAAACCTGGCTAACAAGCTATTGTATATCAGTGTTGAGGGGTGATTCAGCAGCTGACGTCTAACATTATGATACTCTAATGTACATGGCCGGGAATGTGAAACAGTTTGATTACCGGCACTCCCAAATTGACTCAGGTCATTGCTGTAACCGGTACCTGCGGATATAGTTTTCGCCAAAGATGGGTTCAGGTGCCATGAAATCTTCAGCATCGTTAGCCAGTCAAGAAAAAAAACAATCAACTGGTGCCCCAACCGGCCCATCGTTCGTGGTTGGCGTTAAGGAAAAGTCGTTCCTGCAGGAAGGCTGGGTCATTGCCAACCATATCCTGGTTTCATTCCACGTAGCTTTTATCTCATCAGTGCTGGCTATCCCGGATACCGCAGCTACCAGGGAAGCCGTTCTGCATTTTATCTTTCTGAGCCCGGAGACCATCGTCTCCGCATTTTTTACATACCTGGTCTTCCACACAGCCATCGCGCTGCATGAACTGGGACA
>CALBDB010000022.1 GCA_937927755.1 uncultured Lysobacterales bacterium
CATCACAGGCGTGGATGACCTGATCCATTGCGGCAAAAAGCAGGCGCTGCCGCTCACAAGCACGCGGCTGCCGCTAAACGGGCCCGGCCGCGAGGCCCTGGAGGCCATGCGCATCGCAATCAGCGGTCCACTGACGGTTACCGATGTCTACCGCTTTGACCGGGGGGACGTCATACTGAGCGGCAACGGTCTCCAGTTCACACCAACAGAGGTGACAGAACCCGGCCGCGAGGCCGCCAGGATGCTTGCACAGAACAGGGCCTCTACCCTGCCCGCCCGGGTGGGCGAAGCCCATTACCAGGATGGACTTCTTGCCAGTGGCACAACCATCGGAAATATCACCGGTGTATTGGCGCATGACGGTTATGATCTCCGCGTTATAGTTCAATCGGCCGCAGTCGATCGCCCGGTCGCTGTACCGCCCCCGGTTCCGGCAGTTGCCGGCTCGCTGCGGGTCGCGGGTATAAACCTGCACAACTATTTCAATGGTGACGGCAATGGCGGCGGCTTTCCAACCCCGAGGGGCGCCGATACCGAGGATGAATTTAAACAGCAGCGCGGCCGGATCGGTGCGGCCATCGAGCTGCTGGAGCCGCATGTTATCGCTGTCATGGAACTCGAAAACGATGGCTTTGGGCCAGCCAGTGCAGCACAGGACCTAATCCGCCTTGCAGGCAAGGCAAGCGGCAGGGACTGGGCCGTTGCACGGCCGGTTGCTGACAATACCGGGAGTGACGCGATCACGGTGGGCCTGTTGTACCGTACTGACCTGGTCAAGGCCATCGGACCCGCAGAGACATTGACCGGCCCCGAGTGGAAAAAAAGCAGGCAACCGATGGCCCAGGTGTTTCAAACGGTGACGGGCGATGAAAAAATCCTGGTCGTTGTCAACCACCTTAAGTCAAAGGGCTCTTGTCCTGAAAGCGGTGAAAACGCAGACCAAAAAGACGGACAGGGATGCTGGAACCCCATGCGCACGGCCGCAGCGCAAAAAATGTCGCACTGGGCCAACAGGCTGGCGGCATCCGCCGGTATTGAAAACATCCTGGTGCTCGGCGATATGAATGCCTACCGGCGTGAAGACCCCATCGGCGCCATACGCGAGGCCGGGTTCATTGAACTGGTTGAAAAATACCAGCAGCAACCATTCAGTTTTGCCTATCGCGGCCAGCACGGCACGCTGGATTATGCTTTTTCCTCCAGCGCTTTGCTGGGTAATGTGCAGCAGGCCTTTATCTGGAACGTCAACGCCATTTTCCCGCCCGGCACGGCTTTGCCCGAACCCTGGATGAGGTTTTCAGATCATGACCCGGTGGTGGTGGACGTTTTATTGCGCCACTCCATAACCTCAGACTGAATTTCCGGGAAAAACTCGCGAAAGGCCGTTTTGAATTTTGGTGCGAACTCGGGCCAGATCTCGGCTGCGTGGTGCAACGGGTTTGGCCGCGACAGGCGGGTGCCGACACCTGCCAGCGCATACAGGATGATGTCAGTTTCACGATAGGCGGTAAACAACCCGTGACGGTCTGCATAGCGCATGAAACTCGTTAGTCCTTCCGGCACCAAATCCATGTTGTCCCGCAACAGGTCACGTATTTCCACGTCAAACCGTTCAAGACTGCCCGGCATATATCGCCACCAGTTGACAGACAGTTCGTGATCGAAAGCCAGGTCAATCATGATACCGGCGTAGCGCCTGTACTTTCTCGGGAAGCTCTGCCGAAGCTTCTTGACCACCGCCGAGTGATCGGTGCAATGGTCGATATAGCGGTGTAAAACAATCCCTTGCCTGACCGGTTCGGGATAATTCTTCAGGGCGCGCCGGCCACGGACGAAATCACCAAACAATCCCCCCAGCATCAAGCCGGAATCACCATTGGCCAGGCACAGGTGAGCGAGAAAATTCATCCCTGCACAGTACCATAGAGTCGTTCTGCATACTGCGGTATGATGCTTACCTGCCTATTGAAGACGAACCAGGTATGACCGAGTTGCAACTCAAAATACAGCCAGACGAATTCCCGGACTCAAAGAGAGAATTTTTCCTGCGTGGTCCGGCCGGAAACCTGGAATGCTTTACCGATGTGCCAGAGCCGTCGGAAGAGCGTGCTGCCACTTTCGTGGTTTGCCACCCGCACCCACTGCACGGCGGAAACATGCACAACAAGGTTGTCACCATCATGGAGCGATCCATGCGGGAGCTCGGCCTGCGCACTGTCCGTTTTAATTTCCGCGGCGCCGGTGAGAGTGAAGGCGAGCACGACGAGGGTTACGGCGAGACCGATGACCTGTTCGCGGTTATCGAATGGGTGCGCCACACCAGGCCCAATGACGACCTGTGGCTCGGTGGATTTTCTTTCGGTTCTTACATCAGCATGCGCGCTGCGCAAAACCTGAAGCTCGGCCAGTTGATAACAATCGCCCCGCCGGTGGACCGCTATGAATTCTCCAAGGTACAGCATCCGGGATGCCCGTGGCTCGTGGTCCAGGGCGACGAAGACGAGGTTGTTGCACTTGAAGATGTGAACTGCTGGTTGGAGGACCTGGATCCGCAACCTGAATTCCTGGTGATGGAGCAGGCCGATCACTTCTTCCACCGGCGCCTTATGGATCTTCGTGGTTTGCTGAAAAACGGTGTGCGTCCGAACCTGCCCGAAAAAATCGCTGCGTGAGTAAACGGACCCGGTAACCCTTGCACCGCAGGCCAATCGCTATTTACGAATCCCTGGTCACCGGCGGTGGCTACAAGAGTGATCCCGGCCAGCGCAGGGCAATCGAAGAACTGGACCGTGTCTGGATTGATCTGAACGCGCACCCTGTATCCTCGTGGTGGCACAGGATACGCGGCCAGCGGCCGCAGCCGGTGACGGGCCTGTACCTGTGGGGCGGTGTCGGCCGCGGCAAAACCTGGCTGATGGACCTGTTCTTCGACAGCCTTCCGCGGAAGGACAAGCAGCGTATCCATTTCCACCGCTTTATGGCGCGTGTCCACGCTGCGCTCAAAACCACGCAGTCCACCCGTGACCCGCTTGCAGAAATTGCCCGCCAATGGGCAAAACAGTGCCGGGTACTGTGTTTTGACGAGTTTTTTGTTGCAGATATCGCCGATGCCATGTTGCTTGGCGGTCTTTTGCAGGCATTGTTTGCCGAAGGTGTGACGCTGGTTGCAACTTCAAACGTGGAGCCAGACGGCCTGTACCGCGACGGGTTGCAGCGCGCCAAGTTCCTGCCGGCGATTGAGTCTTTAAAGAAACATTGCCTCAGCGTGCACGTGGATGGCGGCCGGGATTATCGTTTGCGCATCCTGCAGCACTCCGAATTATTCCATCACCCGTTGGACGACGAGGCTGAAACCGGTTTGTACAGGGCCTTTGAAGAAATGTCAGCAGGCTGCGTACTGGACACAAGTCTCGACATTAACGGCCGCAACCTGAACGCCAGGAAGCGCAGTGACGGCATCATCTGGTTCAGCTTCAATGAGCTGTGTGAACAGCCCACCAGTACCGCCGATTACATCGAGATTGCTCGTGCTTTCAATACGGTGATGTTATCCGGCGTGCCGCTGATGGATGAAGGAAATGCCGATGCCACGCGCCGGTTTATCAACCTGATTGATGAATTCTACGACCGCAATGTGAAAATGCTGATCTCTGCCGCCGGCCCCGTCGACCAGCTATACACCGGCAAACGCCTGGCCTTTGAGTTTCAACGCACCGCCAGCCGGCTGACCGAAATGCAAAGCACGGACTACCTGGCCAAGCCGCATCTGCCCTGACCAAACACCCCGGTATTGACCCCTTGCGAACTTCAGGTCACGAGGCGGTACCCTACGCCGTAGACCGATTCGATCAGGTCCGTGCCAGGGGCAGTTTCTGCCAGCTTTCGACGCAGGTTTTTGACATGGGTATCAACGGTTCTGTCACTGACGATGCGGTAGTCGGAATAGATTGAGTTCATTAGCTGATCACGCGAGAACACCTGCCCCGGGTTGGCAGCCAGGCGGCTAAGCAGTGCGAACTCAACCGGTGAAAGCTTTAGCTGCTTATCGTTAAAGCTGGCCGTGTGGCGGCTTTCGTCAATCTGCAGGCCAGGCGGCAGCAACTCACCTGCAAACGCACCGGCCCTGCGCAGTACGGCCTTGACCCTTGCCACTACTTCGCGGGGGCTGAATGGTTTGCAGATATAGTCATCCGCGCCCAGTTCCAGGCCCAGCAGACGGTCAATCTCTTCCACCAGCGCTGTCACCATGATCACCGGCACGCGGCTTTTGCTGCGTATCGCCTTGCATACATCCAGGCCGTTCATACCGGGCAGCATCAGGTCCAGTAGCACCAGGTCAGGTGATATTTCATCGAAAACCTGGAGCGCCTCATCACCACGCCCGACCCAATGGGTTTGATAGCCACCGGTTCTCTCGAGGTAATCACGCAGCAGGCTGGCAATTTTCTCCTCGTCCTCAACAACCAGGATGGTGGCGGGCTCGTTCATGTATCCAATGGCAATGTCATAGTGATGAGCAGGCCACCGCCCGGGCCCGGTTTTGCCATGATCTGTCCGCCGTGGGCTTCAGCGATGTTCCGGCAGATGGCAAGGCCCAGCCCGCTGCCGCCGGAGTTGCGGTTACGGCTTGCTTCCATCCGGTAAAGACGGTCGAACATGCGTTCGCATTCTTCTTCGCTGGCCCCCGGTGCCGTATCGCTGATGGTTAGCTGAGCGTAGTTCTTATCTTTGTTGAGCACAATGGAAATCCTGCCGCCTGCATCGGTGTAACGCACTGCGTTGTCCAGCAGGTTCTGCAGCAATTGGCGCAGACGCAGCTCATCACCCTGCAGGTTTACGGCCCGTTCCGGAGTTGTAAGCTTGAGGTCAAGATTTCTGTTAGCCGCCTGCCCCCTGAAAGAGTCTGCCGCCAGTTGTACCAGGTCGTTGAAATTAACCCTCTTCATCTTGTAGGCAAGCGCGCCGGAATCGGTCAGGGCCAGGCTGTGCAGATCATTGACCAGGTTGGCGAGGTGTCTGACCTCATCGCGCACCGAGCTCAGTTGTTCAATATCCAGTGGCCGCACACCATCGCTCATCGCCTCGAGTTCGCCACTGATAATGGCGAGTGGAGTCCGTAACTCGTGCGCCATATCTGACATGACCTGTTTACGTGTTGTTTCATGCTCACCAAGCGCGGCCGCCAGGCGGTTGACATCGTCCCGCAATTTGGCGATCTCATCACTGCCCTTCGAATCCAGCCTGGTATTGAAATCGCCCGCCGCAAGCGAACGTACTCCTTCAGCCACCTCGTTGATTGGCCGGCTAAGATGTCGGGCCAGCAACCAAGCCAGCAGTGCAGCCACTGCCAGGCCTGTAAACAGGCCGATGAGAAGGTTATCTCGCAATTGAGCGATGAAAGCCTCTTCTTCGGGTAGCTTGATACTGCTGATCATGGCAGCACCGAGCCAGCCAACCTGGACGCCATTTACCGTTACCGGTAACAGGTCGTCCTGATCGAATTCCGGCGGAACCACACCGATCACCGGCGTTTTGTCAGCATCCAGCAGGAAAATGCGCTGGGGCAAAGCATTTCGCCCGCCCGGCCCGGGGCCGCCGCCCGCTCCCGGCACACCCGGGCCCTGCCTGCTGGCCCCCTGCCCGGGAAACCGTGGTCCACGACGCCCTTCGCGGCCCGAAGGTGGAAATCTCCCCGGTCCAAATTGCAGCTCGGCGTCAGACTCTTGCCACAATACTGAAAACACCATGCTGTAAAACTGGACCTGGTCGTCGGCCAGGTCCTGCCAGCTGTCGTGATCGCCATACCAGCTGGCCAGCTTGGGGACCAGCAGTTCCATCCGGCTGCGCTCCTGGTGCTGTAAAAAGTCCATGAAGCCACGCCCGATGCTGGCCCGCGTGATCAGCGTAATCAACACCAGCACCAAAGCCGTGCAGGCAAACATCGCAATCAGCAATTTGTGGATGAGCTTCAGTTTCATTTTTATCCCCATTGCGGGCATATCCTGCACCAGCTCCGGGGCGCGGACAACCAGCAGGGTGAAATCTCCTTATTTTCTCCATATTTGATCCATTGTTTCGGATCAGTATGGAGCCTGACAGAAATGTCCACCGACACATTTTTATGTTTGAGCACTATTACATAACCAAGGAATGACCATGAAAAAATTACTTTTTATTGCACTCTTACTGACACTCGCCAGCGGCTCGGCTATCGGCCAGGGCCAGCAGGGTTACGGACAGGGTCCGGGCGGACACGGCCAGCCTGGTGCCGGCCATGGCGGCAGCCCGGGAAACCCTGCAGACCGCTTGACCGAGCTACTCGGGCTCGATGAAGCCCAGGCAGCAGAAATCGCGGCAATATTTGAACAGAACCAGCTATTGCGCGAAGAAGAGCGGGAAAGAGCCCGTTTAGAGAACTGCGACATCCGCGCGAATACCCACGATCAGATTCTGGCGGTGCTTACACCGGCGCAAGCAGAACTGTTTGAGGAGCATCAGGCAAATCGTGATGCAATGCGGCGCGCCTTCGAAGAAATGCGCCAGGAACGCCATGGCGGCAACTTCGGTAGTGGACGCGGACTGCAGGATTGTGATGGCTGATTACTGAGTCTCACCAGCATCCCCCGGCCGGGGCGCCTACCCAGGTGCAACTCCCTCGATCCCGGCCGGGGGTTTTTAAATGGAATCAATCAGGACGATTCCACACCGGAAGCCCCCTTCTTAGGTATAAAATTAACAATTGCGTCTCCCAATGAGACTGCCTGGCTGCCGCGAGCACGTTAATGAAACCGGATGGAATACGCATGAGATACCTGGCACTCGTTCCCATTCTCCTGTTAATGGCCTGCACCAATGACCAGGATACTGAAGAGGCATTCCTGCTGGCCGTTGATTCGTTCTACGAGGCGGTCAATAGCGGCGACCAGGCCGGCCACGCTGATCTATTTACCTACAACGCTTTCATGCTCGCCGATGAATGGCATATTTCACGCGGCGAGGACCTGAAGTCATCTATCAGGGACCGAACCGGATGGGTATTCCGCCTGAAGGGCCTCAAGCGCCTTGATTATGGCGTGAGCGGTGATATCGGTTACACGGTAAATGAATATTTTTACACCTGGCACCAGGAGGGCAGCCAGCCGGAATGGCACAAGACCAAGAACGTGCATATCTGGAAACGCCAGGCCGACGGTTCGTGGCGGCTACACGTGGATATCTGGAATTCAACGCCGGAATAGAATAGGAACAGCACCATGCCCACTACACTCGCTCTGGATATTTACGGCACATTGATTGATCCGCTTGCTGTCAAGACAGCGCTCATTGACCATGTTGGTGATGAAGCGGGTGCATTTGCTGAAACCTGGCGCAGCAAACAACTTGAGTACAGTTTCCGGCGCGGACTTATGGGTGCCTGGCGCAATTTCTCGGATGTCACACGGGCTGCTCTCGATTTTACATGTGAAATGTTTGGCGCCACGATTTCAGCGAACGACAAGAACACACTGATGGGGCACTACAGGGAGTTGGATGCCTTCCCGGACGTGTCGCCGGCGCTGACTGCCTTACAACAAAATGGAGTTGCATTGCACGCCCTTTCCAACGGGGTTGCCGACGATATTTCAGCGCTGCTGGCACATGCCGGACTCAACGACAGGATAGCGTCTATCGTCAGTGTCGACGAAGTGCAGACCTATAAACCCGACCCGCGTTTCTACGCTCATTTTTTGAAACGTACTGAAGCCAAAGCGGCCACGACCTGGCTTGTTTCCGCCAATCCATTTGATGTGATCGGTGCAGCAGCCTGCGGATGGCGCACCGTCTGGGTGAAACGCAATCCAAATATGGTTTTCGATCCGTGGGAACAAGCGCCTACGGTGACCGTTTCCGCTCTCACGGATTTACTTGCACTGCCGGATTTTAAAAAATAGCCGGTAACAACCACTTGCTGCGCTTTTTGTAGGCGCCCCATTCGGGATAACGTGACAGACTCGCTTCTTTCATGATCATGTTAACGGCAAACAGGCCGCCCCAGACCCAGGCCAATACCAGTACCGGCAGCCAGTGCCAGACCATCAGTGCAAAACTGCCGTAGATCAGCATTTCCCCAAGGT
>CALBDB010000023.1 GCA_937927755.1 uncultured Lysobacterales bacterium
AGCAATTTATCGGTACCGGAGATACAACCGGCCCATCGCCATTTGTTCCGTATACGGCGCTCCGGATCCTTTTAACGAGACTATTGAGACCATGTATCCCTTCTATTTTGGTCCGGCAGTTGGCACACGAACCCTGCATAGGGACGATGCTGCCTCGCTGTCTAAACTCTATCCGGACGCCAGTTTCGGCGCCACCACGGCCGCCATTAGTGGCACCGTGTACATGCCTGACGGCAGTGCACCTGTAACAGGCATCAATGTCATTGCCCGCAATGAGGCTGATCCATTCCACGACGCGGTCTCTGCCATTTCCGGAGATTTTACCTTTGATGGTTTCGGTTCTGACGGTTCGTTCTCTATTGAAGGTCTCAGCCCCGGGGCTGACTACCGCGTTTACGTGGATGAAATCCTTGCAGGTGGTTTTTCAACACCGCAACTGGCACCATTCCCCGGTCCCGAGGAGTACTTCAATGGTGCGGCAGAGTCGAACAATATTTCCTCCCCGGACCCGGTAACAGAATTCACCTTTGTGAACCCTGGTGCCAGTGGTGTGGATGTTATATTCAACGCACCGAGACCGGGTGATCCACTCCCCGTCGGTGATGACGGCAGTTATCTGTTGGCGTTGCCCTTTGAATATGAAATTTGCGGCCAAACCTTTGAATCCGTGTTTATTAATGCCAACGGCAACTTGACCTTTGGTCTCGCAAGCGGTGATTTTTCCGAGTCGGCGGCCGAAATGCTGTCCGGTCCGCCGCGTATTGCCGGGTTGTGGGATGATCTGAACCCGTCCGCGGGTGGCATGGTCACCTATTACCAGGACAAAAACTGGTTTAAAGCCGTCTGGGAAGATGTGCCGGAGTTTATCTCAACCGGTTCCAACAGCTTCAGTATCACGCTGCGGCGTGCAAACAACGGTATCAATGTAGAATATGGCGATATGTCAGCAACTGATGGCCTGGCTGGCGTTTCTTGTGGTGGTTCAATCACATCCGGTTTCGAAACCGGGTCTGATCTGAGCGCGCTTCAGGCACTGGTCTGGCCCAAACGCCTCGATCTGCATAATTCGCCGGCGGTCTACGAACATTTCCCGACCGGAACAAATGATCTTGCCAACTCGACACTGAAATACACTGGCTCGACAAATTACACTGATAGCTGGGCGGGTAAGAACGACACGCCGAGCAAAGCACGTATGCTGGAACTCCCATTCAGCAGTGTAGATGTTGAGCGTTACACCGAGATCGACCCGACCGGAGCGGATATCGACTGGTACCGGTTCAGTACGACCGGTGCGGCGAATCTCAATATTGAAATCATCAGCGGTCAATTGGACTCGTTGATCGCATTGTTCGATGGAGCCACAGGTTCGATCATTGCCCTTGATGATGACGGTGGTGTTGGTTTGCTTTCCAAGATAAACACAGTGGGTCTGCCCGCAGGTACCTATTACCTGGCAGTGACCACCTTCGCCGATTTCGATTTCACTGGAGATGGTTTTAGCGGTGGTCGTTACGTGATGGAAATCGAGGAGACCAACACAATTGAAATCGTATTGGGAGACGACGATACCCAGGAGATTTTCCTCGGCTTCGACTTCCCATTCAATGGCGTCAATTATGCCAGCGTATGGGTCAATTCCAACGGTAACCTGACTTTTGGATCCGGTGACACGGACTTCTCGGAAAGTGTTACTGAACTGCTGAATGATCAGCCGCGTATTGCCCCGCTTTGGGATGACCTTTCGCCCAATAATGGCGGATCGGTATCTTTTGAGCTCAGCGCCGGCAGCGCGACGGTAATCTTCGATGCAGTGCCGGAGTTCGTGGCCACCGGTGCCAACACCTTCATGATTACCATGAGATCTGATGGTAGTTACACCATCGAATATGGCGCCATCTCGTCCCTCGACGGATTGGCTGGCACTTCCGAGGGTGGTGGTGCAGCCGATCCAGGTGGAACGGACCTGAGTGCAGGTAGTTCATATCCTGCGGCAGGTACGACCTATGAACTCTTCACGGGTGACAACGACCTCAGTGGATTATCACTGGATTTCAACCCATAATTCTTAACGATGTAATTTAAAATATTCGCGGCGGGTAGATCCCGCCGCGATTTTTTTTGAAGCGCGTATTTGCGGATTCTATTCTCTGACTTACTTTTTGACTTATTTACCGCAATGATCCACAACCCTGACCTCTTACCCTGGAATTTCTGGCCTATAATGATTGTTCAACAGGAAGGAGATGCCAGGTGACAGAAAAAAAGGGACTAGACTCGAATGCCTACAAGGTGCTTGCCGAAGGCGAAAAATACCAGCCTTACGTAAGCGCGAATGAAAGTCCGGCCGAATTTACAATCAAAAGCATCGGCCTTGGAATCCTGTTCGGAATCATCTTTGGAGCTGCCAATGCGTACCTGGGTCTGCGGGCCGGGTTGACCATCAGTACTTCGATTCCTGTTGCTGTGATGACGGTGGCCGTATTCAGGGCACTGCAACGTACCGGTATTCACGGCACCATTCTCGAAGCCAATATCGCCCAGACCACGGGCTCAGCTTCGAGCTCACTGGCGAGCGGCATCATCTTTACGCTGCCGGCCCTGTTCATGTGGAATATGGCTCCCGGTCTTTTACAGATGACGGTATTGGCCATGTCGGGCGGCTTGCTGGGCATCCTGTTCATGATCCCGCTGCGGCGCTACCTGATAGTGCGCGAGCACGGAAAACTGCCATACCCTGAAGGCATGGCCTGCGCCGAGGTCTTGGTCGCCAACGAAGTAGGTGGCAATCGCGCAAAAAATATTTTTATCGGAATTGGCATGGGCGCGTTTTTTAAATTCCTGACGTCCTGGCTACATGTAATCCCGGGCCATGCAACGCTGGCGATCCCGTTTATCAAGAAAGCCCACGTGGGTTTTGACCTGTCGGCCGCGCTGTTTGGCGTGGGATACATTCTTGGCCGCCGGGTGGCAATGATCATGGTAGGAGGGGGGCTGCTGTCAGCTTTGATCATTATTCCGGGGATTGCATATTGGGGTGATGCGCGCGAGCTGCCCTTGTTTCCCGAGACCCTGAACCTGATCCGCGACATGTCCGCCAGCCAGATATGGTCACGCTATGTGCGTTATATAGGTGCAGGCGCGGTTGCGGCAGCCGGTATTATTACCTTGATACGTAGCCTGCCAGTGATGGTGCATAGCTTCAGAGCCAGCGCAAAACAGTTGGCGAACCGCGCAGCACCGGGGTTTATTGAAGACGAACCACGTACCGGGCGGGACCTGTCACTGAAAACTGTCGGTATTGGTGTGTTGTTAATCGTTCTGTTCCTTGGGTTTGCGCCCTGGGCATTCGGCGATGTAGGTGGTGTGGGTATTCGCCTGATGGCGGCGGTTTGCGTGGCCATATTTGCGTTCTTTTTCGTCACCGTTGCCGCTCGTATTGTCGGCCTGGTCGGGGTGACCTCCAACCCCACCAGCGGGATGACAATTGCTGCATTACTGGGCACTGCAACGATATTTCTGCTGATGGGCTGGACCGATGAGACCGGCAAAGCCGCTACCCTGGTCGTCGGCTGTGTCGTGGCCATTGCGGTATCCATTGCCGGCGATACGTCGCAGGACCTGAAAAGCGGTTTCCTGATCGGGGCGACACCGCGCCGTCAGCAAAGGGCAGAACTGATCGGTGTGCTGACCTCAGCCGTGTTCGTTTGCGGCGCAGTCATCTTGTTGGGCAAGGCATTTGGTTTCGGCAGCGCAGAGTTGCCGGCCCCACAGGCGACATTAATGCGCCTGGTGATCGATGGTGTGCTGGACCAGAACCTGCCATGGGGGCTGGTCGGAATTGGTATTGGTATTACCCTGGTTTGTGAAATGCTCAAGATTCCGTCGTTGCCATTTGCGGTAGGTGTGTACCTTCCCGTCTCAACCATGACGCCGATATTCCTGGGTGGAATGATTCGGCATTACATGGAAAAGAGGGCTGCCAACCAGGAAGACCTGGAGAGCCGGCGGGAACGTGGCGTGCTGCTGAGCTCAGGTTTCGTGGGTGGAGAAGGGTTGCTGGGTGTTGGCATCGCGGGCGTCGCCTTCGTGTTGAACCGCAAGCCCGATGGCATTGGTACGGGGTGGTTAGGCCCCGAATGGCTTGCAGAGACTGTTGGGTTTGCCGCATTCCTTCTGTTGGCTTACTGGTTTGTGGGCAGGATAAGGCGCGCCAACTAGGGAGCAAGCTCGTCCCGGATCGACTCGAGCAGGACCTGCGTAGCCCGGATGCCCTCGTCTTCGGTCAGGTTGTCGGCGCCTTCGAACTCAATGCCGACATAGCCGCGATAACCCGCATCCAGCACGATTTTCATCAGCCGGTGGTAGTCCAGGCTCAGCTCGGGTCCGCCGATTTCTTCAAAGTGGTGCGACTTGGCGCTGACGGCCTTCGCGAAGGGCATCAGTTTGGCGACTCCCTCGTACGGATCGTAAGACCTGAACGTGGAAATCTTGAAGTTGCCGAAGTCAGGCAGAGTCCCGACACGCGGATGGTCGATGGCCTCCAGCACGCCCACCAGCCAGGACGCGTCGCTCGACAGGCCGCCGTGGTTTTCGATGAGGACATTGATGCCCTGGCGGTCGCCGTAGTCGGCGAGCCTGCTCAAACCGTCGACGACCAGCTTCTTTTGTTCTTCCGCAGGCAACTTCGGATCGGAACCGGCGTTCACCCGGATGGAGTGGCAGCCGAGGAAGGCCGCCGCATCGATCCAGCGGTGGTGGTTTTCGACCGATTGCGAGCGCTGCGTCGCATCCGGCGCGCCGAGCAGGCCCTCGCCGTCGCACATGAATAGCAGGCTTTTCACGCCGGCGTCACGGGCGCGCCGGTCGAGATTGCCCAGGTAGGCCTCGTCGCGCGCTTTATCGAAGTAGAAGGTGTTGACGTACTCGACGGCACCGATGCCGAACTGCTCGCGCGCGTAGGCCGGGAAATCCAGCGGATCCAGATCGCCGCGCATGTGGGCGTCGGTATCCTCGCGGAGTTTGTCGAACATGCGCCACGGCGGGGTGTCACCGGGCTTTATGCCGGAAATTTTCCGGTGGAGGGACCACTGGGCGAGGGAGATGCCGAACAACGGTTTGTCATCCCGCTCGCCGGCGGTGAGGTTCCAGCTTGCGGTGCCGGCCGCGAGGGTGGTGGCGGCCCTGATGAACTGTCGGCGCGATACGGTCGTGGGCATGGGTTCGTGTCCATGGTTCGGGTACAGCTTCACATGGTACGGAGAGTCCTCCCAAAAAAACAGGGCGAAGTAAGTCAGGACACCCATCGCTTTTACTCTGAGAGTCATGGGTGCAAAGACTGCATATATCAGTAAGTCAGGACACCCATCGCTTTTACTCTGAGAGTCATGGGTGCAAGGACTGCATATATTACGCCGGGCAGCCCCTGGGAATGTGGTTACTGTTAATCTTTCAATGGACGGATGCGTTATGAACTGCTCAACGGTGAGACCTTCTACACGTTGAAAGAAACACAGGTGATCGTTCTCTCAAACAACACCTACCACAAAAGTGTCTCCCTTGTTTTGCGAAGTTTGTAAAATCCGCGTTTCCGATCATCAAGATGGTATTGGCAAATTAACTTTTTTGCACCCCACCAGGAGTGGGCACCATGCATGGTGTAAGAAAGGGAGCCGGGGGTTTCTAATGGATGAAAGTAAAAGGGCCGCCAATCGCTGGCAGCCCTTATACCTAACTTTGTGGGATTTAACAGTCCGGGATAGAACTACCTTCCCGGCAACAGGTAGTGCCGGCAATCCATTACCCAGACCGGCACTCGTTGAACATGGCTGCTAGTTATCACAGTTCCAACTCAGAGAGCCATTATCACATAGCTGTAAGGCTGGATATATCGGGCAATCATCACCCAAGCCTGTACACGTCAACACTTCCTGGTTGATCTCGCGTTGTCCGCTGGGCGTGACCAGCAGGCGCATGATCTCTTGTTGGCGGCTCATGGTGATCTTTATCAACCGTTGGTTTTCATCTACTGCATCCTGAAGATTCGCCAGTAATGCCTTGATATCTGTGTCATGTGTAATCAAATCAGCATCGATGTTGGCGTCGTGTGCCACCAGGTCAGCGTCGATGTTGGCGTCATGCGCCTCCACATCATCGTGGATGTGTCCCGCTCTCTCATACGCACCTTCGATCTCGGCTGAGTCTACTGCACCATCACAGAAGGCAATGTGATCAACAACGGCCTCTGCCGTGGTCACCACTGCATTCGCAACGAACAAAGCGGTGTCTGTAATGATACAAAGAGCGTTCTGTGGGTTCCCGACGGCACCAATAGCAACAGCAACTGTAGTACACCCGCGATCAGCGACAGACCAGATTCCCTGAGCGATTTCCAGTGCTACATTGGCGGCGGCAATGGCGTCCACTGCTATAAGTAAGTCGTCGGCATTCGACCGGCCGGGGCTAAAGGGACAAATTCCACCTGGATAGCCTTCCGCAGGCGGGAGGCCAGGGCTCAGGGGGACCTGATTCCCGGAGTCCATTTTTTCAACGCTATTCCCGCCTTTTATGCTTTTTGTATAGTCCCTCGCCCCAGGGTACGTTTTTTCTACGGCATTGAAAGCTTCTGCGGTGTTCACAAAGGCTTCGGCAAGCCCAACAAGGTCCATCTGCCCGTAGCCCAAATAAAGTTCTTCGTCCGTCATTGCGCTCAAAGCGGCCTCCATATCCGCCGCCGCGGCCTCGTGCCCGGTGAGCGCCACCGCATCCGCTACGGCTTGCCAGTCTGCTCTTGGTCCGGCAACATTTTGCCGGTCAATTTGCCGGTCTTTTTCTCTAGGCCCGGCATGTGCAGCCGATGCAAATAACATTAAAGCGGAAACAAAAAGTACGTTCATTAATTTCATGAAGCTCTCCGGTATTTTTATTCTTTCCCCCTAAGCGGAATACTCAAGGTACATAGATGAGTATAGCCCAAATTTTTGTAAATGCTAATGATAATGATTATTGCTTACGTAAAAGCGCCATTGATGACACCACTTTGAGTGCTGGAGGGCCTGAACTGTAAGCTTTTCTGAGTCTGAATCGAGTCAATACAGAAATGACGGTTAGACTTCGCGCTTGCGGACGGACCAGATGAAGCCGTCATACCAGTAATGCATGAGCGCCATCACGAGTACCATTGAGGCAGTCCAGCGTAAAGCGATGTAATCATTGCCGTAGAGTTGTGAGCTGATCCCCACAATGAGTGTCGTCGCCACGAACCCACAGAGCGCCAGCCACATACCGCCCGCCACGTTCTCGAGTCTGGCCAAGCGTCGAATGTTCGCCTTCTCGGTCCACCAGACGAGCGCGAAGTATTGCAGCGCGTGGAAGAAGTTCATGACGAAGAACGCCTTCCAAGCCGGGAGGAATCCCCAGGCCACCACGGAGGCGGTTCCTGTCGACACCATCAGCACTATTTTCTGCGGGCATGGTCGGTAACCCTGTTGAGTCAGCCGCCAGTAAGAGTAAAGGTAAAAGGCCATGAAAATCAGCCCCGCGGAGACAATGTACGCGGTGAACTCGCTGTGGACCGTACTGAAGGAGCGTAACCAGACTGTGGGCTCCTCCCAGCCCACTTCCCGGTAGCGGCGCACCGCATAAAGCGACGGCATCAAGCAGAACCCGAAAAGAAACGGCCCCAGGTTGATGAACTGCTGAAACCAATAATCAAGAACGCGGCCCATTTCCGGGGGATTCCCCCGCCGAACATCGTAGATCCGGCTGAGGCCAAAATTCTGCATCCCGAGGTGGTAGACCGCCCACAAGCCCGACACCAGCATACCGGTGATAATCAGCCAGTCGGACACCAGGAAGCCTATGAAAAGCAGTATTGGCACGCCGATGAAGGAGAACCGGTGGCGAAAGAAGATGTTTGGGTTGGCATGACTACGAAATACCACTGCAAAGAGATGAGCGTTCGTCCAGACGGTAATGAAGAAAAGTACCGGGGTCTGCTCGACGCCGAGAATCAAATGCCGGTCAAGGGCCCAGTCCCAGTTGGCAACGAACTCGACGAGCAAGAATGCGAGGACCGGCGCGAAGATGAAAAACACGGAATCGTAGGTCCGCGACACGATAAAGCCCGACCCGCTTTTCCTGACAGAGCCCGATCCGCTCTTCCTGGCTACCGGCCGGCCGGCATCGGTTGAAGGCATGTGGGTTGAAGCTGCCGTCTCTGACAACTGGCGCACACCCGAAAGCGGACCCGTGCTGGCGTTACTCACGGCCCCACGATCCTTGGATTGCAAGCAAATCTATACAAAAAAGCACGTTTCATTAGGAAATTCTCCGAATTGGGATTCAAAATACTGTTTTTACTTGCTAAATTTTTATGCTTGAGTTTCTTTGTCTTCTTTCAATATTACACCTGAAAATATTGAAGCAAGCAAATCCGGTTCTGTTTTTCGCCAGTTTCCATCCTCTATTGCCTGAATCGTTGCTGGATGTCGGGCGCAGGAATCATGCACCCTGATTTCTTGCCGAACCATTGATATCGGTGCCGGCCAATGAAATCATAGACCGCATCACGTATAAAGCGAGGAACGATCCGGAATACCCTGAGCAAGGATGGCCAGCCATCCAGTTGAGCGCAAATGCTGAGCCAGGCATCGCTTCGCAAACTGGACTTGCCATTGGCAATTAATACAAATGAGTTGAGATCATCGCCGGGAAGCTCTTCGCTGCCGAAGCCCTGTTCTTCGATCAGCCCGTGCGCATAATCGGACTGTAGCGGTGCAAACATGAACCTCGCATAGGGGTCATGGCGAATTACAAACTGCACCGAGCGTTCGCAAAGGTGGCAAACGCCATCAAACAGAATGATGCCCCCTTCACCCGGGATTTTTGTTTTGCTTGTCATTGAATGTTCAATTTAGTTTGCTGCTTTCGGTGTGATCATTATGTTTCATTTATTGAATACTGACATAGGGGTACATCCAGAACCAAGGCCTATCATTACCAGGCCCAACAGCATCAACTAACTTAACAACTGGATCATTCAATGCGGACAGGTCACAATGTCACAATAGAAAATGACGTGGCCCGACTGTTCCCTGATGCTCATTCAGGCATGGACAAAGTCGATGTCCTGATCGATTACGCAGGCATAGCCGGACTGCATGCTACCCTCAAAGAGATAACAAACGAAGGCTGGCGGACCATGCCACAAGTCAGTAAGACAGGCGTGTTAGAACGAATCGAGCCAAAAATCTGACAGCTTGTTTCGACCCGGCCAGAACAAACAGGATATTAGGTGTTGTCATGCAAAACTCGTTGAGTGGGCCGCAGAAACACGATCATGGAATGGGAGGGGTTCTCTCGCGCTTGTTTGCCATTGACGAGCGATCCCTGGCCTTGTTTCGCATTTGCATCGGATTGGTCCTGCTGGTGGATTTACTGACTCGCGGCTCGGATATCCAGCAGCACTACAGCGACCTCGGTGTACTGCCGCGGGAAGCTTTGTGGCAGTTGTTTCTCTTGAGCGAATGGCATTGGTCGCTCCACGCGTTGACGGGCAGTGTCGCCGGACAAACCATCCTGTTTGCGTGTGCGGTCGCGTGTGCGGTCGCATTAATCCTTGGCTACCGCACGCGCCTGGCGGTAGTGCTTTCGTGGCTCCTGTTGACATCTCTGCACGCGCGTAATCCCATGCTTCAATACGGCGCCGACCATCTGCTGCGAATGCTGTTGTTTTGGTCGATGTTTCTGCCGCTGGGTTGCTATTGGTCGATCGACCGATTGCGAGGCGTTGTGGCAAAAGGCGGGCCGGGCCGCCATCTATCAATGGCATCTGTAGCGATTTTGATTCAGATGTTCATGCTGTACTTCTTTTCCAGCCTGTTCAAGAGGAACGAAATTTGGCAAAACGGCGAAGGATTGTACCTTGCCTTGTCCACGGACATGTTTTCGAAGCCATTGGCCCATCACTTCCTGGAATACCCTCAATTCCTGGAGCAAGCCAGCCTGGTTGTCCCCTGGTTTCAATTCCTCATACCAATCCTGCTCTTCGTTCCGTGGGCGACGCTATGGTTCCGTGCGCTAGCGATCCTCCTCCTCGCCGGGTTCCATGTGGCAATCGAGTTGTTCCTGGCAACGGGGGTGTTTCAGTACGTGGGCCTTAGCGGATTGATGTTGTTCCTGCCAAGTGGATTCTGGGATCGCCTTACAACAGGACTTAAGCCTGGCAATACTTTACAGCCAATCGCCAGTGCAGCGAGGGCGCGATTGTCGGCTGTATTTCACCGCGATGCGCGGCCCGAGCCGGAACCGTGGGGAAGGTGGACATACGGGCTGGTTCAGGTTCTGGTGTTAGGGTTGTTTATCTATGCCCTGGCCTGGAATATTACGACGCTGAAGATTAATGACTATGCAAGGAAGAATAGTGTGAGCTGGATGAGCGAAGGGCCTGAGGGCAATTTTGTACCTCGTCTGATGCACTTGGACTACGCCGTTGAAAGGATGTTCGGCAGCATCGGGTGGATCGGGCGAATTGCGAAGCTGCACCAGCATTGGGCCATGTTCCAGCGGGGGGGAGGATCAATAAGCGGATGGCACGTGATTGTCGGGACTTTGAGTAACGGCCAGGAGATCAGTCTGCTTGAAGGAGGAGTGCCATTTGATGGTGTGATCAATCGAAAACCCTACCCGGTCGTCGCACTGTATCCCAACGTTCGGTGGCGTGTTTATTACCGGTACCTGCGGTTCGCATCTTCTTTGAGAGAGTTCCTGCCGGGGGTGATCGGCCGGGACTGGAATCACCAGCACCCGGAACACCAGATCACCAAGCTAAGAATCTCCTTCATACTTGAGCTGGAGCCGGATGTGCCAAGCGCAAGTACGCCCGAGTATCGAGAGTTTTTATGGTATGAAGGCCCCGCCTCAGGGCTCGAAACCCGCCCATAGCGTTTGTCCGTTATCCGCGCCGGGCCGGAAAACCCCGACAGCAAGTCCAGCTAATAGCAATCTATAATTTCGAATATGCTAGAATTATAGTTGGTATTTTTTGCCTGAATAAGCACCCTCCCGTTATGACACTTGAAACCTGGACCAGTTTTTTCAGGCTAGGTCAATTCGAGTGAGTGCAATCACTTGATCCAAACAAATACTGTGCGCATTGTCAGTCGCGTTTCACTCAGCTGGTGCTATAATTTTCACACATCATCAACCAATATCAGGGAGCAGTTATGGTCTTTCGTAAATTAATGATCACAATATTTATCATGATGTGTGTGGCAAGCAGCCACATCCAGGCGAGTTTTGGCACCGTGGTGAGCAATGCGTCTGACGCGGAACTCCAGGCAAGCTATTTCCTGGCCGCCACAAATTCAAAGGATCGGCGTGATAATCGACAGGACGACAGGGGCCGTTCAGACAACCGTGAGGATCGTCGTGATTGTAGAGATGATGAGGGTGTTGCAGGGAAAGACAAAAGAGACTGTAAACAGGATGCTCGAAAGGGCAAAAACGACGAAGATAAAGACAAAGACAAAGACTAAGTAAGAACTCGGCCCACAACATTTACTTCGGGCTTATATTTCTATAAATATTAGCGTGGTTGTGGTTATTTGATTCAAATTGGTTGCCTGGCGGCCAGAAACAATCGAGCGCGTTATTAATTGATCGCAATGGCGGGAAGCAAGCACGGTCCCACATAGCTGATGTTGATTAGTGCTCGAACAGGCCAAACAAAAGAAGAGCCCGGTCTCACCCCAAATCAGCCCAATTGCTGGCGTACTCACAAACCCTCCCGTGCGAACATCGCCACCGCATTCGCTGCAGGTATCAATCTACCCCAGGGCACCCTCTCTCTTGATGCTATGCATCAATTCACCTTGTTAATCGCGAACACCCGCTGCAACCGTCGTGCCCAGGTCATAGACACACGCCCTTCGAAGGGTGTTTTCTCTTCACCCTGCGCCGCCTGACCGGGGTGTTAAGCGCACGATGCTTGCTGTTGGGCGCGAATACACCGTGAAAACGAGTCAGGTTTACCCTTGGCTTCGGCACCAAAGAGACCAGCCTGGGACGTCGAGCATGTAATTATCGAGATACAATAAGTCTCTTGTATCGCCCGTGGTTTCTGGAACGGAAACCATGTAGAAAAATTCGCAAATCCTGAAAAACCCGGTGACTGATCAACTGTGCAGCCCGGCTTATTGTGTTCTGACAAAAACCCCAAACTTTCCTATACTTAAGAAATCCTCACTTTATTCTACAGGGGTATCCCGCATGCGCTTTATAACCATCTTGAAATCCACCCTTGGTGTACTCTTGGCATTCTGCCTTTCGCAGTCAGCGGTGGCTGGTAAAGGTCAGGGTAGCTACTCCGGCCGCATCGACGTTATGACCCAAAATCTTTACGTCGGTGCCAACTTGTTTCAGATTCTGGAGGGCACACCCGAAGACGTACCGTTTAACGCTGCAATGATTTTTGGCGATATTCAGATGACAGACTTCCAACAGCGCGCCGAGGCCATTGCGGACCTTGTCCTTGAACACGAGCCACAGCTGATTGGATTACAGGAAGTTTCACTGATCCGCACGCAGTGCCCCGATGATATCGTATTTCCGCCAAATGACCCGACACCCAACGCCACGGACATTTATGCGGATTACCTGCAAATACTGCTGGATTCGTTGGCAGCGCGTGGTTTGTCCTACGATGTAGCAGCCATAGCCGAAAATGCTGATGTCGAATTGCCAACACTCAACCTGGGGCTTCTTGATTGCCCTTACCCGTTATTTGATGCCCGTTTGACCGACTATGACGTCACACTTAGCCGCTCGGACGTTGAGGTAACGCTTTCAATATCCGGCAATTACCAGGCCAATTTCCCGGTGCCCACACCTTCAGGCCCGATCGTTTTCACACGTGGCTACAACATTGTTGATGTCGACATTGAGGGTCGCAGTTACCGGTTTGCCAACACGCATCTCGAGGTTGATGGCAACCCCTTCGCCAATGGTTTCCAGTTTGCACAGGCATATGAATTGACACAGATTCTCAATGGCATGGCCGGCACCTTCGGTGACGAGATAGTGGTGGTGGTGGGAGACCTGAACTCCGGCCCGGATGATGGCCCACTGGTGGATTGCATGCTACCACCCGCATTCGACACCCCAGGGCTCTGTCCAACATCCTATGCGGTCATGGCCGGAAACGGCTACACAGACAGCTGGACGGTACGCAATGGCGCCCCGGGCCCCGGTTATACCTGCTGCCAGGCCGACCTGTTGATGAATGCTGTGTCCTGGCTGGACCGGAGGATAGACCACGTATGGGTAAGACCCCCATTGGCTGGTCCGCAGGGACCACACTTCCTGCGGGGAGTACACGCCGAGGTTGCCGGTGACCGGCAGGATGACCGAACGGTTGACGGCCTGTGGCCATCTGATCATGCAGGTGTCGTGGTAGGTCTGACTCTGCGACAATCAAAATAACGCCTACAATCAGCTCAGAAGCCAGGTTTGTTTATTGATAAATGAACCTAACCCCTCTGAATACACAAGGAAAAATCAAATGAATAAAGTAACTGGGCTGTTGCTCGCGTCGGTCATTATTTCAACTTCTGTCGTTGCCGGCGAAAAGCAACGTGCCCGTGACTTTGGCATATCTCCGGGTATTTTCAAACCCGGTGTATTGAACGCCATCACCGACGTGAGCGGCGTAAGGGTCGGTCAGATCACGGTTCAGGATGGCGAACGAATCAACACCGGTGTCACGGTCATCATCCCCGCCAAGGGTAATTTGCGACAGAACAAAATCCCCGCTGCAATCCACGTAGCCAACGGATACGGCAAGCTGACCGGTCTGAGCCAGGTGCAGGAACTGGGTGAAATTGAAACACCGATTGCATTGACCAATACCCTGAATGTCGCAGAAGGTGTCGCTGCCCTGGTGGAGTGGACGCTTGCGCAACCGGGGAATGAAGACGTTGGATCGGTAAATGCAATAGTAGGCGAAACCAACGACGGTTATCTGAATGACATCCGGGCACGGGCATTGACCAGGGACCATTTCATCGATGCCATAAGCAACGCCAAGAGCGGGCGCGTGGATGAAGGTGCCGTAGGCGCAGGAACAGGCACGGTTGCCTTTGGCTTTAAAGGGGGTATTGGCACCAGCAGCCGGGTTCTGCCCAAAAACCTGGGGGGATTTACCATTGGTGTGCTTGTCCAGAGTAATTTTGGAGGCGTACTCAGTATGGATGGTGTCCAGGTGGGTAGAGCCCTGCAGCAGTATTACCTGAAAGACGAGTTGGCGGATGACAGCAGCGCAGATGGCTCAATCATGGTAATCGTTGCAACCGACGCACCATTGAGCGACCGGAACCTGGAGCGGCTGGCAAAACGCGCAATTTCAGGCCTGGCCCGAACCGGTGCCAGCATGACCAACGGTTCCGGTGATTATGTTATTGCCTTTTCAAACGCCCCTGGCGCCAGGCGCCGTGCCGTCGATACCATCAAAACAAACCCCGAACTCGCTAACAACCAGATGTCACCCCTGTTCCAGGCAGTTGCTGAAGCCACGGAAGAAGCAATCTATAACTCGTTGTTGCAGGCCGAAGACGTAACCGGTTTTAAAGGAACAATAAAGGCTCTGCCCCACGACAAACTGGTGACCCTACTTCAATCATCAAGGTGAGCGTATAAGTAGAATAAACACCCTTTTCCATGCAATGTCCGTCTACCAACCTGCCTCTCCACACCTGCTTTTCAGCCATTTCGGAGCGAGATCCCTCCAAATCCCAACAATCCCGTGACTGAAGAGCCCAGCCTCACCCCAAATCAGCCCAATTGCCGGCGTACTCACAAACCCTCCCGTGCGAACATCGCCACCGCATTCGCTGCAGGTATCAATCTACCCCAAGGCACCCTCTCTCTTGATGCTACGCATCAATTCACCTTGTCAATCGCGAACACCCGCTGCAACCGTCGTGCCCAGGTCATAGACAAACGCCCTTCGAGGGGTGTTTTCTCTTCACCCTGCGCCGCCTGGCCGGGGTGATAAGCGCACGATGCTTGCTGTTGGGCGCGATTACACTGTGAAACCGGGTCAAATTGAAAGGCCAAGCTGGTCTTTCGCTTTAATTCATATCATGGACCCTGCAAGTTCTTGCCGTGGTACTAAATACCAGAGTAAACAAAAAGGGCCGGCAGAAAACTGCCGGCCCTTTTATTTTCAGGCTAATGCCCGTAGAGCGTTTAGTCGGTCCAGACGTTTATCAGTGTAAAACCGAAAACACCGCCGGCATCGCTGTGCGAAACAGCACCGAGGTATTTCATATCAACACCGAGACCAGCCCAGCTTAAATCGATGCTTTCCGTGGCTCCAAGTGTAGCGGAGGCCGGAGCAGAATCGAGGCTCAGGCTGCCACCCGGGGTGGCGGAGATTGACCAGTCGAACAAGGTATAATTTGCATCCGGACCATCAGTTTGCCAGCCGTGAACAGCGACAATGTAAGTTCCTGGTGCAGGAAATAACACGTCCACTTGTTCGGCTGAAGTCGCCGAGCCACTTCCACCAACAAAGGCACCCGTCTGATAAAACACATAAAGATCGAGATCATCATCGCCATCTGTGTACTCATCAAACAGTGAGAAACGGGTGAAGGCGGTGCCGGCCGGCACAGAGACAAGCTCAAACGTCACACCTACGCCGGTTGCCAGAGCGTCATTGATGTTATTGGCTGGGTCGTCAACGACGTTCCCATCCTGCATAGTCGCCGGCTCTAGACCATGCGTGGCGGCAGTGTAATCGCCGTTGTAACCAAAGGTCACATCAAATGAGAGCGAGCCATCCGTGCCACTGGCGGCAAGCTCATCCGGCGCAGCCAACTGCACGGGACGCACAACCAACTGACTGGTAACACTGTGGGGACCATGGGACCAGGTCAGGGAGCCATTGGTATAGGCGCCAATCGTGGCGCTGCCGTTGGTGGTAAATGTCACCGTGTAGCTGGCTGACTCACCGGTGGCGAGGGTCAGGCTGGTCGGCGCTACCACTACGTCAACACCAAAAGGTGCGTCGACAGATACCTCGTAAGTGCCGGCGACACCCACGTTGGTAACCGTACGTACAACCGTTTGCTCACCGGCCAGTTCACCGATTGCAATTGAAGGATAATTCAGGTCGCTGGGATCAATGCCGATAGCAGGACAATAAGCGGCAGTTAGTTGACCGGTTCCGCAGAGGAAACCCAACCAATCGATAAAGCCTGCGTTGTACACAAGGCCCGGGTCAACCGCGCTGTTTGGCACGACATGACCTGCACCATAAGCAAAGGGACCACCAGGGATCGGGTTGCCCGCGTTCGTAACGGTGGTCGCAGTGGTCATCAACGCTGATTTCATCATCGCCGGTGTCCAGTCAGGATGTGCGTCAGTCAGCAGTGCGCCAAGACCTGCAACATGCGGGCTTGACATGGAAGTGCCGCTGTAGAAATCCCAGTCTTGACCGGCGCTATATGGTGAAACAGCCGCTAAAACATCCTGACCGGGCGCCAGGATATCTGGCTTCAGCAAATCACCGCCGGCCTGGTTCGGGCCGCGTGAAGAGAAGCCGGCAACATAAGGCGCTTCGACTTCCAAGAAATAGTTACCCTCGAGTGAGCCAGTGGCGCTGGGACCTTGTGCATAGGCGCGGATGGCATCACCAGAAGCCGAATCAACATGAACACTCGGGACATAATGCAGATCCGCGTTGAGTGAGCCAGGTCCTACATTTGCCAAGACCATGCCGATACCACCGGCGATTTGAACGGCAAAGCTTTTCGCGACACGGGCATACGCGCCACGGTCACAAACAACGATTTTACCGGCGACCGCTGTTGGGTCGAGCAGTCCGACAGCACAGAGGTTATCACCAACATCACCGGCATAAACCATGTCACCTGAAACGGCCGTTGCACGTGATGCACCTTCATAAATGCTGCCATCACCTAAAGTTACCGCGCCTGCGTAGAAATCGTCCTTAGTTCCGGCTGCCACTGTGGTCAACCATGGGCTTATGTGGGCCACAGTTCCAGCGCCGGGGCCGGAGTTACCGGCAGATGCTGCGACGAAAACACCAGCGTCAGCTGCAAACAGGAAAGCGACTTCGACCGCATCCAGGTAATTGGTGCGGGTGCCGCTGATGGAGAAGTTAAGTACGTCGACACCATCAGCCACCGCCTGGTCTATGGCAGCGACGCTGTCAGAACCGAAGCAACCACCTTCGCCAACACCCCAGCATACTTTGTAAGCGGCAATGCGCGCACGTGGCGCCATGCCACTGATCATACCCAAATCGTTAGTGCCAACAGACACTTCCACACCGTAATTACCGGCAGCAGTGCTGGCAGTATGACTACCATGACCGTCGGCGTCACGAGGTGAAATAAACTCATAAGGGAAAAGGGCTTTCGTACCAGCATCACCACCAAAACCGGAGTTATACCAGGTGGCTCCGATCAATTTCTGGTTACAGTCAGAAGCCGGGAAGTCTTCACCGGGGCGGCAACGTCCATACCATCCGGGGATTTGACGGAAAACCAGCTTACCGTTTTCATCGCGGTCTGAAAAGCTGGGGTTTTCAGGCCAGATACCGGAATCGATAATGCCAACGATGACACCTTCGCCGGCATTTTCTGGGCCACCCAGTTGATCCCATAAACCACCTGGCTCGGTAAGGCCGAGAAAATCGGGTGTGCGGTTGGTATCGAGTTGGAGCATCACATCCTTTTCAACGGAAACAATACCCGGCATTGCAGCCAGGCGTGCTGCCTGAGAACCGTTCAAACGTGCTGCGAAGCCATTGAAGCTGTAGAAATAATCGTAGATCTTCTTACCGCCAACCCCGGCGAGAGCAGCTCGATGTGTATTGCTGAGATGATTAACATAATTCGAAACCTTGGAGCTGTTTGGATCGATTTTTTGACCCCTCTTTGGTTTCGTGGCCTTCAGGCCAGCTATGCTTCCGTCATAGGCAACTACAGGGTCATCCGCCATGCGGACGATGTAAATTGCCTGTTCTTTTTGTTCTGCTATCTGGTTAGCATCGGCGCGAGGTACGGAAAGTCCGTCCGTTAAGCCGGCGGCAAATACCAGAGTTGATGGGATAAGCAGCAACGCTGCCAGCAAACCCCTTAATAAATAACCATGAATGTTCTCTTTTGACACTGTGATTTCTCCAGTAAGTTAATATAGTAAAACACCCCCATATGCCATCAAGGCATCGCTTTCACTAGCAATCTGGGTCGTCCATAACGATGAAGTGCCGTATGATTATTGCACGCGTCGAGTAAAACTCCAAATGGCCGCTTAGACTGGAAAAGTCAGGATGGAAAAGTCAGGACATAAAAGTCAGCACAAAAGTCAGGACACCCATAGCTTATAGATAAACGGAGCGACAGAAAAGTCAGGACACCCATAGCTTATGAATTACCCTACAGAATTTAGCGGCGTTTGACCCTATCGGCAGAATGCCTCTTTAGTCAGACTTGTTCCATGCCAGAACCAAGATATCGCCAGGTCTTCATCGAAGACACGCCGTATTACCACTGCATCTCCCGTTGCGTTAGGCGCGCCTTCCTTTGTGGCGAGGATTCGATATCGGGCTTCAGCTTTGAACACCACCGCCAGTGGATCATTGACCGTATCAAGTTGCTGTGCTCGGTATTTGCCATTGATTTGTGCGCCTACGCCATCATGAGTAACCACTATCACATCGTGATCCGGATTGATGTTGACCAGGTCGGGGAATGGTCAGACGAAGAAATCGCCCGGCGCTGGATGCAGATCTTCACCGGCCCCCTGTTGATGCATCAGTACCTGGGCAATGCCGATCTGACTGAAACTGAACTTGAGCGGGTCCAAGAGCTGTTCTCAACCTGGCGCAACCGATTGTGTGATCTTTCCTGGTTTGTGCGCTGCATCAATGAACAAAGAACACGGACACCCAGCATCAAAAGAACACGGACACCCATGACCCTCACGAAAGAAACGGAAAGAACACGGACACCAATGACCCTCGCGAAGGAAACGAATTCAAATTAGGCTGGATTCACTCTCAGTGAGCGCAATTTTGCTACGAACCAAGCGCCATGTGACGGAACCCTGGTGTATTAAGGAGTTTAGTTGGAAACTGGTTCGATTCAGCCAAGCCTGTGCGGCTTGGTGCCCACGCTGAAAAAACCCGAATTGTTAATGCGCCCTTTCAGGACAAAGCCTGTCGCCGAGAGCGTGACCCTTGATAAAGCTTCGGCCCACTGACCTGGCAAATGCTTTTAACCTACCGACCGGTCCTAGTGCACCAAACCCGGGGGCATCATCTTTGGCAAGATAATCGAGTACCGGTGCGGCATCCATTCTCAACCGGGTCAGTATGGGCGGTGTACAAGCAGGTATGTAACCGCGTTTGTGTCGCTTGACCTCTCTGCCACCCCAATCCACCAGTTCCAGGTAGTCTCTGAGGTTGAATGGAATACCATTAGCTTCCTTTTCGGCAAAGGGTCTCAGACAGGTTTCTGTGGGTTGCTGGATACGCTCTTGAATGGAGGTGTAATCCGATTGCTCCGGTTGGGTGCGAATACACCGTGAAAACGGGTTAAATTTACGCGTGGTTTGGGGACCAGTGCGACCAACCTTGAGATAAAATCCAATGGCTCAAAAACCACATGGGTCGTGCCATTGCACCAGGGCGCTTTCAACTCGTAGCGCACCCTGCCGTTGCGCGTCATCGATAGCCGCTTTGTGGATACTGCCGACCTGGTGATGTAGCGGCACAAGCGTTCCAGTTTCGCCCGTTCACTGGCTCTGGTGGCTACCCCGGCATGCAGCGAAAAACCAGCCACATTGCCAACCCTGGTTGTAAACGGGTCTTCTCCAGAATCCGGCAAGCTTTGCAAAGTCATGACCTTGCGCCCTTGCTGTGGTCCCGTGGCGATGCGGTAGGTAATGGAACTTCCCAACAGCCGACACGGTGAGCGATGGTATGCGTTAATTTAGACAGTTCATCACTGGTCGGGGCTTTAACCCGACGAAACCGTGAAGATCCATATTTGCCCTCGGTGTAAACCCCCATCCAGAAACAACATATGAAAATGTATATTAAGATTCAGTGCGCTACCAAAACGCTGGATCAGGGTCACGGCGCCGGTTTGTGCCGTAGCCTTTGTGAAACCTGCCTTGCGTGCCAGGTGCGTGGCAATGGCGCGGTGGACGATGCCCAGCACCCCGGTCATGACATGAGGGTTACTGGCAAACAGAAAGCGGAGCGGGAACGGCAAGCTGAGCTCCCACTGACGCATGGGTTCATAAGGCAGGATTCCGTCAACCAGAAGTGCAGCGCTGTCGGCCATGCGGCGCGCACCACAACTGGGGCAGAAACCTCGCTTCTTACAGCTGAAGGCGACCAGTTTTTCATCGTGGCAGGATTCGCACCGCACCCTGAGAAAACCGTGCTCCAGCCTTCCGCACTTCAGATACTCATCAAATTCTTTCGTTACATATGCCGGCAAGTAGCGGCTCCCGTGGCCCGGACAAATACCTGGAGTATTCGCCCGGATTGCTGCGACGCACAATGGCATCATTCCCAATGTGTTGTGGGTAAACTGACCGGGTAAATCTCAGGCATTTACCCGTTCATCAGCTACATATTCCTACGGTACTCCCCCCCCACCTCATAAAGCGCATGGCTCATACTCCCGAGCGAGCACGCCTTGGCCGCATCCATCAATGACTCAAAGGTATTCTTCCGTTCCCGCGCCACTTGCTGCAGCTTCAATAAATGCTGCTCAGCCTCAGCCTGGTGGAATTCGCGGAAGTCGTCTACATTTTTAACCTG